>CAZNLL010000024.1:0-36509 GCA_964573885.1 uncultured Desulfobacteraceae bacterium | reverse complement strand
GGTGAAACAAAACCACTCCCGAAAAAATCAAGCCTGTCAAGATGACCACCAGGATAAGGCCTGTGAATATGTCCTGCCCAGGAAAGAGAATAACCTTGTTGCTTCCAGGGAATATCCACGAGCCCATCGTGATAAAAAGGACCTTGAAGAAGTCAGCGACCACGGGGTGGAATGAAAAGCTCCTGCCCGTTGCATCGCCGGCCATATAGATATTCCTCATCAAAAAAAGCCCCATGGGGAAAACGCTGACCACGAGGAAAATCAGCCCATCCATGACCCTTCTAGAAAATGCTTGACTACCCACAAACAGGATACCCACCAGACCTGTCACTATCAGCGCCCCTCCCACGTATCTGGTCAGGAATGCCAGTGCCATTGCCACGGATCCGGCAACAAGGGCCCATCGGCTTCCGTTCCGGAGGTACCTCATCACCAGTAATATTCCCAGAGTCCCCAGAAAAAGAAAGAGGGGCTCCGTCTGTGCTATTGAATGGACACTCAGCATGGTTGCGGAGGTAAGCATGAGAAACGAACCTAGCACTGAAGTATAAAAGGATCCCCGGGTATATTTACGAAGGGCAAGACCCACCAAAAGGATGTTCAAGCCAAAGAGAAAGGCATTAAGCCCCCCGGCCCCATTCATAGGATCCGGGCCCCATAGTCCGATTAAGGCGAGAATTAAAGGAAAGAGGGGGGGAAAGCAGGTCAAAGGCCGCTCTCCATGGGTAAGGTTGACCTTGGAGGACACGGCGAGGGTTGAAACATAACCCTTCCCCAGTAAGAGGTTCCTGGCCGAGTCAACGTATATGACGGAATCATAATAGATACCAGGGCCCTTCGGTGTCATGTACACCATAGCGGCGACCCCGGCCAAGGCCAAGGCAATCAAAACCGGAAGGGTCAGGGCTCGCATCCCGGACATAAATTGCCTCAGTAAAATCTTTCAAAAGGAATGCTTATTCACCAGGCTTCTCAACTCTTCCTTAAGCCCATCCTTGGCTTGAGGGAGAAATGACTTCCACCGAGAATCTGCCATAAGATTGGGCAAAAGGGCTGAACCGGATATACCCTTCTTTCTCAATGCTTCCCGCAGGTCTCCTTGCCGCACCTCCTTCTCCCTGTCCATTCTCTCATTAAATTCGCCCAATACCTTTTTGATGGATGAGCTGTCTTTTCCGCTTACTTGCTCCAAGAGTTCCAGGAGCCTGTCGTTTTCTTGCCCCGGTTCAATCCTCTCCAGGACCTCGGCCTGGATCAACCGGTTTATTTCCTCCACGTCCCCTTTTTCTGCTAAGGCCTTGAGCTCATCCCTTATCTTCTCTACATCAAAGACTCCATCAATAAACCTCTGAATCAAACCTCTGACCTTGACACCCATTTCTTTCTCCCGGAGCGCCTTCTTCTCCGAATCGGTCATGGTCAGACCTTTGCTCTTTTCCATGATAATATCCATGGTGCTAGGAATCTCGCCCATATAACTAACCCTCCATTCTGGATATTGGGGGATAAAAGCTTCCCCGATAAGAATCATTTCCCCTTCACTTATCTCTGTCAAGGATCAGCCCTCTCCCAGGGCCTCCATCACCAGGTTGTGCATTTTTGGTCGAAATTCCCTGATCTTCTGGTTCTTTCGGCTGGGATGGATGCGGTTGGTGAGGAGGACGACAATCACCCCCTTTGCCAGATCCACCCACACCGAGGTACCTGTAAAGCCCAGATGCCCCACACTGTCCGGTGAAAAATAGACCCCCGAACTCGACCCCTTGGAAGAAGGGGTATCCCATCCCAGCGCCCACGTGCCGCCCGCGGCGGGCTCATGCCTTCTGAGAAATTCTCTTACCGTTTCCGGCCTGAAAAAATCGTCGCGTTCACCCCGAAAGTGAGACAATAAGAGGTGGGCCACGCTGTATACTTCCCGTGCCGAACCAAAGAGGCCCGCATGGCCGGAGTAGCCACCCAGGGCATAGGCGTTTTCATCATGGACAAACCCCGCAACCACCCTTTTCCGCCAGGGGCAGTCCTCCGTAGCTGCAAACTGATCCGAGCCCAGAGACATTGAACCGCCCTCATCCACGAAAAGGGTCCTTCTAAGTGAGAGGGCACCGAAGATATGGCGGGCCATGAACTGGGGCAGGCTGCTCCCCGACCTTTCTTCAATAACCCATTCAAGGAGCATAAACCCCAGGTCGCTGTAAACCGTCTTCTGGCCGGGCTTGTAGGCCAGGGGCATGTGAAGGAGCCGGTGCCTTAACTGCACCTTTCTTTTTTCGGCCTCGACATGAACAAGGTCCAGATAAAAGGGTTCCCAGTCCTTAAAGCCCCCAGAATGGCTTAATAAAAGCCTCGGGGTTATTCCCTGTTTGCCTTCCGGCACGGGCAGGGGAAGCAAATCGTGCAGGGGCTCGTCAAGGGCAATTATCCCTTGATCCACCATTTTCAGTATGGCCAGTGCGGTTGCCAGAGGTTTGGTCAAGGAAGCCAGGTCAAAGATAGTCTCATCTTCCATGGGCCTTTCCCGGGGGATCAGTGCGCGATGACCCACGGCCTGGAAAAAGACAATCTCATCCCCTTTTCCCACCAGGAGAACCGCTCCTGGGTAGACGCCTTGCCGGAGCCCCTCCATGAGCCCTTCGCCTATTTCATCCATACCCGCCAAAACCCATGAACGATCTGCACAGGTTCCCGCCTACCCCTTTCCGCCCGCCTCGATGGTCTCCAAAAGGGCCTGTAGCCGGGTATCCGCCTGGGCCTCACTGTAGAACCTTTCATCGCAGGAATCGCCCCCCATGGTCGTGGCAGGGATACCCAGTTTTCTGGCAACCCCTTCCATGATGGCAAAGTTTGAGCTGTTGGACGCCCTGCACGTCTGGGTCTCACTCATAACCAGACCGTCGATGCTGTACTCCCTGCACATCCGGGCGATTCCCTCCACATTGGCGGCGTAATCGTAGTTGAGGAGGACTTCGCAGAGATTATAGGCAATGCTCTCTAAAGGTTTTTCAGGGTCGATGCGTTCAGGCCTGGGAAGGAAAATCAGGTGTGTGTAGGCGCCTGCAACTACGCAGGCATCCATTGAGGCAAATTTCCTGCCTAAAATCCCCAGCCTCGGCCAGGTCATAATGCCGTTCCAGTAAAGGCGAAACCGTTCCCTGGGCACAGCACCTATGCCCTCGGCGACTCTTTGTTCCACTTCCCTCTTCATCTCTTCAAGCAGATCTCCTGTCCCGGGTAGTCCCACCAGATGGCACACAGGTCCTATGCTGGCCGCCATATCAAAAAAACTGGCCGGGGCCGGGATGTTCTTGCAAAGATCCATGATTTCATATCTCAAGGTGACAGCCCGCTTCACCTCTCCCATCACTTCTTCCAGAAGATCCCAGTCGTAGGGCTTTCCGGTGACCTTTTCAAGAAGGCCGATAAACTGGCGCTCCTGACGGATCATATCAGAGAGGTTGTACTCCAGATCCGAAACCTCCCAGTTGACACGGGGCTCCATGTGAAAGGCTGGGATGCCAAAAATGCTGGCCACAGAATCTCCCCAAAGACGCCCGGTGCCGCAGCCGGCCCCTGGGACATTGATATACACATCCGGCCTGGGCAGCCGATAAAGCTCGGCGTTGGGATAGGTATCTATAGAGTAATCCCCGTTAACGATTCTGGCCAGGCCGATAAAACTGCGGGCATAGGAACACCCGTCAGGCAATAAACCGAAAGCCTCGGCCGCATCCTGCAAAGGCTTCACCAGGCCTTTAGCCGCCAAGCCTGCAATAAGACCTTCCGCATGAAGCACGGGCAGGCCGGCCCCTCTTGCCAAGAGAAAGCCGGGCAAGCCATTGGCCCACACCATCTTCTTCCCTTCAGCAGCCTGCCTTTTGATATCTTCAAAGGAGGCCAGCATCATATTTCCTATCTTGGAAACGCTATTCAACCTGTTTGGTACCTTTTCCTGATGGTCCATTCCGTTTCCCTCCTCACTCAGTGACTTTTTCTCAATCTAACATCTCCAAGAAGGCCTGCAGCCTGGTCCTCATTCCCTCAAGAGATACCACTTCAGGCTCGGTTTCCAGCATGATGTGGGGGATCCCGGCCGCGTTAAGGGCCGACTTAATAAAAGGATACTGGAAAAGGTGAGGTTCACAGTATTTGGCAATCAAAACCACGACACCCTGTGCCCGGCAATACTTGGCCCGCTCCACCACGTATTCCCCCCACCTGAGGACGCCCTCACTGCGTGTAGGGACGGGGATGCTCCTGTCGAGCATACGGCCGGTTATGGCCTCCATGGGCCCTGCCTCCGTTCCGGCATCCAGGGCGTAATAGCGATACCCGGTATAGAGATCATCATCCACAACGGTGGCCCCGGTTCCCTCTATGAGGTCCAGAATAGCCGTTTTGGGGCTCTGGCATAGATGACCGGAGACAAAAAGACCTTTCCCTTCAAAAGAGGGCGGATTCATCTGGTCCAACCCCTTTAGCAGGGACGCCATAAGCTCACAGTGTTCCTCCTTGGGCGTGAGCATGCTCGCGCGCACGACGGCTTGTCTGTCTCGAAAAGCAAGGCCCCGGGGGTTTCGCAGGCACCAATCATGGAATCGCCTTAGGAAATCGCGGTTTTGGTTGAATAAGGCGATGCTCCGGGCAAGGTCCCCTTCATCAATCCTGCGATCGGCCAGATTCTCGATGTTCTTCCGCATCTTTTCCAACTCCCTCATCGCATCTTCCCTAACGGTCTCTCGGTCCTGAAAAGTGGGGAACTGGAACAAGAAAAGAGGAAAAGCCTCGGGCAGGATTCGCTTCAAGGTAAAGGCGGCATTTCTGCTCTGAATACAGATATCGTTGAATATGAGGCCGTCAAAAAAGTGTAGTCCTCCCTTTGCCCCGACATCAATAATATTTCGGGTGATACCGCAAAAAAAGGGGTGAACCAGGGAAAACCCTTCCGTAACCGGTTCTTCGGTCTCTTGAAGGACCACGGGCAACATTCCCGCTGCATGGATCATCTCCTCGGGAAAGTGCATGGGACTGCATCCCACCACCTTTACCTCATGGGCGTCCTTCCACTGTTTCAGCTTTTCATAGGGTTTTTCAATCACACCTCTGAATTTGTCCAGCACCTCGCTCACAGTGCTCTCCCCCATGGAATATTCCTCCCTTGTTTGGATTGATTTTGAAGGCATTAGACGGGTCGAAGGCCTTGTTGCGAGAACTAACCGCCCCCGATGCGATCCAGGGCAAAGAGGGCCGCACCCAGGGCCCCCACGATTTGGGGTTCCTGAGGGACGATGACAGGCGTAGCCAGGAGCCTCTCTAAGACGGACACAACACCGACGTTTTTGGCCACCCCACCGCTCATGACTACGGGTGGTGTCAGACCCGCTTGGTTCACCATGCTGTGCATACGTCGGCCTATGGCCTCATGGATCCCTGCGATTATATCCACTTTCGAACGACCCCGGGCTTTCAAAGAGATAACTTCGGATTCGGCAAAAACCGTGCATATGCTGCTGATAGACGCCGGGTCATCCGATCCCAGAGACAGGGCTCCCATTTCCTCCAGGGGAACATCCAGGGCCCCTGCCATCACTTCCAGAAACCGTCCCGTCCCTGCTGCGCATTTATCATTCATGGCGAAATTCACGACCCGGCCTCCCCCATCCAGGGCAATGACTTTGCTGTCCTGCCCCCCAATATCGATGACTGTATGCACTCCGGGATGGAGACACTCCGCACCCCGGGCATGACAACTGATCTCTGTGATGCTCTTGTCTGCGAAATGCACCATATTCCTTCCGTAGCCGGTGGTCACAAGAAAGCCCACTGCCTTCCTATCCAGGTGGGCCTCCTCCAAGGCCTGTTCCAATGATGCCTTGGCCGCATTCTCATCAACGATCTTGCCCTGAATCACACGATAGGCGGCCATTTTCCCATCCTGGCCCAGGATCACACTCTTGGCCGTCAAAGAGCCTATATCCACTCCAGCGGCAACTTTCATCACTCGCCTCCTTGTCCCTTGCTTCGGGCTGATTCCGTCCCGTTTCAACACCGCCCAGGCCCTGTTACCTGATCACACCGACAAGGTTAGGACCTGGCATATCTCATGTCAAGGTCATTGTCCCGCCCTGCTCTCCTTGATCCGGGGGGGAGACCAAAAAGGGGTTCCTTTTGTTTGCATTCAAAAGGCGGAGGGATTATGATATGAAATATTTTTTTGAGACCCCGTTCAAAGAAGGCTATTCATAAGGGACCCTAGAAAAGCGATACCGGGGAAGAAGGGAGTTTTTTTGATATCCCACGATGCAAACCCCAACATCCATCACCTGAGGTCTGGAGAGAAGGAAATCCTTCTCGTCGGTACGGCGCATGTTTCAAAAGAGAGCGTCCGCTTGGTGGATGAGGTGATCAAGAGAGAGGGACCGGAAACGGTATGTGTTGAGCTTTGTGATTCCCGGTACCAGGCCCTCACCCAAAAAAACAAGTGGCAGGATACAAATCTCATTAAGGTGATTCGAGAAAAAAAGGCCTTCCTCCTCCTGTCAAACCTTATCCTGTCCTCCTTCCAAAAGAAGATAGGCGAGAAATTGGGAATCAAACCGGGGCAGGAAATGTTGCAGGCCATAGAGACGGCTGAGGAAGTCTCGGCCCAGGTCCACCTGGCGGACAGAGAGATTCGCATCACCCTTTCCAGGGCCTGGCGACTCATGGGATTATGGACCAGAATGAAGTTGTTCGGCTACCTTTTGACCTCCATGTTCAACGTGGAAGCCATCAAGGAGGAGGATATCGAGAAGTTGAAAGAGAAGGACGCCCTTGAAGCCCTTCTTTCCGAACTGGGAGAGACCCTTCCCCAAGTGGGTCGCATCTTGATCGATGAGAGAGACCAGTATCTGGCCCATAAAATCAGGCATGCCCCTGGGGAAAAAATCGTGGCCGTGGTGGGGGCCGGACACGTTCCGGGTATCAAGAAGAATTGGGAAAAACCAGTGGATACCACCGAACTGGAAAGAATTCCTCCAAAAGGAAAGGGCGTCACCCTGTTGAAATGGGCCATTCCTTTGGCCGTTGTGGGCCTTTTGGTTTACGGATTCACCGGTCCGGACACCGGTGTGGGGAAACACATGATCATGTGGTGGATCCTGGCCAATGCTGTCCTGGCGGGCCTCGGCGCGGCGGTGGCCCTTGCCCATCCCCTGACCGTCCTTTCAGCAATTTTTGCCTCCCCCCTGACCTCCCTCAACCCTATGATTGCAGCGGGCTGGGTGGCCGGCTTGGTGGAGGTCCTCCTGGGCAAACCCAAGGTGAGGGATTTTGAGGCCCTGCCCAAGGACATCGTCTCTTTTAAGGGCTTTTGGAAGAATAAGATTACCCGAATCCTGCTTATTGTTGTTTTCACCAACCTGGGGAGTTCCCTGGGGACTTTCGCGGCCATCCCGCTTATGGCCAAGGCATTCACCTAGAGGGCGAAAGGCGCTTCTTATGAAAAGGTTAATATTTTTCTTATCCGCTACCCTCCTAATGGGTTTTTGCCTCACGGCCTGTTCGGTTATGGATGCGGCCCGAACCGAGATCGAGTACCACGACCTCAAGTTAAATACGACCAGCCCCAATCCTCTTTTTTTGGACGCCCAGCCGGGGGATTCCGTGTCTCTTCAGATTAGGGACCGGTCCGGTTTCAACATAGGCAAAAGGGTGAAGGAAGAGGTGGAACAGACCCTGAAAATGAAGGGTTATGAAATCGTCCTGCCCAGGGAGGCCAGATTCAAGGTTCAAGTGGTCTTGACCAGCAACTTCAGCGAAAAAACGGCCCGTGAGATCATGGGCAGTCCCGACACCGGCGCAGTGGCCGGCGGCGTGGCCGGAGGGGTTATCGGGGCTCAAAAGGGAACCGGTGCAGCCATTGCAGGGGCAGCGGTGGGCACTGCCGCCGGGGCCCTTGCAGACCTCACAAGCAGTCTCGTCAAGGTAGGCAGAGTACAATTTGACGGGGTTATACGGGTCCTCGAAAAGGCTGATCGAGCGCTATTAACCGAGACCAGGACCGAGATCAAACAAGGAAGTGCCACTTCTGTATCCCAGGAATTCAAGGAAGAAATCCCCCACAAACAGTTTCAGTCTGATTTCTCGGTGACCGCGGAAAAGACCGGGCTGGAGTGGGAGGAATGCGAAAAACCGGTTCTGGAAGCCATCATCAAGGAGATTTCAGAGAATTTCAGCGGTTGAGCTGTCCCCCGAACCAGCGCCTTTCAAGACCGTTCAGGTTTCTCTTTTTCCCAGTTTCCCGGGTTCATGATGCCCTTGGGATCCAGAAACCCCTTTACCCTTTGGATGAGTTCCACCGTGTTAGGATCCATCCGCTCCATGGCCAATTTCTGTGCCCCCACCTCCCCTTTCCATACCATGCCCCCGAGGTCATAGGTGAAGCGGTTGGACTCCTCAAGGGCCTTTCGCGTGTTCTGTATATCCTCATCGTCGGCCCTGTTAAAGGAGTAATTAAAGCCAAACATGATGCTGTGGCATGTCAGCACCTGGTGCACATAGGAACAAACCATGCCATATTTGTGTGAAATCTCGATACCTTTTCTCCATGCCTCCGGTACCTTGTCTATGGGGAGTATGGCACCCGTGTATTCAAATCCTCCCCCTTTTCTGAAATCCGCAGCCAGGGCGGCCAAAGGTGGAACATCCAGAAACCGCTTTTTCAAAGCGGGATGGAGGTCTTCCACGTACCAGACCTCCCCGGCTTTTTTGAAGGCGTCGAATAAGCCCTTGAAACTCTGTCTCTTGAGGTCCATTTCTTGCTCGGAATGACCGGAAATGACGATGATAAAGAACGCGTGGTTCATCCAGTCCGGTTTCTCTTGCATGATGAGGAAAAAATCCTCCAGCAGGTCCAGTTGAGTGACCTCAAAAATGGCCTC
Organism: uncultured Desulfobacteraceae bacterium; assembly: GCA_964573885.1. Classification (GTDB taxonomy): domain Bacteria; phylum Desulfobacterota; class DSM-4660; order Desulfatiglandales; family Desulfatiglandaceae; genus CAZNLL01. Next base: position 27,594 of record CAZNLL010000024.1, on the reverse strand, counting down.
GGGTATCAAGTCTATGTCGTCCGTACAAAAGGCCAGAACCTCCCGATACGCGGGCCTGGGGTAGAGCTTAAGGGAGAGCTTTGTAACCACTCCCGTTGTCCCGAGCCATCCAATAAAGAGGCCTGCCAGATCAGGCAGGGGACCTCTCGAAAACCAAGAGGGCCCCATGGAGCCGGACCCGATCCTGCAGATCTCGCCTGTGGGAAGCACCACTTCCATACCGTTAATCATATCCGAGTTGATCCCGTATCTCGGAGAGATATGGCCATGTCCCTGGATAAGGGCGTTTCCCACCACCGTTACTGTAGGAGGGGCCTCAGGGGTGGAGTGCTGAAGCCGGGGATGATGGGCCTTGAGATAGGCCCTCAGGGCGGCTTGAGATACACCCGCTTCCACCACCGCGTAGCGATTGATCTCGTTGACTTCCACAATTCTGTCCATCCGTTTCATATCCATGACGATGCCACCCTTCTGGGGCACGACCAGGGCCGACAGGGTAAAGCCACCCCCAAGGGGGGTCACCGGGACACCCTCTTTGTTGGCCAATTGGATGATCTTTTGCACTTCTTCGGTGGTTTTCGGCATAACCACAAAGTCCACGCTGCGCGCAGGTTGGGCCCCTGAATCCCGGGAGTAAATAAAGCGCTCTTCTTGTCGGTTGGAAACATTTTCCTTCCCCACAATTGCCATCAACGCCTCATAAATATCCATAAAACCTCCTTCGGTAAGACATCCGCCCTTGGGGCCTTCACGGCTCTTTAGGTCCGGTCGTTTTACCGTGCTTAACACGGCTGGACATCGCTCCCAAGGCCGTTCCAGCACCCTTCTCTTACAACAGAGGGTTGCCGCATTTTCAAGGGAAAAATCAGGCGGGTCTTTGGAGAACGCGTATCAGTTTTTTTGTCTCTTCCTTCCACTGATCCATTTGCTTGGGTTTGGAGATGATTTTTGTGATTATTTTGAGCGAATCGGATGGCGATTTCATGTATGTCTGCCTCACATTCACGGAAAAACCTTGCCTTACATACCCGGCCAGGGCATCAAAAATGACCTCGATGAGGTCACCGTCATGGATGCCCACATCGATGCTGAAAACCCGATCACTTATGGTAACGGTTATTTCCTTCATCCTCATCAGCCCCTTTCCTCATCCACTCCGGTGTCTGTCTTACGAACAAAACTCCACCTCTCTCGATGAGAAATGGAGTTCCTTTCTTTACCATGGTGGCCTCTGGCAGGGTTTTTCCAAAATCTTTTTCTTTCCCAAATCCCTTCAGGGCTTTTAACAGATTGTTAAGCATTTCGCAACAGGAATTGGGATAGGAGGCCAGAGACCTATCCAGATGCGGAAAGTCAAAACTTCTCTGTATCCTTAAAAAAATCACTGATGAAACGAATCCTGTCCCCCTCCAGCTCCAGGAGGCTCACCCCTTCGTTTTCATAGGATTCCCGCCTCCTGTTCACCCCCCGATTCTTCCAATGGACAGCGGCCTTGTTGCCTTCGGTTATTATGGTATGGATCTCAAAAAGGAGTTCCGGATATTGACGAAAAAGGACAGCGAAAAACCGCAATATCCGATCTTTTCCCAAAAGAGGTTGAGTCTTGGGGAAGTGGAATTCGGCCCTTTCACCGAGGAGACCTCCCATCCCCTCGAGGTCCCGGTTATTCACAAGACGGAAGAAGTGAGATATCACCTGTGATTCAGGCATAAGACGTTCCTTCGGGACATGGCCCAATGGGCCAGGTGCAAAGATAACCCAAGATCAAATGATTTATTCTTTTGATCTCCGACCCTTTATTTGCTAATTTAGAATCATATCGTGGTTTTCCCTCCTTTGACAACCCCATTCCTGGATTCACCCTGGGGCGGAACGTGAAAGCCCCCGTTACTGAGTCCTATGATAGGAGGTTCCCAATGCCATATATCTTAAGACTTAATGCGGGCAAACAAGAGGCCAGGCAGGAAAAAGTCGCAGACCAGGACATACTCATGGCTGGTAGAGGCCTGATTGCCGCTATATTGAATCGAGAGGTGAACCCCTTGTGCCACCCTCTGAGTGGGGAAAACAAACTGGTTCTTGCACCCGGCCTTTTTGCCGGTACCATGGCCCCTTCCTTTGGAAGGATCTCGGTGGGCGGTAAAAGCCCCCTCACTTATGGCATCAAGGAAGCCAATGCCGGGGGAACGGCGGCCCAAAAGCTGGATCGTCTCGGGATCAGGGCCGTGGTGATTGAAGGTAAACCTGAGGATCATCAATTCTATATTGTCAAGATAGACGGAAAGGGTTGTGAGTTCGTGCCCGTCCAGGACATGGCCCACAAGAAAAACTACGACCTTGCCGCCGCCCTGCAGGCACGATTCGGCGAAAAAGTGGGGATCATATCCATTGGACCTTGCGGCGAAGAACGTGTGTCTGCGGCAACGGTGGCCGTTACAGACCAAGACGGGAGGCCTACCAGGCATGCGGCCAGGGGAGGGCTTGGGGCGGTCATGGGGGCCAAGGGGATTAAAGCCATAGTCATCGACGATTCAGACACCCCCCGGGTGGATCTCAAGGACAGCCAGGCCTTTCAGAATGGCGTAAAAAACCTCGTGGAGGTGATTAAGGCAGACAAAGGAAGTGCCGCCCTGAACCGCGCGCTCGGCACTCCCGGAGTCATCCCTTTTGTGACCAAAGTGGGCAGCATGCCCACCAACAATTACCGGGCCGGCTCTTTTGATCAGGCCGAGAATTTCTTCGGGAAGGTCATAAAAGAGACCAATACCCAAAGAGGCGGAAAAATGCATGGGTGTATGCCTGGATGCATCGTCCAGTGCTCCATAGTCTTTAACGACCCACAAGGCCATCACCTTACTTCCGCTCTTGAATATGAAACCCTCGCCATGATGGGGTCCAATCTAGGCATTGGGGATCTGGACGCCGTAGCCCGTATAGACAGGCGATGTGATGACCTCGGTATTGATACCATCGAGATAGGTAGCGCCATAGCACAGGCCATGGAAGCAGGCCTGGTCTCCTCTGGAGACCCCGAAAGCGTTCTAGGCGCCCTGGACGAAATAGAAAAAGGAACGCCCTTTGGGAGGATCTTGGGGCAGGGAGCCGCCGTCACAGCACGGGTTTTTGGTCTGGAACGGGTGCCCGCCGTCTTGGGTCAAGCCATCCCGGCCCATGATCCCCGGGCGTGTAAGCCTGTAGGGGTAACCTATGCCACCTCAGCCATGGGTGCGGATCATACCGCGGGCATTGATTACCGGGACTCCCTTTCCAAGGAAGGGCAGGTGAAAAAATCAAAGGAAGCCCAGATCTTTATGGCCACAATGGATACGGTGGGATACTGTATGCTTGCCTTGCCCGCAAAGGCACCTGCTCTGATAGGCATCCTGGCGGAATTACTGAACGCCCGTTATGGGCTGTCTTTGAGCGGTGAGGAGGTCCTGGGTCTTGGCATCAAGACCATCCGAGAAGAACTGGCCTTTAATCGCGCAGCCGGTCTGGACCCGGGCGTTGACCGCCTTCCCGGTTTTCTCAAAACCGAGGTCCTGCCCCCGCAGGGCGTCGTCTTTGATGTGCCCAGAGAGGAGATTGAAGCTATTTGGGAAGATCTCCAGGATAGGCCGTAACTTGTTTCCATCCATAAATGGCTCTTTTTCACAGCCTCGGCGTCAATCCGCGGGATCACCTGTGCGGTGTACTATAGTACATCTCCGCGTAATCCCTTGATTTCCTTGATTTTGCAAAAAAACGTCTCATCTCTGGGTTGGAAAGGCACTTGTGTCCGGAATTGATTTATTCATACCTTCCAAGGCCCGAGACGGCCCTACTCCAGGACATGGATATTCTTCCTCTTGCACATGTCCTTGAGGACCTTCGGCCACACACTGACGCTTACCTCCCCCAGGTGGGCCTTCCTCAGAAGGAGCATAAAGGTGCGGGACTGGCCGATTCCACCCCCGATGCTGAGGGGAATTGTATTGTTCAGGATGGCCTGGTGATAGGGGAATTTGAGAAAATCAAGTTGCCCGGTTATCTCAAGCTGCTCCTTGAGGGTCTGTGCGTTAACACGGATGCCCATGGATGATAGTTCATGACGCCTTTTAGTGACCGGGTTCCAGACAAGGATATCACCATTAAGGCCACGCATGGGTCTTCCATCCTCGCTCACCGTCTCCGTGGCCCAGTCATCGTAGTCCGCAGCCCTGAGCTCATGGGGATAGCCGTCATTGAGAATCCACCCTATGCCATAAATGAAAAGGGCCGGGTGTTCCTGTAAGATGGTCTCTTCACGCTGCTTTCGAGGCAGGTCGGGGTAGCGGTCCAGCAGGTCCTCTGCATGAATAAAGGTGAGTTCATCAGGGAGATCCGGGTAGGCCTCGGTACGGAGGCGGGGAAAGAGTTCCTGTACATGTCTCTCCGCCCCCTTTAACACCTTCCATAGTTTCTCCACCACCTGTCTCAAGAACGGCAGATTCCGTTGATCCTCTGTTATGGCCAGTTCCCAGTCCCACTGATCCACATAAGCGCTGTGATCATGGTCCAGGAAATAATCCTTGCGCACCGCCCGCATGTCCGTGAGCAGCCCTTCCCCTTTGTCCATTGAAAAGTATTTGAGGGCCATTCTCTTCCATTTGGTCGCCGCCTGAACGACCTGGGCCTTGATGGGATTCTTTCCATGGTCGTTGGAGATATGAAATTGCACGGGCGTGCGTGAGCCGTCCCGGTCCAGGTAGTCGTTTACCCCGCTTTCCAGGTCCACAATAAGGGGAACGGTTACCCGCATGAGGTTGAGTTCCGCACACAGGTTTTTCTCAATATAGTCCTTGATCGCATAGATCGCCACCTGGGTTTCCTTTGGATCCAGTATGGCCCTGTAGTCCTCCGGAAGAATCTTCTCCAAGTCTTCATAGTCCCCGATGCCGGGTCCGGCCAGGTCTGTCTTCTTATCTGGCATAATCCCTCTCCTCATGCCTTTCTGGTCTTCCTTCATGAGTGATGTTTCGCAGGTTCCGTGGGGAAAATCCTTTATCACCGAAAAAGCCGCAAGATGCGGGACCCTATCACCTTGAGGCGGAAATCGCAACTCCCTTTTTCCGCCTCTTTTAACCCCTGCGTCCCATCCCGGGCCGGGGGGTCCTTTTCCTGGCTCCTACCGCCAGGTAATCATGGGAGATTTTCGTTCCGGGAGGCGGAAATATCTGAATTGGGGATATCCCAGCATCATGGGGTAGTGTTGGGTGCAACCCGTTGAAAGACCCAGGGCCTCTTTAAGGGGAGGCCGGAAATGGAGGGCCCTCTGAACCAGGCCGGCCCAGCAGGTTCCCAGGTCCATTGTTGGCGCGGCCAGCTCAAGATAGGAAAGGGCCAAAGTCAGGTCCACCATGCCGTTACTCGCCTCTTCGGGGGCATAGGCCACAATAAGGGCCGGGGCATGTCTGAGCACCGCGTCATAGCCCGAATCCCAGGAGGCCACAATAAGAGGCATATAGGGGGCGGCGGCAGGCTGAGGGTCCCTTTTAAGAACCCCCCGCATCCACTCCACCGTCATGTGTGCAACCCTTTTGATCTCCTCTTGATTCGTCAATACCAGCCATCTTACCATCTGGCTATTGCTTGAGGTGGGCGCATACCGGCCGATCTCAATGAGTCTCTGGATCTTTTCCTTCTCCACCGGCTTGTCCTTGAAAACCCTCACTGAACGGCGGGACCGGAGAAATTGTACGGCCTGTTCCTCGGTAATGGCCAAGGCCTCCCGGATGGGCGGACAATCCTCCAGGGGGACCTCCTGATGGCTCAAGGCCCCTTGGGGACACACGGCCACGCAGTGACCGCACCTCAAACAGAAGTTCTCCCCTTCCCGGACCATCACCGGATAACTGGCCTTATCCTTGAGTTTTATGATTCCCATGGGGCATTCCCTCGCACAGATGCCGTCTTTGTTGCACTTGTCTTCATCCACCCTAATCAGTGTCATCGTCTAAACCTCCCTTACATTAATCTCCGATATCCCCTAGCCCGGGTGCGCCGATTCGCCCTGTCGATGATCGGCCCGATCAATACCACCCATCCTTCATGGCACATCCCGGATCAGATTCTCTATCGCCCAAATCGCTTTGGGCCCCCCTTTTTGCGCATCCAAGATCGCCGGTTGCATTCGCGGGACAAACAAGGGAACCCCTTCCCGTCCGACAGTCCTTGATCTTACAGGGGAAAATAGGATATATCCACAAATTTAGGGCGGAACTCGCTCAAAAGGCCAGAGACACTAAAGGCGGCGTAGGGCTATGCTTGAAATACAGCTAAAGTACGTGGATGGGATGCCTGTAGCGGTCCTCCAAGGGAAATTGGACAGTTACGGCGCCACCCTTTTCGACGAGAAGATGTCCCCCCCCTCCAGGGAGACAAGGGAGTTGGTGTTGGATCTGTCTCGGGTCAGTTACCTCTCGAGCATGGGAATTCGCTCCCTAATAAAGATCGAAAAGGCCCTGAGGAAGCGCTCAGGGGGAATCACGCTCGCCGCCCTCCCCCCTTTTCTTATGCACATCCTGGATGTTTCAGGGCTTCTCAGCCAGTTTCGGACGGCCCGAACCCTTGACGAGGCGATTGAAAAGGCCAAAAGCCGCGGGGCGGCTCAGGACACCCCTGCCGAAAAAACCACCGGCGGCAGGACATATCTTTTGAGGGCTTTTTCAGGGGCAAAAAGTCACCTTGATCTGTGGGGCCGGGAAGACCCCAACTCGGATCAAAACGGGACCGTCATGATCCCCACAGATCTCAAGACATTGGGTCCCGGTTTCGGCATAGGAGGCCTGGGCCGGGACCTGCATCAGGCCCAGAGGGCCATAGGCGTCTTTATCTCAGCGGGCCCACTGGTGGGGGTGGTTCCCGCAGATGGTCACTGCATACCCGATTTTCAGGTCACCGCTAAACCCCGGGAGACTTTAGTCTACGTGGATTCGGCCCTGGGCTTCTCGGGAGACCCCGGCTGTTTTATTGAAGGTGATAAAGAAGGCGAAATCACCCTTTCGGACCTGACCGGGGACCTCCTTGACCTGCTCTCAGGCTCCTTTGACCGGAGACCGTCCCTCATCGGCATGATCCTCTTCGCAGAAACGATCAGGCTCGTGTCTTCCCATTTCATCGACCGCCGGGATATTTTCGCAGGGAAAGCCAAAACAAAGGCCCTTCCCGAAAGAAAAGGCCTTGTGATGGTGGGCGTCGCCGGAAACCCGGCGGACCCAGACAAAGGGGGGACTCCGGTCCTTTTCAAGCACGCCAGGCGCGATATCCTGGGCGGAGGAAGGTTCTTCCACGGCCACGGGTTTCAATTCACCTCCCCCCGGAAGCGGAAACCGTCCCTTAACCTGGCTGAGGAGCTCAGTGCACTGGCCGACCTGGAAGAACTGGAAGGGGTGGGTCACATTGAGCCGGAGACCAAGATAAGGCGGGCCAGAGTCTGGATCTACCTACCGGCCACGGTTCGATCCGGGGCCGAAAAACTGCTCCGCATAGACAAAGACCCTGATGAGGACTTCCCCGAAGCGTGGGACATTATTACGAGGCGTGTCTTTTCAGAGGAAAGCAGGGTGATCCTCAGGCCCATTCACGGGGGGTTTATGTCCAAGACCTTTTATGTGACAAGCTATGGCAGGGATGGGAGAAGGAGACTCCCGGCGGTCCTCAAAATCGCACCCACAGAAATAACCCGGCGTGAAGAAGAGGCCTATCATCGCTACGTGGAACCGTACATCCTCAACAACGCCACTACCATTATGGGGACCTCATCTCATGATAACTGGGCGGGTATCCGATATAATTTTGTGGGTATCGGTGGGCCCGAGAGTCACCTCACCTGGCTCACGCACCATTTCCGGGAAAAACCCGCAGAAGAGCTGGTCCCTCTCTTCGAGACCATCTTTACCACCATCCTCAAGCCGTGGCACGGGCAGCCCACATGGGAAGAGATCCGGCCCTATGAGGAACACAACCCCCTCCGCTTGTTCCCCAAAATCCTTGAGGATGCCCAAAAGACCCTGTCCCTTTCCCCTGACGAGGCAAATCTGCCCTGTCCGGAGCTGGATATGGACCTTCCCAATCCCTTCCACTTCTTGAAGCACGGCTATCCGGCCCGTCAGGGGTATGCCCGGCTCTGGTACAAATCCATCACCCATGGAGATCTGAACATGCAGAACATCCTTCTTGATGAAGGAAAAAACATCTACATTATCGACTTTTCAGAGACCGGGATGAGAAATGTTGTCTCGGATTTTGCCCGTCTTGAAGCCATTGTCAAGATTGAAATGACCACCTTGGAAAGCAACGACGACCTCAAGCGGCTTATCGAGTTTGAGAAGACTCTGGCGAAGGTTTCCGCCCTGAACGAGATGCCCCGTTTTATTTATCACGGAAAGGATGTCATGGTCAAAAAGGCCCACCGCATGATTTGCCTTCTGAGGACGTATGCAGACAGGGTCACCATCTATGAGACGGATATCCTCCCCTATCTGCTGGCTCTTCTGCAATGGACCTACCCGGTGGTCTCCTACGGAGGGGCTTCCTCCCTCCAAAAACGGTTTGCGGCATACAGCGCCGGACTTATGGTTCAGAGAATCCTTGATCTGGAGCAGGCTTAAGGTCGTGATCGTTTTCCCATTTTTTGTTCCCCTTTACCCAGCAAATGGGAACAGGCTCATTCACATTTTTGAGTGACCGGGAACCAATAAATTCACAATCATAATCATTCCCGATGCATTCGCGTGTCTCGGGACCCACATAGACCCGGGATTTCTCCGAAAGAGCGCCGATGCGCGCCGCCAGAACCGTAACCATCCCGGAGGCCGTGTAAGTCCACCTTTCCCCGGTTAAGCCCCTCATTTTGGTGGAGCCCACCCAGGCCTGTCCCGAGTTGATTCCCAGGTGAAGCTCGACCGGGCCCCAGGGATAAGAGTGTTCTTGATTCAGATGAAGACATTGGGAAGCAATCTCCAATGCCGCGTCAACAGCGTCCTGGGCATGCATCTCCACGGCCCCTTCTTTGAAAATCACCATTAACCCATCGCCCGAGGTCTCGTTTACTTCTCCACGGTGACGATTGATACACTCCAGGTATCTGGAAAAATGGGCCTCCACCATATCATTAACCAGCTTCTGGTCGTAGCTCTCCGTTATGGCGGAGAAGCCTTGTATGTCAATGAAGAGGATGGTCACCTGCATGGGAACCTTATCCAGGGTCAGCCTGTCAGGCTCCTTCTCCACAAGCCTGGCCACCGAGGAGGGCACAAATTTGGTCAACTGGTTCCTTACCTTTTCCAGGGTCTCGATTCGGATGAGGGTCTCTTTGAGCTCATCTGAATAGTCCTTCACCCTTTTGTAGAGCTGCGAATTCTCAAAAGCAATGGCCACATAATGGGAGACAGAAGTGAGCAGATCCTTGTCTTCATCCGTGAAATCCCCATCCCGCTTATTCAGGGCCTGGAGCGCTCCGGTACATCTGCCCTCCCGATTGACCAAGGGGACACACAGAATATTACGGGTCCTAAAACCCGAGCGCCTGTCTACTTCCGAAAAAAAGCGGGGATCACTGTAGGCGTCGTTGATAATGACCGGCATTCCGCTACCGAAAACCCACCCGGCCACCCCGTAATCTGAAGGGATCCTTATCTCGTTCCGTTTCATGCCGGTGGCAACCAGGGACCACAGCTCACCGGCGTCACCGTCGTGAAGAAATACCGTGCTCCTCTCGGTGGTCATCATCTGATTCGTCTGGTCCATGATCACTTCAAAGAGGGCATTAAGGTCCATTTCCGAGGTAATGATCTGGCCTACATTTAAGAGCTGCGAATGCTTGCGTAAATTGTCCCTTACAAGGATGTCTTCCTTGCGACGTCCGATACCCCTGACTGTACGCCCTTCAAGCCTGGCCATGAAAAACCCCTTACACCTGCTCAAATCCTCTTAAGGGAGCCATTAAAAAAGCCCCTTTTCTCTCGAAAAAGAAAAGGGGCTTTACCGGACATAATACATGGTTGGACCCTCGAAGTTATTAATCTTCCCAAAATAGAAGTCATAAATTAGTAGTGTAACAAGTAGTCGGAGAGTGAAAGAAGCCAATAATGATCTGGGGTAACCGTTGAAGTTTTCGCAGATGGCCAATGATAAGACTTCGCAGTTCGGCTGGCGAACTGAGCGCCTTGCGACCAATCCCATTATTCTTCAGATGGTTCCAGACGTATTCGTCGGGGTTGAGCTCTGGTGAGTATCCCGGTAGAAAGAACAACTCTAGCTTCCCCTCTTGGGAGTTGACAAATTGGCGAACTTTTTTGGCCTTATGACTCGGATGCCCGTCAACGATCAAGAAAATAGGTCTGTCCGCGTTTACAAGCAAGCGCTTCAGGAACTCCAGGAACACTGTGGACGACACTCGGCCCTTGGTGACCATGAAACGCAACTGGCCCTGGGCACTTACGGCAGAAATCATGTTGGCCCCAAAGCGGGCTCCGGTACTCGATACTATAGGGGTCTTTCCGCGTTCTCCCCAGGTGGTACCACTATGAAAATCAGACCGCACTCCGGCTTCATCCCCAAAATAAATCTCTGCACCCAGCTTTCGAGCGCGACGACGAATCGCAGGGTATTCTATTTCAGTCCATCGCCGTACTGCCTCCGGATCCTGCTGGTAGGCCCTCCACAGCGGCCGCTGCGCACTCAATCCCATTTGCCCGAGGAGTCTACACACCGAACTACGACTCAGGCGCACACCAAAGCGCTTTCGAATCAACTCTCCGACCATATTGGAAGTCCACAGGGCAAAGGGAAACTTCAACTGCAGCGGATTCTTCAGCGTCACCGTATCGTAGACCCACTTCAAAGCCTTACCGTCGAGCTTGGGCGGTCGGCCACCCCGTTTATTTGCACGAAGGTTCTGTTCTCCTCCGGCGCGATACAACGCCAGCCAACGAAACATCGTGCGTATACTAACTCCCAGCACATTGGCAACAACAGTGGGGCTTTCCCCGGCCTGCACACGCCCCACAGCACGCTTTCGCAGTTCCGACAACGTCTTGTGATCCAGTGCTCTGCAATCTGTTTTCATACAAAAAGATTATCATACAATACTACTACATGTCAACTATTTTGCGATGGTTAATAAAAACGCCTGCGGCCGAACATTTTTTTATCAGATCCTTTTCCAGAAGGTCAAGAAAAATGCTTTTGACAAATGCCTCTTTTTAAAGGCGCTTAAATGGCAACGGGTCTAAATTTCGGCAGAACTGACCCGTCTCCCGTGTGGTCCCAAACCACTTCCACCGGCATGTCACAGCTGAGATGGGAAGGATCACAGTCCACAATGTTGGTGATCAGAGAAGGACCTTCGTCCAGTTCCACCACCCCGGTCACATAGGGAAGAGATCCTTTAAAGGCCGGATGGAAGGCGACATGATAGACCACAAAGCTGTAAATCGTTCCCCTCCCCTCAGACATAATCCATTCCTTGTCCTGGGAGAGACACCGGGGGCAAATCACCGCGGGAGGCCACCTCACATGCCCACAGTTTCGGCATTTCTGAAAACGGAGTTCCTGTTTTTTACACCCTTCCCAAAAGGGACTCATGTCGGCGTTGGATCCCCATAAAACCCCTTCATCTCCCATGCTAAGGCCTCCTCAAAATTATGGTGGCGTGGGTCTGCAGGATGGCACCATTGTCACAGCAAAGAATGATTTCAGGGTTCTTGGTTCCTGTCCCGGGGCCGAGCTGTCTCTCCCCGCACCGCCCCATCAACTGCATCACCCCCTCTGTAATGGGGGTAAGGCCCATGAAATAGGCCTCGCCCAGCAGCCCGCCCGAGGTGTTTACAGGCATGTCTCCCCCCGGTGCGGTTCTGTGGTCCTTGAACCAGTCTCCACCCTCACCGGGGCCGAAAAAACCATAGTCCTGGAGAGTGATCTCCACTGTGTAGGTAAAGCAGTCGTAAATCTCACAGGCGTCTATATCCTGAAGGCCGATACCGGCCATGTCAAGGGCCGTTCTCCCGGCCACCCGGGCGCCGGTGGGCCCGGCCATAAACCTGGACTGGTGGATATCCACAGAGGGGTTGTGCTCTCCCAGACCCATAATGGTGACCACCGGGTGGGGCAGGTCCCGGGCCCGTTCCGTGGAGGTGAGGATACAGGCCCTTCCCCCGTCGCTGATAAGGCAGCAATCATAGAGACGGAAAGGCGCTACAAGCCAGTCTGCACTGAGGTATTCTCGGTAGGTGAGAGGCCTTTTGTGCATGGCTGCCAGGGGGTTGAGATTGGCCCACTTGCGCTGATTCACCGCGATTTCCTTCCAGGTCTCAGGTCCGGTCCGGAATTCATGCATGGCCCTGCGCGCCGCCATGGCATATTGTGCCGCCGCGCTGAACTCCCCATAAGCGGCATTGTGGGCCGGGGGTTCGCTGTTCGTACCCCTCTCGGCAAAATTCCGACCGCCGGAAAGGGCATTATCCCCGTACACGATGAGCACGTAATTACAAAAACCCGCCTCTATCAGGCTCACGGCGTGAAGAAAATGGCCACGTGCGCAAAAGGATTCCTGGCTCAAGATCTTCGGCTGAATGCCCAGGTGCTGGGCTACCAGGTAGGGAGTAACCAGGGTATCATTGCCCAAGGGCTCAAACTGGCGATAACAGATAAGTCCGTCTACATCTTCTTTTCTGATACCCGCGTCCCTGATAGCATTCGCAGCGGCCTCCAGATAAAAGCTCAGGGCCGAACGATCCGGCACCCTGCCCTGGGCTGTATACCCAACACCAACCACGGCGCACTTGTCTCTTAGTTTTTCTAGAATCATGGCCTATCACCGCTCTTTTTAAAAAAGGCATATCCGCCGCTCAAGGCCCTTTCTCCCTCTTGGTTGAGAACAGAGAAGTGGAGCCCCGCGCCCTGTTCGTGCATTTCTCTTGCCATAAGCCTAACCGCTATGGTCGTCCCTGGCAATACCGGTTGACTGAAACGGCACCCAAGGATCCTCAGTCTCCTGGGATCACCTCCCGCCTCCCTGTTCACCAGCTCCCGGCAGGCAAAAGCCAAGGTGGCGGTTCCCTGCAGGATGGTCCCCGGCAACCCCACCCGCCGGGCAAACCTTTTGGAGGTGTGGATAGGGAAAAAAATGTTGGTGCACCCGTCGTAGATAAAGGGCTGAAGCCGACCTATGGGAATTGAAGCCTGCCAGAGCGCAGGCCCCGAAGCTTCAAAGGGAGGCGTCTCCGGAAGGGTTTCGGCCCCCTGCCCACCGTCAGGGCATTCCACACCCCGCATGAGGGCACCGTTATACTCTGTGAATACGGGCACGCCCTGGGCATCCACGGCGTCAAATTTGACCACCACCTGGGTTCCGGCCCGATGAGGAAAAATGGCGGCCACCTCCCCCCTGATGGTGACGGTGTCCCCAGGCCTCAAGGATCTGTAAAACTCAAGATGCTCCCTGTAATGGACCTGGGTGGCCACAATCTCCCGTGGGAAATCATCGGCTTGGATATACTCCCAGATCCGTTCTACGATGGGCCATGTGGTGACCACAGGGAACATGGGTGGGGCGATCACTCCCCCCTCCCGCTCATCATCAAAATAGAAAGGGTTGTCATCTCCTACAGCCGCCGCTGTATTCATGGTGTGACGCCACTGGACCTCCATGTGGAAATCCTTGAGGGTCGTACCCGCAAAGTGTGAGTGAATCTTCACCAAAGCCCCTTTTTCCAAGCCCTTTCTTACCCGCTTATTTCCCTGAAGCCGCCCTCAGCCACTTTTGGTACCTCCAGACCTTGGCATAGGTGTCCATGGCCCTCTCTGCGGATTCAAAGAAAGGAAGCCCGCCTTCACACAAACGCCGGGCAAGGGCCTGGTCAAAGCCGGGAATGTTCACCATAAGAAAGGGCTTCTGGAAATCCCTGCTCGCCTGTATCATGGAATCCGTGTAGAGGGTGTTTGCTTCGGAGGTGAATCCCCTTCCTGCCACCACAACCGCATCCACTCCCGAATCTCTTGCAGCCGCCCTTGCGGCCCCGATATAGATATCCACGTTGAAGGAGGCTGTAAGTCCCACATCGATGGGATTGCGGAGGCTCGTACCGGTGGGCGGTACAAATTCGCTCAGGGTGGTCCTGGTCTCTTCTGAAAGCTCAGCCAGGCTCAGCCCCGCATTACCACAGGCCTCGGCAGCGGATACGGCCAGACCCCCGGGCCCCGAGAGGATTGCAATTCGATCGCCCAAACGGGGGGGAAGCAGGGAAAAACCCATCAGGGCATCAACCCAGGCCTCATAGCCTTTCACGGCGATACCCCCCCCTTGCCGCACAGCTCCCGCCCATACATCCCGGGAACCCGCAAGGGCCCCCGTGTGAGAAGCCGCGGCCCGGCTTCCCTCCTGGGTCATCCCGAGCTTCCACAAAATGACCGGTTTTTTCAAAGAAGCCTGCCTGAGGGCCTCCAAAAAGAAGGGGCCCTTGTTTATGCCTTCCAGGTAGGCCCCGATGACCCCTGTTTCCTGGTCCTGGCCCAGATAGGCAAGGAAATCCGCGCTTGTGAGATCGCATTCGTTACCCAGGCTCACAACCTTGCTGAAGCGGATCCCCTTCTGCTCTGCGGTACGGCCCAAAATGTTGGTCAGGGACCCACTATGGGAAATGATTGCCACAGGTCCGGGCTCTCTAGACAGCTCGGGGAAATTAGACAGCCCGGCCCTGGGTGAATAAAGGCCCATGCAATTAGGCCCCATGAGCCTCATCCCGGAAGAACGGGCCACCCGGACCAACTCCTCTTCCAGGGCCTTCCCTTGCCGGGTCCCCGTCTCTTTGTACCCGGCCGTGAAGAGCACCACCCCCTTAACGCCCTTTTCCGCACATTCCCGTATAACCGGGAGGACCCGATGATGGGGCACCAGTATAATGGCGAGGTCCACGGGCCCGGGTATAGCCGACACCGTGGGATAGGCCTTGAGGCCGTCGATGACATCCGCCTCTGGATGGACGGGGTAGATGGGTCCCGGGAAGCCCTGTTCCAGAAGGCCCGTAAGAAAGACCTTCCCTCCCTTCATACCCCTCGGCGCACCCACCACCGCCACAGACCCGGGATGGAAAATGGCATCCAGTTGATCCATCAGCTCCTCTGGCCTTTCCATATTGCTTTCTCCCTCCCTCTCCGGATCGCCCTTTAGGCGCTCTGACCCGAGGCAGGGAAAGGGATCTCTCCAAGGGCCATGCGGACCAATTGGGTGATGAAGACCGGATTAAGCCCCTTTTCACTGGCAGGCTTGGCCAGGGTCCCCATGCACAGAGGGCAAAGATAGACCATGGCCTCAGCGCCTGAATCAACGGCATCCTGAATGTTGGCGGCCACCATGGGTTGAATCCTTTCCGGGTCTATCCTGGAGAAAAGACTCCCACAGCATTGAGCCATTTCCCGATCGTATTTTCTGGCCGCCCGTTCCACACCAATGAGTTCAAAGAGCTCATCCAGCGCGGGCTCAACCTCACTGGAATAGCGCGAGGCACAGGGCCTCTGGTAGGCGACTTTTCGGTTAAGGGGACTGACCTTGTCCGGGTAGGCCTTGATATAGTCTCTCATATACTCGATAATATGGGTTGCCTTAAAGGGCACTTGGATTCCATACTCATCCATCTTGGACATCATAGCATGGCAATCCGCGTGGAGGAGGACGACTTCTTTTGCGCCGAGGCTTGCAAGGGAGTCAATAAATCGCTGGGCGTTTTCCTTGAGGGGACTTTCCAGACCGATATGCACATACCCCAGATAGCAGAAGTATTCCCCCCCCTTTGCCGTTGTCATGCCCTCGAACATCTGACCTCCTATGGCGTTCTTGGGCATAAATGGCTCCATTACACACAGGGAGAGAGCGGGTTTAGAATCGTCCCCCTTTATGAGGTCGGAAGGTACGGTGGCGCCTGCATCCATGAACTTCCGCATCTTACCGGATATAGGCAGGGACTGGTACTTTTCCTGCAAAGGGTTGATAAGATCAAAGGGGTTGGCCCCTGTGGGGCAGTATTCATTGCAGGCGCAGCAGGTTATACATTGTCTCAGTATTTCGGCGGATTCGTCCTCCATGAGCGCCTTTATCTGTTCCACGGCCTGATCCTTTTCGTAATCCACATAGAGGCAACGAACCAGACAATCACCACACAAATCGCACTTTTCAGGATGCCACATAAAAAGAACCTCCTTTTCTCTTGATTATTGACGGTTTCAGCCAAACCAGGAAGACCGAAACACCTGCTTTTGATTTACATGACATGCCTCACCCCCATTTCTCGGCCTGAACATTTCCCCGGTCATCCAACACAACTTCATAAACAAAAGGGAACATTCCTTCAACAGTAAAAAGACGCAGGTCCAAAAGCCTCACAATATGAAACCCGTTTTTCGTCTCCCGGGACAGGACCAAAGGAAACCTGGCGAACCACAGAAACAACCGAATCCCTTTGAGGTCCAGGGCCTTTTTGGCCTGAGGGGTGTCCGGGAACACCCTCTCAATCCTTGATTTGTCTTGGGTAATCACTATATTTAACGGGAGGCCATAGAAAAGTCCAGTCGTTCAAGGCCACCTTTTCGGGGCCACGCCCCAAAACCCCAATGGGGAAACTGCTATGATCTCTGACGCGAAGCGTCCTTCCCTTGAATCCCACCGGTGGATGGTTTTTGCCGTCATTTCTTCTATCTATTTCTTCGTGTATTTCCATCGAGTATCCACTTCCGTCATTGCGCCCGATCTCTTGGCCGAATTTCACACCAATGCCACCGCCCTGGGAATTATGGCGTCCATGTATTTTTATGTATACGCCCTTGAACAGCCTCTGGTAGGTCATCTTTCAGACCTCCTCGGCCCCCGCCGGGTGGTGGGCCTCTGGTCCCTTGCTGCGGCCCTTGGATGCGTCATCTTCGGATTCGCCCCCAACATCTTCTGGGCGTCTGTAGGTCGCGCCGTCATAGGCTTTGGCGTGGGTGGGGTGTATGTTCCGGCCTTAAAGGCCTTTTCCCAGTGGTTTCGGGAAAGGGAATTCGCCACTATGACCGGCCTCCTTCTGGCCGCGGGAAACCTGGGAGCCATCGTGGCTACCACGCCCCTGGCCTGGATGGCCAGCACCTGGGGCTGGAGGTCCAGCTTTCTCATCATTGCCGCAGTCACTCTGGGTCTTGCCGCAGCCGCTTTCCTCGTGACCAGGGATTACGAAGAAAGGCCTCAGGATATCCCGTCAAAGGGAGCGCCTGGTCAAGACAGGCATGAGTCATCCCAGGGGGAATCGGCATGGCGGGTCTTGGCATCAATCCGGTTTTGGGTCCTT
This sequence comes from uncultured Desulfobacteraceae bacterium, assembly GCA_964573885.1. Classification (GTDB taxonomy): domain Bacteria; phylum Desulfobacterota; class DSM-4660; order Desulfatiglandales; family Desulfatiglandaceae; genus CAZNLL01. The sequence goes on along the minus strand of CAZNLL010000024.1, from coordinate 10,258 downwards.
GCCACCCTTTTTTTTGGGTTCTTCGGCACCTTTCTCACCTTTCAGGGACTCTGGGCTACGCCCTATCTCATGTCCGTCCTGGAGGTGACCCAAATGGAGGCAAGCAGGCTTAATATGTTGATTCCTTTGGGTTTTCTTGTTGGAGCTCCCTTTTCTGGATGGCTTGCAGACCGGGTTTTTAAAAACAAGGCCCACATCCTTGTGGTCATCATTGCCCTCCAGGCGGGGATATGGGCGGGATACGTCTCAGGGGGACATATACTCGGCCTGGGGGGCATGATTCCCTTGTTGGTCCTCATGGGGGGGAGTGCCGGCGGCTTTGCCACCGCCCTGTGGGGACTGGTCAGAGAGAGCACCCCGGCCCCTGTCTTGGGAGCCACATCAGGCCTCCTCAACCCGGCACCTTTTTTCGGGGTAGCTGTCATACAGGTTCTCACCGGGGCCGTCCTGGACCGGGTAAGCCCCGGGGGGGATGTTTATTCGCCTGCTGCCTACAGGGAGGCCTTCTCAATCTGCCTTTTCATCGTCTTCCTGTGTCTCATTCTCTCTCTGGGCTTCAGGAAACGGCTCTTAACAGAGGCCTCTTGATCCGCTCGTCCAGGGCTAGTTTGGCGGCCCCGCCCTAAGCAGATTGACCCGGGGGGCCCCGGTAGCCGGATTCCGGTCCACGATGACGGGGCAGCTGTAGACCGCGTCGATGTTCTGGACGGTGACCACATCTTCCGGCAAGCCCTGCGCATAGATGCGCCCCTCTCTCAGCATAACCACGCGGTCGCAATACTGGGCGGCCAAGTCAATGTCGTGGGATACCACCAATACGCTAAGGCCCTTATGGTGAGTCAAGACGACAATCAGGTCGAAGATCTCTTTTTTGTATTTGAGATCCAGAAATGAAGTAGGCTCATCCAGGAGGATAACCCTCGGTTCCTGGGCAAGGGCCCTGGCCAGGAGGACACGCTGCTTTTCACCCCCTGAGAGCTTATGGATAGGTCGTTGCGCCAGGTGCAGACAATGGGTGTCCTCGAGGGCCTTGTAGGCCACTGAAAGGTCATGCTGGCCTTCAAACTGGAAACGGCCCAAATGAGGAAATCGGCCCATGAGCACCACTTCCAGGGCGGAAAAGGAAAAACGAAAATGGGTCTCCTGAGCCACCATGGCCACCTCCTTTGCCAGATCCGCCCTGTGGTAGGTGGTCAAGGGCCTGTTATTAAGCCGGACCTCTCCCTCCTGAGGGACCAAGATCCCATCCAGGATCTTGAGGAGGGTGCTTTTTCCCGAGCCGTTCGGCCCCAACACCCCGAGAAACTCCCCGGGCCGGATCTCAAGGTCAATCTCCCTGAGGGCCCAAATCTCCTGTCCGAACCTATAACCCATACCCTGCGTTCTTAAGAACCTCCCCATTGGCTTCCCCGTGTCTTGAGCAGGTATACAAAAAAGGGCGCACCCAGAAAGGCCGTAATCACCCCTACGGGCAGCTCACTTGGTGAAATAACCGTCCTGGCAAGGGTATCGGCTGCGATCAGGAATGCGGCCCCGCCCAGGGCAGAAACCGGCATGAGAAGGCGGTGATCGGAACCATAAATCATTCTGCCAAGATGAGGTACAATAAGCCCTACAAATCCGATGAGACCTGAAAAGGCCACCACCAGGCCGATGATGAGAGAGACCGCCAAGAAGCAGATCAGTTTGGCCTTCTCCACGTCCACACCCAGTTGAAGTGCCGTTTCCTCGCCCGCCGTGATCAGGTTCAGGTGCCTGGAGAACCCATAAAGGGTGATGGAGGCGACAAGGAGGACAGGGGCGATTACCGCGGATTCACTGAAACGGCTCTGGGAAAGATCACCATAAAGCCAGAAGAGCATGGTATGCAGACGATTGTCTGCGGCCGTTGCGATAAAAAACATAATAATGGCCGTAAAAAAGGCATTAATGATCACGCCGGCCAGGAGGATGGTTGACGATTCCAAACCCATATCCCTCCTGCCCACGGTCATCACCAAGTATATGGCTACAAGGGCACCGGCAAAGGCCGTGGCAGGGACACCGAAACGAAAACCAAGGCCGAGGACGATGCCAATGACGGCGCCGAAGGCGGCCCCGCTGGAAATGCCCAGCACAAAAGGGTCGGCCAAGGGATTACGCAGAAGTCCTTGAAAGACAAGCCCTGCCAGAGATAGAGAGAACCCAACGAGGCCCGCCAGGATGATCCTCGGCAGGCGGATTTTCAGGACGATCATCTTTACTGTCTCTTCCACATGCCCGCTTCCGGTGACAAGTCCCCAGAGGTTGCCCAGGCTGATCTCCGCCGTTCCAAGGAGTAGGGAAAAGAGAAAGGTTAAAAAGACCAGCAAGACGAGAGCCAGGGAAATACGGATGACCCTCATGGGCCGCAGGGGACTGATAAAGATGGACTGGATCATCTACTCTGCACCTGAATGCCTTTTCACCATGAGTGCCCCGGTATCACCGTCCCCTTCCAGGGGTCTTTCACCGGGCCACGAGATATTCGGGTGGAGGGCCTTGGCCATGGCCTCAAGCCCGGTTACAATACGCGGGGAGGCCCGGTCAATAAGATCGGAATTAATGAGATGCACACGACCGTTCTTGACTGCAGGCAGGGAAGACCACCTGAGCCACTGTTTTCTCACCCGCGCAAACTCCCCTCCCCGTTCCATTGATGAAATCAGAATGACCTGGGGCTTTCTCCTGATGACCTCCTCCAGACTGATCCTTGGATAAGCCACAGGTTCATCCGCAGCCAGGTTTTTTCCCCCTGCAAGCCGAATCAGATCATGGTGTAAGGTATCCCTGTTTACGGTGATAATGGGCTTGACATTAATCTGAAGAAAGACCAGAGGCCTTTTTACATGCCCGGTCTGTTCAGAAACGGCTTGTAACCTGCCGTTCAAATGGGAAGACAGTTGATGTGCCCTCTCCTTCACCCCACAGAGGGCACCAATGTCAAAGACGGTGTCTATCACATCCCGGACCTTACGGGGGTTTACAATATAGACGGGTATACCGGCCTGTTCAAGGAGTTCCACAACGCCCTGCCGGTTCCCGTCTACTGTTCCTATGGCCAGATCCGGGTTGAGAGTGATGATCTTTTCCGTGTTTAAATTAACGTAGCTACCTATCTTGGGCTTTTCTGCGGCTTCGGGGGGGAAATAGCTGAACCGGGTCACCCCCACCACCCGGTCTCCAAGCCCCAGATAATAGAGTATTTCCGTGAGGCTTGGGGCCAGAGGTATAATTCTGCGAGGAGGGGATTCCAAGATCACCTCTCGCCCCAGGCCATCCTGGAAAGAGGCCCCCATGGAGGGAAAAACGCTCAAAAGGAGACTAATCCCCACGGCTATGCTTATGAACAATCTCTTTCTCACTTCCCAATCCCTATTGGGGACACAAAAAAACCCAGATCGGCTTTTCGATCCGGGACGCCCTTTTTATCCTCCAGACCTTCAGGAATAGCCTGCTCCTCGACGGGCTGTCCCGGGTTCAGGCCGGTATTCTGGCTCCCCCCTCCCTCCTGGCGGCCTTCCCATCCTCATACAGGGACAGTGACCCACTCAGGCCAGGCGGGTTCCTTTTCCTCAAAGAAAAAAAGGAGGGGTTACAGCGGCGGGCCCGCCTCCGACTTTAACGGAGTTCCCTTCCAGCGCTCCGAGCGCACCCGAACCGAAATCCTTGAAAAGCTTGACTTATTTATTCCCTTGAAAAGACGCCCTCCTTCTAAATCATTTCTGCGCCCAGTCGGATCATTTCTTCCAACGTTTTTCGACCATCCCCGGGCTTCACGTTCACCGCCCTGATAGCATCCTTGATCACCCGGACCTCATAGCCCAAGATACACCCGTCTCGTACCGTATTGAACACACAGTATTCCGTGGCCAGACCTCCGATGAAAAGCCGGCGAACCCCTGCTGCCTGCAGCCGGTCGTGGAGATCCGTTCCTTCAAAACCAGAATAGGCCTCTTTTTCTTCGGTGGTGGCGGTGGATATAACCACAACTGACGGTGGCAGGTGAATCTCAGGATGGAACTCTGCACCCCTGGTGCCTGCAACACAGTGTACCGGCCAGGGTCCTCCCTGTTCTTTAAAAGAACAATGATGAGCAGGATGCCAGTCACGGGTGGCATATATGGGCAGGGATAAGGCGTGAAAAGACCGAAGATAGTGGTTTAAGACAGGGATGACTTCCCGGGCACCCGGTACCTCAAGGGAGCCCCCCGGAAAAAAGTCATTCTGGGCGTCCACCACAATAAGGGCGTCCCCCTTTGAAAGATCTTGCTCTTTCGATCCAGACTGACCGTCCTTTGTAGCCCCCTGCTGGCGGGCTTCCCTGTCTCGGTTTTCGCCTTCTGCTTCTTCTGAGGCGCTCTTTTCTCGTTCTTTGCCCAAGGCTTTTACTTTCTCCTTTTTTAAGATTGCTTGTCTTTTTATTATATATCCCATGTGCCCGGAAAATGCAATGATTGGGCCGACAAGGGAAAAGGGTCCCGTGCGTGGCCCCCAGTGGGCATGAAGAATGTTTTTGGGGTCAGTGATTAATCCAAAAATGGATACAGAGCAACCGGTTGAGATAAAATATAAAAAGTGCTAAAAGCTTTCCGTTCCCCTTAAGGCGCCACCGCCTTCTTCAGATCAGGAAACCCGGAAGCCGCGAAAACCAGGAATTCTGGAGCAGACACCCTTGGCCGGTGAGGGGAATGTCACCAAAATAATTAGTAATGATCTCAAGAAAAGGGTAATATGTTTTTATGGTCATTGAGCAAGCCAGACAAGTCCTGAAAATAGAAGCCCAGGGCATTCTGGGCCTTGTAGAAAGAATTGGCCCTGCCTTTCAGAAGGCCGTGGATTTGATTCTGAATGCTAAGGGAAGAGTGATCCTCACCGGCATGGGCAAATCAGGACTCATCGCAAGAAAAATCGTGGCGACCCTGAACAGCACCGGGACCCCCGCATTGTTCCTCCATCCAGCGGAAGCCATCCACGGAGACCTCGGCATGGTCACGGGTGATGATATCGTCCTGGCCATTTCCAATTCCGGTCGCACTGAAGAGATCAACAAGATATTGCCTATTCTCAGGAATATGGGGGCCAAGGTCATTACCTTTACCGGGGCCTTGGATTCCCCTATGGCCAAAACCTGTGACGTAGCCATTGACGTGGGCGTGGAAAGGGAGGCCTGTCCTATGGGCCTGGCCCCTACTGCGAGTACCACCGCGGCCCTCGCCATGGGTGACGCCCTTGCCGTAGCCCTCATCAGTCGTCGCCGATTTAGTCAAGACGACTTCAGGCGGTTTCACCCCGGAGGCGGTCTCGGCGAACGCCTGGCCGTTAAAATAAAGGAGGTCATGCTCACAGACGATCACATCCCTATGGTTCCCATGGGTTCGCCCATCCAGCGTGCACTGGAAGAGATAAATGCCAAGGGCATTGGAGCCACCCTGGTGACTGAAAAGGACCGGACCCTCACCGGCATAGTCTGTGACGGGGATCTGCGGAGGGCCCTTTTAAAGAAAAAGGACATCTACACCCTGAAAGTGGAACAAATCATGTCCCCCGTGCCAAAGACCGTGGCGGAAGATCAGACCGCTGCTGAAGCCTTGGGTCTCATGGAACTATATGCCATCACCCATCTGGCCATTGTAGACGGGGACAAGAAGGTCAAGGGAATCGTTCACCTTCACGATCTCTTGGGGAGACAGGAGTTCAGGATCAATGCAGGAATTGGTCGCACCCCAGGGGCTGGTCGCTGACCTGATCACGCCCCTTACCCAGGACAGAGCCATTGACAGGAGCGGACTTCAGAAACTTCTGGGTCACGTCGCCTCATCGGTCCAGGCCGTTTTCCTGGCCGGCCCCCGAGGCGGGGAAGGAAGGTCCTTGACCCTGGCGCAGCGCCTGGCGCTCCTTGAAGAGGCTTGTGACGTCATCCAGTCCAGGATCCCCATCTTCGTGTGGATCACCCAGGACAGTGAGGAGGAAACCAGGAAAGCTGTTTTCGCCCTCAGGGGCGCTTTAAAAACAGACGGTTATGCAGGGGATGTCTTCTGGGTGGATACCCCCCTTTATTACCACAGCAACAGGGGTCTCCCGGACCATTACAAGGACATCTGTTCCCAGACGAGCGAACCCCTGATCCTTCATAATGATCCTGAGCTGGTCAAGGAGGTGGCCAGGCCCCTGAAGAGGAGTAATATCCGGACGGCTGTTTTAAAGGAGGTGGCCGCCCTCAGTTCTCTGGTGGGCTTGATCTTTCACGGCTCACTCGACCGGGTCCACAATTACCACAGGGCATGCCGGCGTCGTCCCCATTTCAGAATCTATGACGGAGATGAAGACCAGTTTCTGGACCACCCCAGCATGAGCGGCGCAGTTTCCCTGGGCGCCAACCTTGCCCCAAAGACGTGGCAAAAAGTGACCCTGTCTTCCCTTCAACTAAAGGATGGTCAACAGGAGTATCCCGATCACCTGAGGCAACTTTGGGAAGGGGGCCGTTACCTTCGTAACCTCAGAAACATCTACCGAGACAAGCCCGTAGCGATTGTGAAAAGGGCCCTCTCAGACCTGGGAATCATCTCCTCCCCTACCTGTGTTCATTCCACCGAAAACATGGCCGGCCCCTCACGGCAGATCAGGGAGGTCATGGAACACTATAAAGGTCAAGGGGCGGAATAAAACCGGTCTTTACTCAAGGGCTCGTGAAAACGAACATGGATGGAGTAATCGTCGAAGGTGTGAAACCGAACGCCCACCACTGTTCCTGCCTGGGTGATTTCCGCTTTCCCCTGCGGCCCGGGCAGGGGAAAGGTGATACTCAATCTGCGGCCGAGGAGAAGGCTGGCCGTTTCCTTTTTTGAGATCTTGATGAAAAAGGCCAGCCCCCCCACAGATATATCCGAAAGCTGGCCCTTAAAGGGTTTCCCCACCAGTGCACCGGATTTATCCATAATCCGGATCACGGCCTTTCCAGAAACATGGATGCGTTCTTGGGTCCTCCGGTCCAAGTCCTTCTGCTTGAGCAGGTCGTGAACCTTATCGAACTTACGGCAATACCCTGACAGATGGGATTCCAGTCCCGGGAAAGCCTCCTTCCAATCCCCTAACACCCTTTTTTCCAGATAATTCAACTTCACCGGCGTGAGGGTTATCAGAGATGTGGTACAGAGTTCATTGGAAAAAAAGGAGTCGTCCCCCGCGATATGCCCCTTACCGAAGGTCCGCAATAGGACCTCCCTGCCCTCCTGGCTATAGACCTGTTTGAGTTCCCCCTCATTGATGAAATAGAGATTTGAATTGCGCTCTCCCTGCCTGAAAACAGGCTCGTCGGACCGCAGAGAGGCCTCTTTCATGGCATAATAAAGGGCGTTTCCCTCCTCGGAAGTGAGTGCTTGATACAGATCGGACCAAAGCTCCAGGTGGGATTCATCAATACCACTGGCCTTTTGTTCCTCAATGATCTCGCCCGCCTTGATGATTTCTGGAAGCGCCAGCGGATCGACTTCATAGAGTTTGTCCCGAAGATGCTCCGCCTTTTGGAAATCCTTTTTCTCGGCATATGTGGTGATCAAGTCAAACAACAGCTTGACGGCGGCCTCCTTATTCTCTTCTTTCACATAACGATCGACCAGCCCTTCCTGTTTGGCAAGATCCTCCACGGCCCACCCCCTTTCACATGTGTCTGCCAAGTGCTTTTCTTAATTCATTCCCATCCATAAATCAATTGAGCGCATAAGTGCGTTTCCAATCCAGAATGGATGAAAACTGATTCATATCATAATGCAAGGGCTTCCGTCAAAAAGGTTGTCCCCTCTTCTCCACCAAAGCCACAATGAGCGCACACTCCAGGCCGAAAGGCAGGTATCCCGCATATCCCAGGACGGGCATTTCAAAAAACTCAAAGCGGTGTACAAAGGGGACACTGTATTCCCATTTGGCCAGGCTGTAAAAATTCCACATCTCCCAAAAAAAGCCGCAAAAGAGGGCTGAAAAGGCCGAGGCGATAACGCCCCGCCAGTCCCCCGAAGCCATGGGCGATAACACGTGGGATCGACCCCCCAGGGTATTCAGTGCAACGATAATGAGCAGGGGAGAGACCCAAAGCAGGGGAAAGAGATAATTGGGCCAGGCCCCGATGGTCGCCAAGCCCACCCCTGAAGCGATCAGCACGAGGCCTGAGGCCACCTTCGGATGAAAAAACTTGAATGATAGAAAGTCCCTGAAGCCATCGACCCATGGCAATGTCAGGACCCAATCCCGGGTCGTTTGAAAGGCCGGAAGCACCGTGGAAAAGGAAAGGGTGGCGTACCAGAAGTACTCCCACGGACCAAATTGGACCCCCACGTAATACCAGTTCTGGACAAACCTGTTCAAATATTCAAAAAACCACCAGAAGGCCGCGCTTAAAGGAAACAAGAGGAGAAAGAAACGGGGCCGAACGACCAAGGTGCAGCGCCCCGTTTTTCTGTAAATAAGGCCGTTTACAACAAGGATATAGGAAAGCCACAAGGGAATAAAGGTGTGCGCCTGAAACGGGGCACACCACGAAAACCGGGTCCATGCCACAATCCAGGCTGCAGCGCCGGTGAAAACCCCGGCCCATCCCCACCAGGGAATACGTCCAGCAGGAGACGGCCTTTTTTCCTGAGGCCTTTTCGCTGTCAGCGCCTGCCGAACCAGGGGGATGACCAGGACAAGCAAAAACAGGGTCAAACCCAAAAAGACGGCCCAGGAAAAGGGAGCATGAATCACATACCGTGTTTCAGGAGGGAATTGCAGGTATCGCCCCACAGGGAGGCCTTTGAAACGGATCCCTATCAGGGGAAGACCTATCAACATCCCAGCCATCACGAAAAACCTGGCCATAGAAGCCTTCCCTCAGGGCCCGAGGGTCAAAACACCGGGCCGAGCACTGCCTCCATACCACACATTTTCCTGGCCAAGAAGCACTTATTTAAGTACAAGGGCATAAGTGGGACCTTCTTTTTTTGTTTCCAGGCGGACCCTTCTATGAAACTGAACAACGAAAAGGGACTCATTATCGCCGGTTTTGCGGCCGGAACGGCTGCCATTGCCTATGGCATCGCCAAGGGACATGATCCCGTCTTTATCATCGGTCTCTGTCTGGTGCTTGCAGCCTACCTGGCTCTCAGAAAAGCCTTAAAAAGGGCTTTAAAAGAAAAGAAATGACATCAAAGCCCTTTCTCAGGACTTAGGAAAAAGCGTCCTTTTGAGATAGGCCAAACCCAATTTTAAAAGGGCCTGATCATCGCTTTGAATGGCCGCGCGGGTGTTCTCGGCTACACCAAACAATTCAAAAAAGGCCGTTTTAAACACGAAGTCGCGAAAGACATCCACGTTATAACAGGCGACAAAAAGCTTCTGGATCTGAAGGTCATCAAGGCGGTCGTTTCCCTTTCTCCGGGGATGCAACAAAAGGTGAACCATGGAATCGCTCATGGAGGTATAAGGTCTGAGTCCCTGGTCATTTACCCATTCTTTCACCGTCCAAATCCTTTTCTCCTTTGTCCCCAGGCAATAGGGTGTCTCCAGGAGATAAAAGCATACCTCCCCTTTTTTTGTTTCTCCCCTGTTTCCCACGGACCTGCCTAGAGGGAAAAGGCGACAAGCCATGGGTCGATCGTCGTAAACCCGGCAACCCTCAGGGCCGACAAAGGGACACACCTTATCGCTGTCATCTCCCATCTTTAGAGAAAGCACCGGGAATCCGGAGCGGGGGTCTGTGGTGTAAAGCGTGTATCGGGCAAGGAAGTCATCAGAATGAAGGCCCAGGGCATTCTTGAGGCGCATCACGTCGTAGGGTGTAAGTGGAAGGTGCTTGTTCCGACAACAGGTGTTGTAGCAGGCCAGCCCCGAGTGGCAGGCGAAGCTAAACTGATCGCCTTCGTAAAGCCGTCGGTTGAGAGGAGAAGCACCATCCAGAAACATCACCACTCCTTCTTTTAAAGGTGATAAGATCTCTCCCGCTTTCCCTGGATTTGATTGTAACCCTTGTTCCCCCCTATGACAACCTTCAGTTCCCATATGCCGATCTCTCGCACCATTGTCAACCCCCGATCATATCCCTTGACAACCCGGGGAAAGGGTAATAAATACGATGCCGGCCTTTCTGTCACGGGAGAAGAAATCTCTCACGGGCATACTTCATCTTCTGGTTTATATTGGAGCGATAATAACATGAAATTACATGAATATCAAGCGAAGGATATTTTGGGCAAATCGGGTATTCCCA
>CAZNLL010000023.1:0-37183 GCA_964573885.1 uncultured Desulfobacteraceae bacterium | reverse complement strand
TTCTGGCTTTTATTTGCGACAATTCTCATCTTGTCCCTGGGGTGTTTTGCCTATATCGGGATAACGATCGTTTCCAAGTTCGGTGAAGAGACCGCAAAGAATACCGAACGTACCATGATAGAAAGCTACTATGGCCTCCTTGCCCGGAGTATTCATGACCAGGCATTAAAATGTGACGCTGTCTTTCAGAACATATCCACCAGCGCTGAAATCATTGCAGACAGGGCCACATGGATTTATGAGAAGCCCTCTTTACTGAAAGAAAACCGTCAGAGGCTGGCAGAGCTGTTCACCCGGAGCGATAAAAACGGCATCTTTTCCAATGCCTCAAGCGCAAAAACCATGGTCCTTTATTGGGGAGGGCGGGAAATCACCCCCTATATTCATGGAGAAATAAACGCGTTATCCCATCTAGACCCATGGCTTGCCGGGGTCCAGAAATTCAGCCGAGAAACCATCGCAGCCTATTTTGTCACCCAGAGCTGCATTGCCCGATATTATCCGAATGTTCACAGTGTTGATAAGATCCCGGAAGGGTTTGATATTCGGAATGCAAACTGGTACCGGAAGGCGGCGCCAAAGAACAACCCCCACAAACGAATCATGTGGTCAAATGTCTACAAAGATATCCTGGGCAGGGGATTGATGATCACCGCGGCCAAGCCTGCATATCTTTTATCCGGCGAATTCATTGGTGCAGCAGGGGTGGATGTAACCTTAGATACTATTCTCGAGCAAATTATTTCGGAGATCCCCTCGCCCCACAAGATCCCGGGCATGTTTATCTTCCTTTTAGACCGGCAAGGCCGAATCATCGCATTCCCTTCCAGAAAATTGGGAGTTTTCGGCATCAAGAGGGAGACAAAGCACCTCAAGGATTCTTCTCAAATATTCGAATACACATTACAGGATTCCCCCATCGAAGAAGTGCGTCAACTCAGCGCCAGGCTTTTTGAAAGGCCCTTCGGTGTCTTTCCTTTGCAAATAGGGGGCCAGGAGTATCTGGTTGCCTCACACACCATGAAATCAACGGGCTGGCAACTCAACGCGGTGGTGCCCAAGTCATTCATCTCAAGTTCCATCACCGAGATGCGACAACACCTCGCCACCACAATAGGAAAAATTAAAGTCAGTTTTATTGTCATCGCCCTGGTATTTGTAGTGCTTTCCCTGGCCGCAGGAGCCATGCTCTTCTACAGATTAGTCGTCATCCCTTTAAAAGAATTGGAAAAGGGAGCAAAAAAGGTCCAAGCCGGTGACCTGGCGGCTTCCATTCCTGTCAGGGGAAAAGATGAAATCAGTTCGCTTGCATCATCATTCAACAGCATGATTGTAGGATTAAAGAAGGGTCGAGAGCTTGAGAAGAATTATGCCGCTAATCTTGAAGACGAGATCCATAGAAAGACCCAAGAGCTCCTCTCCCATAAAGAGGAACTGGAAAACGCCCTGGAATCCCTGAAAAAGGAGGTGGATGAGCGAAAGCGGGATGAACAAGAAAGGCAAAGGCTTGAAACACAGCTGAGGCAGGCGCAAAAAATGGAGGCCATCGGCACCCTGGCGGGAGGTGTAGCCCATGATTTCAACAACCTCCTCACAACCATCATAGGAAATGCCGAGCTTTTATTGCTGGACATGGACAAACATGATTTCCGGCACGAGGCTGTTGAACAGATCAAGCAAGCAGGTGACCGTGCCGCTTCCCTGACCCGTCAACTCCTGGCCTTCAGCCGAAAACAGATGATTCATCCCCAAGTATTGAATCTGAACAAGAGAATATCCTCCCTAAAAAGGATGATCGGTCGTCTGGTGGAAGAGCATATTGGAATGAAGACATCTCTCAGTACCAATCAGTCTTTTGTGAAGATAGACCCGACCCAGGTCGACCAGGTCATCATGAATCTTGTGGTCAACGCCCGGGACGCCATGCCCGAGGGCGGGACCCTCACCATTGAAACGGCCCAGAAGGACCTGGATGAGAATTATTTTCGATTGCACGGGGCCGAGGGAGAACCGGGCCCCTATGTGATGATTTCCGTGACTGATACCGGAGTCGGGATGGACGAAAGGACCCGTTCCCGGATCTTTGACCCCTTTTTCACCACCAAAGAGGTCGGCAAAGGAACCGGCATGGGGCTATCCACCGTGTACGGGATTGTCAAGCAAAACAAGGGCCTCATATGGGTTTACAGTGAGGCTGGAAAAGGAACCGCCATCAAGGTGTACCTGCCCAGGGTAACAGAGGAGAGTTCCCGGGCGGAGGGAGTAAAAACCTCTCATGGAAAGAAATACAGGGGTTCTGAAACCGTTTTGATCGTGGAAGATGATAAGGCGCTCTTGAAACTGAGCAAGGAGATCCTTCAACGACAGGGATACACTGTTCTGGAGGCACAAGACGGCGAGGAGGCCTTGGGTGTGTGTGAAAAACATCCAGGGCCCATTGATCTCCTCCTCACTGATGTGGTGATGCCCAGGATGGGTGGGAACGAACTGGTAAAGCGCCTCCGTTCACAGCGACCGGAGACCAAGGTTCTCTATATGTCCGGGTATCCTGGGCAGGGGAAAACCCGTCAAGACTGTCTGGAATCAACCCTGGGCTTCATTGAAAAACCTTTCACCCCTGAAGACCTGATCCGCAAGGTTCGGGAAACCTTGGGCGTGGAAGGATCCTAAAGGGATGCCTTTTTTACCCATTTCCGGTAATACCGGATTTGGGTAATTTTGAATTGCTCTTTTTTTAATCCCGGTTTACCAGTGGGGTTGGTTGCCTATTCGGGTGCCCATCACCTCAAGGGTGTCAGAGACCACGACAAACACATCCGGGTCGATTTCCCGGGCCAAATCCTTGAGCCTCGGCAACTCCTGAAAGGCAATGACCGTGTAAAGGATCTGTATATCCCGGTTCGTGTAACCGCCGCGTCCCTTTAAAATGGTCACCCCCCGCTGTATCCGCTCCATGATCTCGTGGGAGATCCTCTCCCATTCAGGGGATATGATAAATACGGCCTTTCTTTGGCTGAGTCCTGTCACCACCACATTGAGCATGCGTGTATTGACATAAAGGTAAATCAAGGTATAAACAGCCCCCTCCAGGGAAAACAGGGCGGCCCCTGCGGTGAGGATGAGGCTGTTAAATGCCAATATGGTGGTTCCCAACCTGACGGAAAAGCGCTTCACAAAAATCACGGACAGGATATCCAACCCTCCTCCGGACCCCAGAGAGCGGAGGATAACCCCGGATCCGGCCCCCATAACAATGCCGGCAAGAAGGGCACTTAAGATCTTATCCTCCACGGGAAAAGAGACATGGGTCCATGCCAATGCCCCGGTGAAGATCAACATGCCCGCGATGCTATACAGAAAGAAACGCCGGCCCACGTACATCCAGCCCAAAGCAAAAAGGGGCACATTCAGGACCAAGTAGACACCAGCCACGGGCCAAGAGGGAACAAGGTAGTGGATCACCAGGGAAAGGCCTGTAAACCCCGCACCGAAGAACTGTTGCGGGATGAGTATACCATTGACTGCCAGGGCACAAAGAAAACTGCCCAATGCCATGAGCAATAAATTCCATAACACCTGTCCCGCAGTCCTCATAAAAGATTTCAGCGACCGGCCTGTCACGGCTTTTTTCATGTTATGGTCCTCATATCAATCCCCAGCCCGGGCCGGTTGGTGGGGAACAGGATGCCGTTCCGAAGGATGACAGACCCCTCTGAAGGATCGTCAAGGAGGCCCAGGTGGCCGTCCAGATCGGCGTAAACCACGTTGGGACGGGCCAAAGCAAAGTGAAGGCCGGCGGAAATGGCCAAGGCCGCTTCGTCCATGCAGCCGACCATGACCTCCAAACCCGCGGATCGAGCCACCCCGTTGATCTGCAGGGCCTCGGAGACTCCCCCCACCTTCATTATTTTCACATTCACCATATCAGCCAGATCCCTCCGGGCAATACGGAAGGCATCCCTGAGGGTCATCAGACTTTCATCAGCCATGACAGGGATAGGGACCCCGCTTGTCACCCTCCCTAACATATCAAGCTGCCCTTTGGGGGTGGGTTGCTCAATGAGTTCCAGCCGGGCCTTTCGGGTTTCCTGGACAAAACGTATCGTCTCTTGAACGGAAAAACCCTGGTTCGCGTCAAAGCGCAACTCGATTTTCTCTCCCACCGCCTCTCTGACCTTCAGGACCCTCATAATGTCTGAGTTTACATCAATACCGCCTTTCAGTTTCAGGCACTTAAATCCCTGGGACACCCTTTCCCGGGCTTGAAAGACGGTATCTTCCTCTGAGACTATGCCAATGGTGACACTCGTCTTCATTCGGTCCCTGAACCCGCCCAGGAGCCGCCACAGAGGCAAGTTGCTTACCTTTCCCATGATGTCGAAAAGGGCCATGTCCACCGCCGCCAGGGCTGAAGGATGATTCTTCAGGGACGGTTTGAGCCTTTCAAGCAGCATGGCCGGGCGAAGCGGATCCGCTCCCTTGAGGACAGATACCGCCACTTGGTCGATAGCATTTAGGGCCCCCTCCGCGGTCTCTCCGGTCACTTGCAGGTCCGGTGCCGCACATCCATAACCCGCCACAGACCCGTTGGTTTCCAGCCGAAGAAAGAGATTTGTGGTTTTCTCTATGGTTTCATAAGCGATGCGGTAAGGTTCAGCCAGCCGTAATGCCACCGGCCAGGTTTCTATGCCGGAGATTCTCATGATACTAATACCGTTTTTGATAGATCTCATCAAGGCTCATGCCCTTGAGATCCTCAACAAATGCCACCAGGTGTTTGATCATCACCTCCCACATCTGTCTTCCTTTCTCCCGGTTTCCTTTGGTGGGGTCACCAAGGACACCGGAGGGAGAAATTTTGGAGGTATGAGCGTACCACCCTACGCCCCTTTTTGATGAGAAATCGAGGTATCGGCTGGAAAAACGCGGGATGAATTTTCTGGCCTTGTCGGCCCTCACCAGGTGCGGCCGGGAAGCCAAGCTGGTGCTCGTCTCAATCTCACCGGCATGGACATCGTTGGGTGTTTCAGCTATGGCATTAATGTCCGGATCGCTGGTTTCTCCCGTGTCCACACACGTGAAGATATGGGCATCCCGGTTGAGCATTTGGGCGGCGAAATGCAGGGCGGGACCATTCCCTCCATGTCCGTTGATGATCACCAACTTGGTAATTCCATGGCGCACCGCGCTCATGCCGATGTCGTAGACAATCTGAGACAGGGTTTGAGGGCTGATACTCATGGTCCCGCTGAAGTCTTCGTGGTGATAGGAAACCCCATAGGATATGAGAGGCAGCACAAAGGGCCTGGGTTTAGTGCAGGATTCAGCAACACGCCTGGCAAGAAACGCCGCATCAAAGGCGTCTGTATCCAGAGGGAGGTGAGGGCCGTGCTGCTCAATGGCGCCCACGGGCAAGAGGGCTACATCCACCTCCCTGAAGCGTCTCTGGGCCTCCGGCCAGGTCAATTCACCCAACAAAAAGTCATGCACCTTCTCATTCGTCTGCCTGGCCTCCTGGTCATCCCCGGACGAGGTATCCATTGGGTGCTCAAAGGGATAAGGCCTTTTTAAGGCGGGGGCACTCATGAGATCGAAGTCGATCCATGTTCGACCCCTCCTTTGCGTTGCTCCCCGTGCATGGGAAAGGGCGATGGTGTATAAGGGCTCACGGAGTATTACAGGAATGGCATCCAAGGGCGACCTTTCCTGGTCAAAACGCAATTTCATGATAGAAGGTCTTTCCCGGGCCTTTACGGCCCCAAGGGACGTATCTTCAACAACGCCCTTCTCCTTCAAAAGGTAACCCAGGTGTTCCACAGCCCCTCTTTCCTGATGGATTCCTTTATGGGCCAAAGCTTTCAAGCATTGATCGACTTGCCGGCGGGTATAACCACACCGGGCGGGATCTCCGTCCACGGCCATCAACATCCCCACGATGCGACGGCATTTTTCACAGCGCCCGCATGGACTCACCCGGTCATCCTCCACGTGCGTGGCATGGCAGGAGGACTGGAGGTATTGCAGATGAGGGTAACGTTCCACCAAGATCTTTTCGATCAGCAATTCGGAGAAAGGCCTTAGGATGGAAAACTGGCTGATTCCCCATTTCTTGCGACAAAAATAGCGGGTCAAGGCGTTGTCAAAGTAGCGGCTTTGATCATAAAGACCGTCATAGTGGGTAATGCCTTTAAAAGATAACCTTCGCGTGGTATCGAACTCATCTCCTATGACCAGGCGGCCGATGCCCCCTTTTTTTAAGAGCGGCAGAACCCCGAAAAGGAAAACGGCAACCGTCCACAGTCTTATAGGATATTCGTCGGACCGGATACCTGCAAAATCCTTTCGAATAAATGGCAGGTGTCGAAGCATCCATGCAAAGACCCTGTCGGAGTTGGTCCATGCCCGGGTGGTATGGGGGATATTTTCTGTAAAGTAACGGTAAGCATTCAGGGCGGTGAACCAATGTCGCCCCGACTCATTGACAAAGATGGGGTGGACCTCACACCCCAGTTCCCTCAGGAGGGCGAAACTGAGGAGGCTGTCCTTGCCCCCGCTGGAGAGCACGGCATAGCGACTCGGATCCGTCTTCCACCCCACAGCGAGCCTTTCCCGCCTGTCCTGGGACGTTCTCTCTTCCTCATTGTGGAATATCACTTCTGCCCGGCAGTAGTTTTGACGTTTGACAGGCTCTATCGCCTTAACCTCTTTTCGCAGAAAGGCGTTTTCTTGGAGAAATCTTTTCACGAATATCTCACGGGCCGTATTCTGCATCATCTCTGTCAAAAAACGGCGGTCAATAGCGTCGAAGACCCCCTTAAAAACCACCTCATGGCAAAACAACCCATAGTTCAATGCCACCTGGGCGGAGATCATACTGGCAAGATTCATGGAATCACGATCATCCCGCACAAACAGATTCTCCTCGAACCGGTATAGGAGTTCTGTGGTGTCCGCCTCCCCGTTTTGAAGAATCGTGTAGGGCGTAATGATCCGTCCTTTTTCCAAAACGGGCGGCCCCACCTCAAGCCTCTCAATGACCCCGAGGATATTCATGGGGTGGTTGGCTTCATTATTGTCAGCGTCTTTGGTACGCGTTATCATTAGCCCCTCTTATTCTCATCATCTACGAGCGCAGTCTCAGGGCACCTACCAGGTTTCCCGCTCCATCTAGAAGGACATCATAGGCGGGACGATTCGTGGCTATGGTTATTTCGGCACAAGCCCTAGGGACATCGTCCCATTGAAGTCCCTCGTGGTTAATGGTTATAGCGACCACCGGCTTTTGGGAGATAAGCTCGATGGCCTGAATCTGTTGGTCAAGGGGATGGATGGGTGTGTCAGGGAAACCGTCGTATGCCTTTCTGGCCGGGGCATGTTGGAGAATCACTATATCCGGCCTGCCTGCCGCCAGGATCTCGAATCCCCCAGGGTACGCGGGGTTCATCAGGCTCCCCTGGCCCTCGATGAGAATCACGTCCGGCTGCATCTCCTTCCACGCAGCCCAAATGGCATGCTCGATCTCTCCCGAGACAAAATCATTGATCAATGAATCCAGGATAATCCCATACTTGACACCTTGCATCCAGGCGGTCTGTCCTGTTCCTATAAGCTCCACCGTATAACCGCTCGCTTGGAGAGCCTCCGAGAGGACCCATGCCGTGGTCCTCTTCCCTACGGCCGAGTCTGTTCCCAGAACCGCCACTTTCAGGGAGGTTACCTCCCTGATCTTACCGCTGAAGAAGTGAAGCCCTTTTCTGGGCGGAGGTTTACGGATATCCCTGATGGTAACCCCATACCTCTTTGCCAGTTTAGAGATCTCAGGGTCTTCGGAAAGAAAGTCATGGAGGCCCGAATCCACATTAAGACCCAGTCTGACGGCCCTTATCACGTCATTGCGGGCTTCAGCACTCAAGCTTCCACCGTCAGGGGCAAGACCGATGATCAAATGGGTGGCCGGATCCCCCAGGGTCTTTAAAGCCTCCACCGAGGATTCAACGCTTTCGTGAACAGGGATGCCTTTTGGCTTCCCGTCGAGGATCCCCCCGGCATCTCGGCCCGCACACATGGAATCCACCACTGCAAGGATGCGATAGCGTTTTGTCCTTCTAACCAACCCATGGGCCGTCTTTCCGTTTGGGGTTGAAAAGGCCCCCTGGCAATAGACGATCGCCTTTCCTTCAGGGTAGTCTTTCATGATCTTCTCCCTGTAAGGATCACCACATATCGGTCACCCGGGAAGGCCAGCTTGCGGTGCTGCTCAAGAAGGACAATCAGACCCGCGGTGGAAGCAGGGAGCACATTAAGGCCTTCCCTTTCCTTGAGCCGGCGTGCGTAAGCCAGCATATTCTTGTCCGAGGCATAGGAGGCCCACCCGCCTGAAAACCGTATAGCCTCCAGGGCATGATCCCCGTCAATGGCGTGCCAGTTTATCAGGGGCTCATTCACAAGGGTTTCACGAATCATAGACGGCTCCAAATCCTCACAATGGACCCGGTTCTTCATAAAGGCCTTCACGATGGGGTTCTTACCATGTGAAGATCCGGCGGCCATGCGGGGAATTCGGGAGGTCTTTCCCCTGCGGTAAAGGCTCACAAACCCCCTATGGATCCCGGCCAAGGTCGTGCCGTTTGAGACGGGCACAGCCACAAGGGCGGGGGCATCCCTGAGCTCATCATAGATCTCATGGGCAATCTCTCCGTAGGCCTTCATCTGGATGGCTGTATTCGCACCCCCGGGATTGGCATCGTAAATCTCTTCAGCCTCGCTTCTTTCACGGGATATCTTAACCGCATCTTCATAGATCCCCCGGGTGCGAATCACCTGAGCGCCTACGGCCTCCATTTCAAGGATCCTTTTGGTGTGATACCCCTGAGGGATGTAGATAATGCATTTGAGACCCGCCATAGAAGCGGCCAAGGCTACGGCCGCACCGTAGTTCCCGCAGGTGGCCAAGGTAATGGCATCGAATCCCCGGCGCAGGGCGTCCATAACCTGGGCAAAAGCGATGCGGTCTTTTTGGGTCCCCGTGGGGTTGCCTCCTTCGAATTTGAGATAGATCTGGCGCAGACCCACCTCGCGCTCGATATTGCGTGACCTGGAAAGGGTGGTGTCTCCGATCTCTGAATCCAGGATGTCCTCAAATGCCTCAAGGCGCTCGTCCAGGGGCCGGCGGCTGTCGGCCGCCACTTCCTTTCGCATTTCCAGCTCGGGGGCAATAATGGGCACCTGAGAACTGGCCCCATCGAGGAGGGAAATGTTCCCAATCTCTTCTCTCGCCGGTACCCGGGCCGTCTGTGAAGGGATGGATTCCCTTGCTGGTCCCTGTGGTAAAGAAGCATCCAGAAGGACCGGCCGTCCCTTGGACTCGTCGCTGTTTTTGTTCGAGTTCATTTTTATCCTTGTAAGCGTCTGTTTTCAAGGGCACAGCCGCCGCGGGCCCGGAATCAATTCCGTCACCTTGCGGGATGCCCGGTTGTTCCTCACCCTTCTTTCTGTTTTGCTCTCAGCAATATACATGCCGAAATGATGAGTCGCTGAAATTTAATGTTCTATTTTTCCCCCTTTACCCGGGCGGAACATGTAATTCTTCTGAATTTCCCGCCTGAGACGGTTTTCTCCAGGATGCCCGGGGCCGAAAGGGAAGATACTGGAATCCCTTTTAATTTGAAACAGGAACCCTTGATTCCGCTTTCATGGTTTAGAAGAACTTCAAATTCCGGAAAAACTTGTACCCTCCTTGCTGGACCCTATAGCCCAAAAGGGGAGCTTGGGCGCTCTTGGTTGATTTACCGCAAGGTTTTCCGTATACTTCTAGACGGCTCTTTCCTCATTGGGGGAGCCAAAAGCCTTCGAAACCCTCTCTTGGCATATACTCCGTTTCTTCAGGAATCAACGTTAAGAGAAGGGCTTTTTTGAAAGATGGGGCAATTCACACCAGGCGCACGAGAGTGCCTTTAGGGAGGTGTAGGCATGAAGGGTTGGACAGAGGACGAAATCAGAAACAGGGCGTTGATGGCCCCCTGTGGGCTTTACTGCGGCGCATGCGGCGTGTACATCGCCACCAGGGACGGAAACGAGAAGTTCAAGGTCGCCTTGGGCAACCTTTACGGGACAAGGCCTGAGGACACGGAATGTCTCGGATGCATGCAGGAGGATGCGTCCAAAACGCTCTATTCCTATTGCAAGCAGTGCAAAATCAGGGAATGTGTCACGTCAAAGGGCTATTATTCCTGTCACCAGTGCGATGACTGGCCCTGCTCCCTCATAGAGAATTTCCACTTTGCCACCGGGCTAAGGGTCATGAAAAGGACCATACCCATATGGCGTGAGAAGGTGGCCGAACTGGGAGATGCGGAGGGAAGCGTGGAATGGGCCAGACATGAATGCGAGCGTTATCACTGCCCTCACTGTGGTCAGCCCCTTTTCAGGGGTGCCCAGCGATGCAGGGCCTGCAAGAGGGAGGTGGCCCAAGAGCTGGACGGTTCGCCCGTACTCCTGCACCAGAAGTAGAACTGACAACGCGACTGATTGAATCCTTGAACCTTCCAGCGTCTGGAATGGATTTACAGAAGGATCCTAGAAGGGGCACGTGCCGGCGCCGCAACCCCCGGAGTAATCCGAATCGGCCAGGATAAAGCCGCCTTTCTCTTCGGTCTGGTTCTTGTCCTGATATCCCAACGACAGGACCTGATCCTCTTTGCTCCCATAGCGGTACACGGTGATACCCTTGCACGCAAGCTTGTGCGCCATGAGATAGATCTTCCGCACATCCTCGACAGTAGCCTCTCCCGGCAGGTTTATGGTCTTGGAAACGGAATTATCCGTGTATTTTTGAAAGGCCGCCTGAATCATGAGATGCTCTTTGGGCTTGAGGTCAAAGGCCGTGATAAAGGTCCTTTTCATCTCCTTTGCCACCCCCCTGATTCTTTGAACAGACCCCTCTTGGGCGATCTGCGAAAGGAGCTCTTTGCTGTAAATCCCTCTCCTCCTCGCCGCCTCCTCGAACAAGGGATTGACCTCAAAAAACTTGGAGCCGGAGAGCACATTCCTCATGAAGCTTATGGCGAACAAGGGTTCTATGCCGCTGCAGCAATTTGCCAAAATGCTTATGGTCCCGGTGGGGGCGATGGTATTGACGGTGGCATTCCGAACCCGCAGGTTGTCCTGTGCGTAGGTGGACTTCTCATAATTGGGGAAGGTCCCCCTCTCCTCGGCAAGGGCCTTGGAGGCGTTAAGCGATTCCTGCCGGATAAAGGCCATGAGCTTTTCAGCAAATCGCACCGCCTCTTTGGAACGATAAGAAATGCCCAGTTTGATCAACATGTCCGCAAAACCCATGACACCCAGCCCGACCTTGCGGTTGGCCATGGTGATCTTCTCTATCTCGGGCAGGGGGTAGCGGTTGACCTCGATTACATCATCCAGGAAACGGAGCGCCCAGAATATTAAATCCGCAAGCTTTTTCCACGCCACCTCACCCTCCTCGACCATGGTGGACAAGTTGATGGAACCCAGGTTGCACCCCTCATAGTCCAGCAGGGGGAGTTCACCACATGGGTTGGTGGCTTCAATCCGGCCCACCTTGGGGATGGGGTTTTGCCTGTTGATCTCGTCCAGAAAGATGAGCCCAGGGTCACCCGTGCGCCAGGCGGCATTGACAATGAGGTCAAACACGGCCCTTGCCTTGACCTTTCGAACGGCTTTGCCGGTCCTCGGATTTACCAGGGAAAACCGGGTGTCCTTTTTGATTGCCTCCATAAATGCATCGGTGACACCCACCGAGAGGTTGAAGTTGGAGAAGGACTGCTTTTCGGTCTTGGCCTCGATAAACTCGATGATATCGGGGTGATCGCAGCGTAAGATCCCCATATTTGCACCCCGTCTTCTTCCGCCCTGAACAATGACTCCCGTAGCCTGATCAAAGATCTTCATAAAAGATACCGGCCCGGAGGCTTGTCCCTTGGTGGACGAAACGAGATCCCCCTTGGGCCGCAGGCTGGAAAAATTAAAACCGGTACCCCCGCCGCTCTGGTGGATCTTGGCCATATCCCGCAAAGCCCGAAATATTTCATCCATGGAGTCATTTACAGGGATCACGAAACACGCGGAAAGCTGCCCCAGGGCCGTTCCTGCATTCATGAGGGTGGGAGAGTTGGGGAGAAATTCCCGGTTGCGCATCATGCGGTAAAACCGCTCCTCCACCCCCTGAGGGGAATACCCTGATTTGAACTTGGATTCCCCTTGGGCGATATGGAAGGCGGTTCGCCGAAATAACTCGCTCGGCGTTTCAATCACATTCCCCTGGTCATCCTTTAAGAGGTACCTCTTTTTGAGAACCTCCATCACGTTTAAAGGGAGTTTTAGGTCATCCCTGAGTCCAAGGGCCTCCTTTGCCGTACGGATGTCGCTTCTCTCCTGCCTGTAAAGGATATAGGCCCTGGCAATATGGTTATAGCCTTCGTTCATCAAGGCGTCTTCCACCAGATCCTGGATGGTCTCAACCCCCGGCACCTTGTTACGGTAATGCTCCGACAATTTCTCAAGGACCCGTTCAGTCACTCGCCGGGCGATGACGGTCGCCTGGGATTGGTCTTTCAATACTTCACGGGCGGCTCCCTTGACGGCCTTTTCGATCTTGTCCCTGTCAAAGGGCCTCAACGAGCCGTCCCGCTTCTTTATTTGTCCCGGCAAGGCTTTTCCGTCGACCCTGTGGGTCCTCTTCTCCGAGCTCATCTTCATCTATTCCATTGAGGCGTTCAAATCTTCCACCCTAAACCCCGTAGTTTCATAAAAGGCGCTTAAGAATTCGGCCTTTTGCCTCTTATGGCTTGAAATGCCGCTATTGGCGTTTTGAATCTGGAATTCACCAATAGTGGGCTCCAGGACCTGCGCGTAAAACGGCATAAATAACCTCTCTGACTGAAATTATATCTCAAGGAAGTCAGCCGGCTTGAAACAACGGGGTCATATTTCAGACGTATTGTGGGCATTGTTAGGTGAGTCCATGAGTCCTAATGAGCAGTCAGTTTTTAGTGTAGTGTCCATCCATAAATTATTTCCGGGCACAGGTGCGTTTCCAGGCCAGAAATGAAATATTTTTTGCAAAATCAAGGAAATCAAGGGATTATGCGGAGGTGTACTTATAGTACACCGCACAAGTGCTCCCGCAGATTGACGCCGAGCTTGTGAAAAAGAGCCATTTATGGACGAAAACAGTCTATCAATGGGGGGCACCATAATCAATACACAAATCCATCACCCTTCTCCATGGCTTCTGAACTTGGCTATCACACACTTAATCCAGGATCTCCTCTTTTACGTCCAACCGCTTATGGTGGGGGGCCAAAAATAATTTCCAAGACACTAGGCCGCGGCAAGAAATGATAAGATGTCCCTTGATTTGATACCTGGTGTAACGTACATTGTCCCTCAAGAAAAAGCCTTGGCCCGGGTTGAGAGGCGGAAAATGAAAGAAAATGTGGTGAATCGACGGATCATGTGGGGGGAGATGGATCCCCTCGGCATTGTTTTTTACCCCCGTTACTACGAATGGATCGATGCCTGCGGACACCTCTTTTTTGAATCCATCGGTCTGGCCCTTGGAGACCTTTGGAGAGAACGCCGCTTGCTCTTCGGCCTGATCGAGACATCGTGCAAATACTTCCAGCCGGGCAGGTACCACCAATTCGTGGAAATCGTTACCAGGATACAAGAACTGGATTCCAGAACCCTGGTCCTCGGCCACACCATGCGCTCCGCCCCAGACAAGGGCATCATGGTTGAAGGCCTTGAGAAACGGATATGCATGGACGTATCCGACCCTCAACATTTGAGAGGGGTTGATATCCCCCCGGACATCTATTCCCTCCTTGACCAGGCGGCCAAGTAAGTAAACCGCAATAATCCTACAGTGTATTCTTGCCTTTGACGTATCATTATGGGCTGCATCATGAAAAAGATCACACAAAAATTCAGGATTGAGCGGACCGACAAAGGTTTGATGATTGAAAGCGGGGACGGCACAAGACTTGCGTTCACCCCGGTGGAGGCCCTCATGCTCCTGGACATCCTCAAAAACGAGGAATCCGCCCTCCAAGAAATGGCCGAGGCGTCATCACCCTTGCCCACAGGACTCACGCCTTCCTGAACCCCGTGACCCACTCTCTTATCGATGGTCGTCCCCTTCTGCAGCTTCAAGTGCCTATAGGGGTGCAAAATAAGATTGACCTCTCTACAAGTACACATTAAAATGTACATAAGCCATAGGAGGTGATGAACACATGGAGATCAGTGCTGCAGAATTCCGGGCAAATTGCTTTAAAATCCTGGATGAGGTCGAGGTGACCCATAAGGAGGTGGTTATCACCAAACGGGGAAGACCGGTGGCAAAACTGGTTTGTTGCGAGCAACAAAAGGCAAAAGACCCTCTCCTGGGAAGTATGGAAGGCCTTGTTGAAACCATTGGTGATCTTACTGAGCCGGTCATTGAACAAGACGCTTGGGAGATTGATTAGGAGATGATTCTCCTGGATACCCACACGTGGGTATGGTCGCACAGTGCCACGAAGCGCCTGTCCCGCAATGTCACAAAATTGATTCAAAGGACGCCGACAGATCAACGTGCCATTGCCTCGATCTCCATCTGGGAATTTGCGATGATGGTGAGCCAGGGGCGTATCACCCTGAAGATTGAGCCCAGGCGCTGGATTGAAAATGCCTTAACCAAGAGCGGTTTGAGGGTGTTTGACCTGACACCGGAAATCGCCCTGGAATCCTGCAACCTACCCGGCGATTTTCACAAAGATCCGGCCGATCGAATCATTGTGGCCACGGCAAGAACCCACAATCTGACCCTTTTGAGCAAGGACAAAAAAATCCTGGATTACCCGTATGTGAAGGCCACCTGGTAATCGTTTCTATTGGCACACCCTGCACCCCGTTTCCGTGGTCACAGAGATACCATGGAATTATATCGGCATACATGGTGCAGAATCATAATAAGGAATCAACCCCATCCCCATGAGATACGACAACCGATAAGAGAGGGGGCCCGATGATGGATGGGCCGAAACAGAAGCCGCCCCTGGACGGCATAACCGTCCTGGAGCTCGGCCACACGGTCATGGGACCGACCACCGGTTTGATCCTGGCCGACTTGGGGGCCGATGTGGTCAAGATTGAAAAGGCGCCTCAAGGCGACGAGACCCGGCGAATGAAGGGATTTGGCGCCGGCTTTTTCCCCTATTTCAACCGCAACAAGCGCAGTATCTGCCTTGATTTGAAAGACCGGTGCGGGAGAGAAGTTCTTGACCGGCTCTTGGTCAATGCCGATGTGCTTGTAGAAAACTTCGGCCCGGACACCATCAAGCGTTTGGGCTTTGGTTACGAACGGATCCGCCGGATCAATCCCCGATTGGTTTTCTGCTCACTCAAGGGCTTTATGCCCGGGCCGTACGAGACGAGACTTTCCCTGGATGAGCCTGTCCAGATGATGGGAGGGCTGGCGTATATGACGGGTCCCAAGGAAAATCCCCTGCGCGCCGGGGCGTCGGTCACGGATATTCTGGCCGGAACTTTTGGTGCTGTGGGGATCCTGGCGGCCCTCAGGGAACGCGATCGCACCGGCAGGGGACAACAGGTAAGGGCCACCCTTTTCGAGGCGGTTGCCTTCATGATGGCCCAGCACATGGCCGTAACCGCGGTGACCGGAGAAGAGCCTCCGCCCATGCCGGAGCGGGGCCGCATCTGGGCGATTTACGATCTCTTTCCCACGGGGGACGGAAAGCAGGTATTTCTCGGTATGACCAGTGAAGCGCACTGGAAGCGGTTCTGTGAGGTCTTCGGCTTTCAGGATCTGCTGGAAGATTCTGATTTCACCACGGATGCGAAACGGCTCGAGAACCGCGATCGACTTGCCGACGCGTTGACCGCACGTTTCAAAGAGATGGATGAAAAAAAGATTCTGTATCTCGCCGAAAGGGCGGTCATACCCTTCGCTCCGGTCTCACGTCCTGCCGAGCTTTTTGATGACCCCCATCTGACCCGGGCCGGCTGGCTATTGGACACCGCCCTGCCCGGAGGTAAAAGGGCCAGGCTCCCCAAGATCCCCCTGGCCATGGGCGAGCATCCCCAAGGGCTTTACAGGCATCCGCCCAGGCTGGGAGAAGGGGGCAGAGATTTTTTGATGAAGGCCGGTTTCTCAAGTCAGGAAGTGGAGCGGCTTGTGAAAACAGGGGTTTTGATCGAAGACCCCGGTTTACCCCGTAGTTGCATAAAAAGCGCTTAAGAATTCGGCGTTCTGCCTTCTATGCCTTGAAATCCAGGATTTGCGTGAAAAAAAGGCATAAGCAGCTCTTATAAATGTATTTTTATCTCAAGGAAGTTAATGCGTTTACAACAACGGGGTTTACATGATTTGCAAGGTGACGCTCCCACCCCTTAACAGCCGCCTTAGAAATGAACCCATTTCTTTAAAACCGATTCAATGGCCTCTGATTCACACCCGGCGAAATGGATGGTGTACCTGTCCTCCCGCCCTCCTGAATCTGCCTTGTTTCACGTCCTTCACCTTGTTCGTCCCTGGGAATTTTTCATGATTCGGGCCAGGTCCAGGGCTCGGGACATGATGGGCTTGATGGTTTGCAAACCGATTTCATCCTCCTCAATGCCAATGTGGGGGGGATTCCACACACCGGAACCCCCTGGACTGGAGACGGCACCGGCGCCCAAAAGACTGGCGGAAAAATGAGAGCTCACAGGGATCATCTCCAGCGCCAAAAAGGCCATGATATGGGTCAAGTGGGTCGTCTCCACACCACCGTGGCGCACCCAAGACACCGCCGCACTCACCCCGATCTTATTCCTAAGTCTTCCCCTGGTGATATTGCCCCACATAAAATGCCTTAACCGATCAATAAAAACGGCCATTCGGCCGCTTGTCCTCATGAAATAAACGGGGGTGGCCAACACCAGGATGTGGGCTGCTTCCACAAGCTTGAAAAGGGGCTGGGCATCATCTTCCATGGCACAGTATTTATCTTCCGCTTGTTTCTTGTTGCACCAGTTACAGTGGCAGCAGTCCCCGATATCCAATTGGCCCAGATTGACGGTTTCAGTTTTCACCTCCGGCTTTGCGGAAAAAAAGCGCACTATTTTTTCGGTGAAATCATCGACACTTCCGCCCTTGATCGGGCTGGCCGAAACGACTAGAACTCGAGTTTCCATAACTACCTGCCTCCTTCAGTTATTGTCCGAACCACAATCATAGCATAAAGACACTCGATCCCCCTGAAATGACCCTCTTGGCTCCTAAGCACTTGATAGCACAATAGGGATCTTTGGCAAGCTTCAAAATCAACGAAGAGCTTGGAGCTGACGTCGGCAGA
Source organism: uncultured Desulfobacteraceae bacterium (assembly GCA_964573885.1). Taxonomy (GTDB): domain Bacteria; phylum Desulfobacterota; class DSM-4660; order Desulfatiglandales; family Desulfatiglandaceae; genus CAZNLL01. Next base: position 19,799 of record CAZNLL010000023.1, on the reverse strand, counting down.
CGAAATAGATATCGCACCTGAAACTATCTATGCTGAAGCAACTGGATCTCAATTGCCCAAATGGATGAGTCAAAACGAATCTCATTCGGCGAACATGGCACTTTAACCGCCATCGTAAACTCGACGGCTGAGCTTCTTGTTCAGCAAATTATCCCAAAGTGGAGTATTCACGGACCGGATTTATCAAGGATACCGATACAATCCTTGATTTTGGCACAAGTTCTTTGAAATAACCGGGCCGAGGTCAATTCCCCTGCCCGGCCATTGGTCGCTTTACCCGTGCAAATTGTCGATCCACCGCATTGCCTCCGCATCACTGATTTTGCCCAGATACCCCTGAGTGGTTGATAAATTCGAATGACGCAACAGCACCTTTGACACGATTTCAAGCGGCGTGCCGGATAGCGATGCATAGGTGGCGGAATGCCTACGCAAATCATGGGGTTTTAAATGAATACCGACCAAATCGCCGGCCTTCTTGCCCACAATCCTGGCGGCAGCATAGGTTATCGGAAAAATTCGGTCATCGGGTCCGATATCCTTGTCACTGATATATTTCTGGAGACGATCCGATACTTTCTGTGACCGTTTTTTAACGCCGTCTTTAACATCCACTTTTGCCGCAATATGCATTTTTTTAGCTTGACAAATGAGTGCAAACGTGTAATTACACGTATATGATTTGTCCGGAGGCTCTCATTTGGACTTGAGAGACAAGAGATTACGAAGGGAAATGGGGAAGAGCTGTGCATGCTTTAATCTGAGAAGAGCGGCCAGACTCGTGACTCAAAGATTTGATCGAGCCTTTCGTGATGCAGGGATAACGGCAAATCAGTTTTCCGTTCTAATGGCAACTTACAATCAAGAAGGGATCCTCCTCACCAAATTGGCTAAGACGCTAGGTACGGAGAGGACGACGCTGAGTCGCAATGTTGCCTTGTTAGAGCGTTTGGGGATGGTCTCCATAGCCATGGGTGGGGACAGAAGAGAGCGGAGGATAACTATTACCAAGCAGGGGATAACATTGCTTGAAAAGGCCTTGCCGCTCTGGCAAAAGGCCCAAAATGAAGTTGTGGAGGCGCTGGGTCAAAAGGAATGGGAGGGATTGCTGTCCGGGCTTCACAAGGTGGCCAGGGGTCTCTAAATTTTTTTCTTCGCATAGGTGTAAATACACTTAGTGGCTATCCGGAAATCAAGGATTTCCGGATCAGCACCAGTGAAGGGAGGACAAGGCATGGGTGACGTGTATGAGGGCATTGAGGGAACACCTGGACAGCCTGCCTGCCGGGTTTCCGGCTATCTATTTTAACTTGGTTAATTCACCATAAAAACCCATTAGGAGAAATAACATGGAACTTATAGATGCTATCAAAAAACGGAAGTCTGTCCGCGCGTTCAAACCCCAAGCCGTGCCAACGGAAACCATCAAACAAGTTCTGGAAATCGCCTGCCGTGCCCCGTCATCGGTGAACTCTCAACCCTGGGAGTTTTTCATCGTCAAAGGCGAAAAACTGGACAAGCTGAGAAATATGGGGGTTGAGCGGGTTAGTCAAGGCAACAAGCCCAACCCGGATGTCCCCCTGCCTGATAAAGAAAAAGGGGACATGGGTTTGCAGGGGATTTATAAGAAGCGGCAGGTCGTCCTGGGCGTAACCATGTTTAAAATCCTGGGCATTGCCAAGGGGGATCAGAAGTCCATGATGGATTACATGGCCTCGATGTACCGGTTTTGGGACGCCCCGGCGGTGATCATCATTTGTATAGACAAGATGCTGAAGCTGCTCACCTATCCCCTGATCGACATAGGCGCACTCATTCAAACCATCGCCCTGACCGCTCAGGAATTCGATCTGGGCACCTGTATTATGCGTGCTATTGTCGATTTTCCTGAGCAGGTCCGGGAGATCTTGGGCATACCGGATTCGAAATATATTGTCATCGGCATGACCATCGGCTACCCCGACTGGGACCACCCCATCAACTCGTTCCAAAGTGAACGGGATGATGTGGAGGACCTGTTGACGGTGGTCGAGTAAAAAGGATAAGCGTGGCCTGCGCAGGACTGCTCATGGCGCTGGGCCGCACAAGCCTTTCCCTTTACCTGGCCGTCGGACTCTACGGCCTCTGCGTGTGGGGATTTCCGGTGATCCTCGCGGTCTGGAGCGGAGACCTTTTCGGGCCGCGGCTGGCGCCCGCAGGCGTGGGATTCGGCATCTTCTTCTTTTCCATAGGCCAGGCACTGGGACCGGTTGCTGCGGGGTTTCTCTATGACCGCACCGGATCCTTCACGGCACCCTTTCTGTGCGGCGCGGCGGCGAGCGCCCTGGGCATCATGGCCACCTGGTTGCGCCTCGGCGGGCCGGATCACAGTGCCGCGGCCGGATGAAGGCCTTCCGGTTTTTCACAATGAGCCGTTCCATCAATCTTTTTATCCGGAGGACAGGACTATGGATGCACACCAGAGGGACTGGAATCGAAAAGTGGCGGAGGGGTTTGACGGCGAACGTGATGATCGCCAGCGCCAATGCCATCACCCTGGACGGGAAACTGGTCAACCTGGACGGCATGGGCAATCGGGTGGCGTCCATGATTTTCGGGCACGAAAAGGTCATCCTGGCGGTCGGGATGAACAAGGTGGCGGCCGATCTGGAGACCGCCATGGCTCGGGTCAGGTACTATGCAGCGCCGGTCAACGCGATCAGGCTCGGCCTGAAAAACCCCCTGTGTGGAGAAAGGGCTTTGCACCGACTGCGGGTCGCCGCAGCGGATCTGCAATATGTGGAGTATCATAGAGGGGCATATGATCGAGGGTCGTATCCATGTCAAACTGATCGGTGAAAACCTCGGATATTAAAGGAGTCGTATCTTATGCAGATAGAGATGAAGACCATCCAGATCGAAAAGGACGATGAGATCAATTTTATTCTGGGCCAGTCCCACTTCATCAAGACGGTGGAGGACCTTTATGAGGCCATGGTCAACACGGTGCCGAACGCCAAATTCGGGGTCGCCTTTTGCGAGGCCTCCGTGCGGAGGCTCCTTCGCCTGGCGGGCACGGACGAGGACCTCATTCAGCTGGCCAGGAAAAATGCGTTTGCCATCGGCGCCGGACATTCCTTTATCATCATGATGAGGGACTGCTTTCCCATCAACGTGCTCAATGCCGTCAAGGCCGTGCCCGAGGTCTGCTGCATCTATTGCGCCACGGCCAATCCCGCCACAGTGATTGTTGCAGAAATGGGGGAATGCAGGGGGATCATTGGTGTGATGGATGGAAAGGTGCCCGTGGGTGTGGAAGATGCCGAACATGAGCGGGAACGGAAGGAGATCGTCAGGAGATTCGGGTACAAGATGTGACAGAGGATTGAAATGAAAAAGAAAAAATGTTGCAGGTTTCCTGGTGTTCTGCTTGGTGGCATCCGTGATCGTGGACATAAAAGCCAGGATGTTCTCTGATGTGACGGTGGATAGCTCAATATCGCCGAAGTGGTTCTGAAAATTGCCAAGGATGAACTCATATTTGCGAAACGCATTTTTTTTCACGTTCATCCGCTGGTAATTGACAAAGCGGGAGACGTACTGGGAAATCTTCATGACACCCCTCTTTCGTTTACGGGCTTGGGAAATAATTTGACGCAGGTCGGTCAGATCGGTTATTGTTGAACATACTTAAAATATTGGCAAAAAGAAACTGGCAGGATACTTTCTTTCATACAAGTATGGTTGAATGGCAACATTACCAAAAAGCGCTTTGTGTGGTATAAAAAATGGCACCACGATATCAGGAGGTTTAACATGCTTGAAATTCATAAAAGCATGGTTGTTGATGAAAACCACAAACCGATAGCTGTCCAGATTCCGATCGAGTAATTTGAACGAATGGAGGAGGCCATTGAAAATTACGGATTGGCAAAATTGATCGAAGAGGCCGCCGATGATGAACAGCTTTCTGTGGAAGAGGCCAAAGAGTTCTATGCGAATTTAAAGCGAAATGTGGAAAGTTGAATATAAAAAAACGCTTTGTGAAAGAGCGTTCCAAACTTCCTCAGGATATCCAGGCTCAGGCTGGAAAGATCGTCTTCGAATCTCTCATATGCGAAAATCCTTTCGATCTCGGATACCTTGAGCAGATGCGTGGATTTCCTGGTAAGTATAAGATCCGCATTGGTCACTATCGGATAGGCCTGACAATAGATAAAAAGAATAAAGAGATAGTCTGCAGTCGAATTGCGCACAGCAAGGACATTTACCGTCTTTTCCCGTAGTTGAACACCGCCAATCCAGCGAATCTCAAAAGCCGTAGGATAAAAGAGCTGGCCCCAAAAATTATCCGAAAGATGAGTATTCACGGCTCCGATTTGTCAACCATACAAAACATATTGGAAAAATGAATTTGGCAGAAAATGCTTTGTTTATACTATGCAAGTATACGCGAATAGGGTGACACAATAATCATACCCTGATCCACAAAGGAAGATGGTTTGCCTAGGCGGTTACGTCTTTCTCCTAAAAAGGACCTGAACTGGCAGCTGATTTCGGGGGGCAGCTGAATGGGAGCAGGTGCGACCGAGTTCCCCCTTGTATCCAAGGTCAGGTAGTAAATCGCTGATTAGTTATCAGGCTTTATGAATCTCTCATGAAACCGATCAGGAGCGGTCGGCTCCAGGTTCGGCTAAACATACTTTATTTTCCCCCGGTAAACAAGGAAGGTGATGATATAATGCTGGTTGAAGAATGACTCGGCATAAAACTCATGCATCTCCGTGTTCACGTCTGGGAGGCAGAGCCCGAACTCCCCTACCGGGCTGCCCCTTCTCTCATATGAGTTCTCGTCGATCTCCGGCAGTATCATGCTCGGATTGACGCTGGGGAAATTCATCAGGAATTTTTTCGAGGGGATGAAATGGCGGCACCTGTCTTCCTGGTCATCCGGGATATCCTTCCACCAGGGGGTGCTTATCACTAGGGCCATTGGGAGGTCGTGGCTGAACTGGACGTACCTTCTGGCCGTCGTGACCCATGATTTCTTGTACCGTTTCTTTATCAGACCTATGCTTTTCCATTCAGGAGTCGTATCGAGGGCTTCTTTCGTGAACAGCTTCCCTCCGAACATGAGGCAGGACGAGCCGTAGTTTGCCTCGCCTTCCAGCATCTCCTGGAAATCGGGGTCCAGCGTCTGGGCTGTGTCCCCGAGGAAATACGGGCGGTGCCATTCGAGAATGGTATGGACACAATCGTGAAACGATGCCCACTCCTTTTTGGGTTCCGGGAGGGAAGTGTCGACGAGGATCTGGTCGCGGTCCGGGAGCCAAATGGCATGGAGATCGATTTTCCGCGCTATATTGGTTAGCTTTTGGCCCTTGATCTTCACCTTGTGCCAGAAACGCCTAAGCAGGGTGACGTCTTCGAGATCGTAGAACTCCCTGTCTATGTCAAGGTATTCCAGGATGTATTCTATCAGGAATGGTGGCTCTTTTAGACCGGCGTCCTTGATAGTCCTTATTGATGGCCTTATCGATCTCTTGGCAGGTCGCCTCATCCGGCGCTCATGTGTTCCTCTTCTTTTAGAAATTTGACGAACTCATCAAGGGTAGCTTTTTCCTCGTCTGTCAGCCTTGAGAATGACTCGGATTTGGCGGCGAACCTCGATGCTTCTGCCTGGAATTCAGGCGGGATTTCTTTGATTGCTCCGGCCAGGGCGGCCAGCTTGCGCTGTGACACGCCATAGAACTTGCTCAGCTTGTGCAGCACCAGTGGAGTCGGGCGATAGGTCATGCTTCTCTCCATGGAGAGGATGTCCTTTTTGTCTATCCCTGTTTTTTTGGCTAACTGATCCACCTGGAGTCCGAGCTTGAGCCTCAGCCCTTTTATGACTTCTCGGAATACGTACTGGATTGTCTGCCGGGATTCGTCCACCGAGGTCATCTGCACTGTGAGGTGCCTATTCAGGGCCTTGGCTATGCGGCTCAGCATCGACAGGGAATGCCCGTTGTAGTCTGCGTCCTCCAGCCGGCTGATCACTGACTGCGTCGTTCCGATCAGCTCGGCGAGCTCCTTCTGGGTCAAGCCTGTTTCCTGGCGCAGGTCATAGATCATCTGGGCGACCTCGGCGTTGACCCTCTCTGCCTGCAGAGAGGCTTTCCTTTCGGCATCGTCGCCGATGTACCGGCGGTGCAGGATTTCAACGGCGTTTGTTGTTCGTTCTTCTTTTCCCATAATTTTCACCCCCTATCTTGTATATCTCATGGGATTGTCTTCAAACTTTGCCTTTCTCGCGACGGCAAGGCTTATTTCTTCTTGTCGCACCTCGCTACCTTTTTTTATAAAGCCGTGTGTTATGACACATTGTTGTTGGTAAAAGAAATAGAGCATCCTGTACTGTATCCTTTGGAGGGCAGCCCTCAGCTCGTATATCTTGTCCCTGAGAGGCGCCGCTTCTGGTCGCCGGAGTTCGTGTCCTTTCTCGGCCAGCCGTTCGATGCGAACTATGCACTTGTCCTGGGCCTTCGGCGGCAGGCCGTCCAGCCAGTCGAGCAGCGGACAGGTCCCGTCTTCTTCTTTGTAGATTACGACATGTGTCTCCGGCATCCTTTTTTCCTCTTTCAAGCTAAATATAGCAATATTGATATGAGGCATCAAGAAAAAACATCGCATTTTTGCGGTTTTAAAAGCGGCTGGCCGAAAAGCGCGGATTTTATTGACAATTTAAGCACTTAGCTGTATACAGGAGCGGTTAAAAGGAGGTTTTTCGTCGTGTCCCTCGCGTGCTGCCTTTCCAGGGGCGAAATCCGCAGAAGTTTCCGAAACGATTATGGAAACCATCAAGTCCACGTTCGTGTCCAGGGAGGATGTCCTGATCTCCAGCTTCGGGAAGTTCTGCGTCAAGGAGAAACGCCAGAGGAGGGGCAGGAACCCCTCGACCCGAAAATGACTTTTACCTGGACGCCAGGAAGGTGGTGACGTTCAGGTGCTCGCCGGCACGAAGGTAAACGGTGGCCGATAAGGGGGAGGAAATGTCTTCGAACGAGCCGGATTATAAACGCCCATTTTCTACCAAGGATTTTCGCGGGTATTTCACTTGGAAAAAATCCCTTTCAAAAAAGCTTTCCTGCAAGCTCTACCATGCATGTCACCTTGATGAATTGAAGGAAATATTAGGGGATGAACAACTGGGGTTGAGGAGTAAGTGGTCTCTAGATCTGCCTGTGCATGGGCTATATTCAGCTCCCGGCACTTGGACCGGCTTGAATTATTTCAATAGAGGCAATCATTATGGGCCTTTTCTGATCTCCTTCCCCATATCAGTATTGAATGGCAGGTCTTTCATGGTCTTCAGAAGGAAAGGATCCGGCTTCCGGAAGTGGATTGAGTATCATTATCGAATAAAGGGCAATCAAAATGGAGAAAGACAGGCTCGATGATTTTAGAAAGAAGAAGGAGACAATCAAACATCGGAAAAATATGATAGCGGAGCTCGTTAACCTGAAGAGGGAGAACATTGAACAAGAAGCCAAGACGATCGGTGTGTTGAAAGAATGTGAGAACAATTATTCGTTCCTTTCAAGCATGATGGACGATGTTCCTGAATCTCAGATATTGAAGATGGGTGAAGAGGATTATTTGACACTCACGAGCGGCATGGAAGACCCGATTATTTTTGGTGAGGTGGCCGTTGAGGTATGAAATCAGTCAAAACAATCAAAAGGATATTCTCAGCAGCACTATGATATGTGTGCATCACTAAACACTCTGTGCGTTTCTGGAACCTCTAACTATATGGGGGTGTCCAATGCCTATGCTGCTTGGTTTCCAAACAAGAACAGGATAACTGAGGAATATAAAGTCAAGGACGACCTTTTTAATCAAATCGCGTATATTGGAGAGTATCTAAGAAGAAATCTTCCAGAGGTTGCTGTTCAACCGATAACGGGCTTTGCAATGAAAGGTTACTATCTGTGGGTACGTTGCTCCAAATCCTCTCATCAGGGTAAGCCCTTTGTGAAATTTTACAACAACGTTACATACTACGATAAATTCATGAATAGGCGAACCGCATGGATAAATAAAGAAGGTTGCACTCAGTGGTCGTCGATGCTTGACGAAGAAGACAGAATCACTGCTTCTATAGAAAAGGAAAATTCAAAGCGCAAAAGCTAACTTTGCCAGTGCACCGGACGGCTGATATCGCCGCCGGTGACCGGCCCCTTAATGCTTTCTCTTGGCAGTCATAACAAAATCTGATGGCCCTAAACTTCATAATACGATAAGTTTCTTTGAACGCATAGAATTTCAATGATAATTATCCTATCCGTAAATTGTGAACAGATTGAAAAAGTCAACAATATCTTTTCTATCTTTGACAATACGGGAAAAAGATCTCTTCACAGTTCTATCGCCAAAAAGCTGGAATCGCTGGAAGATAGATCCTATATTCTTTGAATCCCTCTACAAACCCTCCCTTGATAATCAAGCAGTTCTTCATATTGACCGGTATCATAGTAAGAACAGGCGTCTCTATCCTATTATCGAGTGGTATAGATGTGGAACAAAATCGAGAATGTGTGTAATGTGCCCCGCACGAGACAGGCATTACTTGACTGGCGCGAGCACCAGGACTGGATGCGTTACAGAAAAAAGATCAAGCACCTCTCAGGGCTGGTGTTCTGCCGACTGGACGGCACACCTATCAAGAGGTTTGACAAAGGGAGACTGGTACACATATGGTACACAAAGCCCTTTTCAAGCAAAAAGAGCGGGAAAGCCTCCCGGCCAACCCGCCCATTTCATTACCTTTTTCTGGTCGGGACGCGGGGATTTGAACCCCGGACCCCCTGAACCCCATTCAGGTGCGCTTCCAGACTGCGCCACGTCCCGAAAAATTGACGCTCACAATATCATACCCCTCGGGCTTGTTGTCAAGAGGCAAAATGGACCCAAAAACGGTTGTCACCCCTCACAAAAAACTCTATGATGCCCCTGAAAGTTAATAAAGGGGAGGCAAAACCATGGCTTTGGAAGACAAGACCTTTGCCCTTGTGCTGGAGGAAGACCAGAAGATTGCTGAGCCCATCTCAAAGATGCTTAAGCGGAGATCTTATGGGGTGACTGTATGCACCCGCGAAGCGGAGGCCCTGGATCGCATCAAGGAAAGGACCTATCCCCTGGCCGTTGTGGGCCACGCCCATGGCGCCGATTCTCCCTTTGAGGCCATGAAAGAGATTGTCATGATCTCCCCCATGACCTCCATGATCCTCATCACAGATGTCCCCGATGAAGAGGTCCAGGAAAAGGCCGAAGGCTACGGCATTCTGGGCCATGCCCAAAGACAGGATCCATCAAAGGGGGTTTTGAAACTGGTCAAGACCTTTGAGGAGATCTTTCAATCCCTTGCACCGCCCAAGAAATAGTCCCCCCCGTGCACAAAAAACTGTGCGCCTTGCACTGCCTTCGGTGCATTTTCACCGCCTTCCCCTTTCGAATCCAATCCCCGATCTATCTTACAGGGACGGGGACCCCCGGGGGGGGTCTTCTTGGCAAAGGCCTTGAAAGAGGCGATCTCCCAGGGTCTTGTGCGCACCCAGGCCTTCCCTGTGCTGACCGGCCCTCCCCTTCCGTGGCCATTGGCACGGAAATTGATTACCTCTCCTGAGAAGAGCCGGTCCGAGCAACCATGTTCGTGGGTAAAGGCCTATGACCCGCCGGGATTGCATCAGCAACCGCAATATCAAAATCATTGCCGCTTACATTCATAGCAAGGCAGGCAAGTACAGTTCTCTCTTTGAAGGGCTCCCCTATCCCGCAGACGAGTTTACCTCCCCCCAGGATTTCTTTTTGAGCGAAGACGAATGGACCACCTATGAAAACTTCCGGGAGCTCTTTCGCCGGGCCAAAGCGCTCATCCCTGAGCCCCAATTCTATTTTGACTGTGGGGCGTCTTCGGCCGAACTCCGATCCTGGGGCCGGTTCCATTACTTTGTGAGGGTCTTTGCCACGCCTGATGATGGATTCCGGCGCCTGCCCTTTTTTAATAAGAACTTCAATGACACAAAAGAGATGGAGATCATTCTCCCTCCCACTGACATTCCGGGTTCAAAGAGGATCAGGACCCTCATCAAGGTGGTGTTTCACAGCGACTTCGATGCCAACAAGGATTATGTGGGAGACCCCTTTTTGAGGGGCATTTTATCATCCATCCCCACCCTCTGGGGTCTGGCTCCGGCCATGATCCACGAGCCTCTCAAGCCCTACGATCCCGTGGTCCTCTTGAACCAGGAACCAGAGTTCATCTCCTACCGCCTGGATGCAAGAATGGAAGGGCATGTTATGACCCTCCGGGATCCTCGCCTGGGACACCGCAGGATTGTGGGAGAAGACATCCTCCTGGAAGAAGAGGTGGTTAACGGAAAAAGGATCTATCTGGGTAAGCATACCAAGGTGTCGGCCCCGGGGGCTCGGTCCGGAGGTGATAGGGTAAAGGCCCTTCTTATTACCCAAACCGTGCGGGCGGATCATGACACCCTTATCAAGGCGGGAGAAATATACCGGGCCCCTTATGCCATACTGGATATATCTTACGATCGGCTCTCCTTTTCACGGCGTCTCTCACAAATCTTCAGAATCAGGGAAAGGACAAATGATTCGGGCTCGGCCCTTATTGAAACCATCGAGGGCCTCAGAAAAAGCATCAAGGCCAAAAACGAGGCCTATCTTCTGCTTGAGAGGACCCACGCCCGGTTGAGAGAGGCCAAGACCCGGCTGGATAACTATGCGGTGGAACTGGAGCAAAAAGTGGAAGAAAGGACCCGGGAGCTCCAAAGGGCCAAGGACGACTTGCTTAAGCTCAACCGGGACCTTGAATCCAGGGTCAGGCACCAGGTAGGTCAACTGGCAAAATACAATGAACTCCGCCGCTATCTCTCTCCCAAGCTGACGGAAAAGATCCTTTCCACGGGCCACAGGTTTGCAAGGCACCCCCAGAGAAGACCGGTCACCGTGGTGTTCACGGATATCAGGGGCTTCTCAAGCCTCACCGACAGCCTGGAACCGGAAGAACTCTTTCACCTCCTCGACAGGTACCTTGCTGAAATGATCCGGATTGTCCATCTCCATGACGGCACCCTTAATAAGATCATAGGAGACGGTCTCCTCATCTTCTTTGGAGACCCCATTCCCATGGCCGATCACGCAGCAAGGGCCGTGAAAATGGCCATCCATATGCAGAAGCAGGTAACCCATTTGAGAGGGGAATGGCTCCAGTACGGCCATGACCTTGGCATAGGCATCGGGATCAACACGGGATACGCCACCATAGGGAGCGTGGGCTCCACCATGTACCGGGACTACACGGTAATCGGGAATCAGGTCAATGTGGCGGCCCGACTCGAATCCCTGGCCGGGGCCGGTCAGATCCTCATCAGCCAGAGGACCTACAGCAAGGTCCGGGATCTGGTCAAGGCGGAAAAAGCGGGTGAAATAACCGTCAAAGGCATCCACACGCCCGTAAAGACGTATCGCATTCAGTGATTTTAATCACACGGCCTTTTGTTTTTCCTTCACCTCATATCTAGAGAAAGGCCCCCGGCCAGCCCCCCCCTTTGTGAATCCCAGGCCCTTGAATTACCCAAAAGAGTGCTATACACGGGCCTATTGTTTGTGTTAAAAGAATGTTAGATGAGGCATAAGTCCATGAAAGGCGACATTTTTTTCGAGGTTCTCGGCAATACGGGCCCCTTTTCCATGGCCGGGGAGAGCAGTGGCTATAAAGTATCCGCCAACGGCTCCCATTACCTCCTCGAATGCGGCGCCCCGATTTTCCCTTCCCTGGGTTTTCATGGTGTCGCACAAATCAAGGGCCTCTTTGCCAGCCACTCTCACGAGGACCACAAGCGGTGGTTTACAGACCTTGTTCTCTTCTGCTTTTATAATCCCTCCATCCGCCACAAGGTGAGACTCATCACGGCTGAGCCGGTCATGGAGGAATACCACAAGAATTCAAAAGCGGCCCTCGAGAGGTCCCTTTCTCCTGACTCCAAGCGCATTGTGGATATCCCCTTTGAGGATATGGTGGAAAAGGTGGTGATCGGACCCAGGAGCAAATACTTTGTCAATCTTGAAACAGAGGGAAACGGGGCCTTCCGCTACAGGGTAAGGGACAGAAAGGGGAACCCCGTGGGTCCTGAAAAGGCCAAAATATTCATTAATCCCAGGGCCAACCGCCCCAGGCTCCTTTTCAAGGACGATGAGACCGGAGAGTGGGTGGAGCCTGACAGCTATTACCCCTTTTCTTCAAACACCTTTTATGAAGAAAACCAAAACACTTTCAGGGACGAAGAAGCGGATCTCACGGTCAAGGCGGTGAAGTGTTCGGCATGGCACGGCGTGCCTACGGTGGCCTTCAGGTTCATGACCCAGGAGAGCAGCCTCTTTTTCAGCGCCGACACGGTCTATAAGCCTTCCCTCTGGAAAGAGCTTTATGAAACCTATCGCCCCCAGAACTTCGAACATATCCCCCGGGAGGCCTTTGAAAAAAAATCCCTCATTATAGGGGATATCAACGACTTTATTGAAAGGGTCTGGAGCCGGGAGCGCTATGAATCGGCCATGTCGGCTTATGAGGGCTCTGTAGTCATACACGATGTGGCCAGGAAGCACAGCGTGGTCCATACCGATTATCCGGATATTGCAGGGGCCCCCATCAACAACCTCATCTTCACCCATAACCCCGATAATCTTACGGCCCGGCATCCCATTCTCAAATCAGGCAAAATACTCCTTGTCAGGGGTGACAAGGCCTGGGAATCCGTAAACGGGGGGCATTATCCCTTTGACGCCGATGTCTATGTGAGGCATTTTTCCGGAAACTATGTGGGTTACAAAAGGACAAACGGGGCCTATAAGGTGATTGAAAAGGACGGTCTCCTGGGCATCGTAGAGGCCGGCGGACCTGAAAAGGCACTGATGAGGGTGGATCTCTTTATGGATATCGGGGGCGAGTATTTCCCGGTCTTAAAGGACACCAACAAATCCTATCGTATCCGTCCTGACGGCAGGGTGGAGGAATCGGTTATTAATGGAGACAAAAGCATCGGCCGCCTGGCCCAAAACAGGCGGGGCCAGATCAATGGCGAGCCCTGATCAAGGCCCGTACCCGGGCGCTTGCTCCTACCCCTAGAAGAGATCATCCAGGCCCCAATCCCCGCTCCCGGGCATTTCGCCGTGTTCCCGGACATATTTCTGTATCAGCTCATTCTCCCGCTGGGCATACATCTCCTTTTCTTCGAAATCGAACCACAGGTGGGAGGTCTTTTGTCCCAGCTCTTGAAAAAGGCGCTCCCTCAATCTCGCCGTGCCCTTGATGGCAAGGATTTTCTGGGCCTCATCAAAGAGCCGGTACACCCCTCCATGGTTCGGCACCCGGGCGAGGTTTTCCTCGGTCAAGGGTATCCGCTTTTCCGGTGGCCTCGGGTTTTCACTTATATGGAGGCGTAAGTCACACTGCAGGCACCGGCCGGCCTCTCTCACGGCCTGGCCGGCCGTATATCCCAGGACCCCCTCCTGAAATCTTTTGTGCCTTTCCTCCAGGGGTAAGCGTGGGACTCTCACCCGGGTCCGAAGAGGGAAGCCCTCATCTCTGCCCAGGTGGGGGTCCGGCTCACTCCGCTGAAAAAGGATTTCATCGATTTTCCCGGTCCCCCCAAGGGCCTTATCCATGGAGACGGCCGCCTTGCGCCCGGCATCAACGGCATGGATGACGCTCCTGGGCCCGGAGACCACATCGCCTCCTGCATACACCCCTTCCATTTCCGTTTTCATGGTCTCCTCTTCGACCATAATGAGGCCCCCTTCCACCACAACGGGGTCCTCCCGGCCCAAAAAGGAGAGATCTGTTTCCTGACCCAGGGCCAGGATGACCTGGTCCCCTTCCACCCTCTGTGTCACATGATTAAAGGCGGGGGAAAAGTGCCCATAGTCATCAAAGACGCGGGTACACCCAACCAGTTCCATGCCCATGACCCGGCCCTCTTGATGGAGGACCCTGGAGGGCCCCCGTGAGGGCATGAGGCGGACCCCCAACCCAAGGGCCTCTTGAATCTCCCACACATGGGCGGGCATATCCTCTTTGCTCTCAAGGCATATAATGATCACGTCCCTGGCACCGCATCTTTTGGCCGTCAAAGCCACGTCCACGGCCACATTGCCGCCCCCGATCACCAGGACCCGATCTTTTAGCCGGGGATATTCTTCTTCGGCCGCTTGGGAGAGGAACTCAATGCCCCCCATGACATCAGGGTGGTCAGCCCCTTCCAGTGAGACGACCCGACTCAATGGGGCCCCTACACCCAGGAACAGGGCGTCATATCCTTGTTTCCAAAGTTCCTGCAGGGTAAAGTCCCGTCCCAATGTGTGATTGGTCTTGAGCTCGATACCCAGGCTTAGAATATCCTTGATCTCCTCTTCCAAGACCCGGTGGGGCAGGCGGTGCTCGGGGATGCCGTAAAGCATCATCCCTCCGGGCCGGCTTCTGGCCTCGAAAACGGTCACCTCATGCCCTTTCTTTCTGAGATAAAAGGCCGCCGTCAATCCCGCGGGGCCGGCCCCGATAACCGCCACCCGTCTGCCCGTATCCGGCTTCACCCGGGACCTTTCCTTCCACAGATCTTTGTTTCCCTCCGCGGCGAACCGTTTCAAGGCGCAAATGGCCACGGGTTGATCCACTTCCCCCCTGCGGCACACCTCCTCGCAGGGATGTGTGCACACCCGGCCCAGGACCTCCGGAAAAGGCACTTTTTCCCGGATCACCGCATGGGCCCCACCCGGCTTGCCTTGGGCGATCAACCTCAGGTACCCGGGAACATCCATATGGACGGGACAGGCCTCCCTGCAAGGGACAAGCTCGGCTTCGTCTTTCCCGGCCCGTGCTCCTTTATCCATCAAGGCCCCTGTGGGACAGACCGCCACACAGGCGAGACAAAAACGGCATTCCGAGGCCTTTAGGCCGGGCTTCAGGGTGCCCACCCGGACCTCTCCTGTCTCGTCGAACACAAAGCCTATGGCCCCGACGCCTCTCAGGTCACGACAGGCCCGGACACATCTCGTGCACCCGATACAGAGATTATAATCCCTCACAAAGAGCGGGGCTTGATCGAGGAGGGGGACAGCCGTGGGGATCCATCGAGGCATAGCAGGGGAGATCCCCACATGATTGGCCACCCTTTGCAATTCACAACGGCCGAAGAGGTCACAACACCTTTCCTTTTCCGGTACGTGGGTGGAACACTGGGTGCGGCTGCACCCCTCCTGCTGGGCACAGGTGAGACAGGCATGGGGATGGCGGGCCAGGATGGGGATCAGATTTTGCTGTCGGGCCTTCTTGATCTCCTGGTTTTCCGTGGTGACGACCATGCCCTCCCGAACCTCATTGGTACAGGCCCTCACCAGGTCGGTCTCCCCTTCCACGGCCACCACACAAAGGTTGCAGCCTCTTGCCTTTTCATGGGGCCGGACATTATGGATCTGAATCACTCCCTGAAAGACGCTGTGGGCCGCCTCCATGCCCTCGGCCGGTGGAAGGTCGGGATGGGAGCAAAGGGCGGGGATATAGATGCCTGCCTCTCTGGCGGCTTCCAGAATGGTGGTCCCGGCCGGGACTTTCAGGGGCCGTCCGTTGATCACAAGCCTGACATGACGCATGGGTTCAAAGTCCCATCAGCTTTTCTTTTTCGTCGCCCTTCCTCTCTGGCAAAGGGCATATCCAAAAAGGGCCGCACCCACCGCCCCGGCGATCTGGGGTTCCCATGTGGTCTTCATGCGTTCAAGTCCCACCATGGGCATCAACCGGTCCATGACCCCCGGGTTCTTGCCCATACCGCCTGTGACCGCAAATTCGGGTGTCACGTCAATTTTTTCCACAAGGGAATAGATCCTCTCCGCCATGGCACGGCAATAGGCCGCAAGCACCTCTTGGACGCTTGACCCCTTTTTCAACAGTCCCAAGGCCTCGGACTTGGCATAGACCACGCACACACTGGACACGGCCGGGGGTTCTTCCTTGACCTCAAAGGAACGGCGGCCCACGTCCTCAATGGGTACCCCCACGAGGTCCGCAAAGACCTCCATGCCCCGCCCGGTTCCTGCCGCGCATTTATCATTCATCAGGAAGTTGGTGACCTTACCCTTTTCATCGCACCGAATCACCTTGATGTCCTGCCCCCCCACATCCAGGACCGTCCTCACCCGGGGGCCATAGATGAAATTGGCGCCCCTGGCGTGACAGGCGATCTCGGTCAGGGACCGATCCGCCACGGGCACATTCACCCTCCCGTATCCAGTGCCCACACAGTAATCCAACCGGTCCTCAGACATATCCACAACCTCCAGGGCGCATTTGAGGGCCTTCCGCGCGCTGTCGAACCCCGTGCGTACGTCGGCGTAAGCCAATATCTCCCCGTCCGCCATGATACACGCCTTGGAACTCACCGAGCCTACATCAATACCCGCGGTGATGAAGGTGGCCCTGCGCCGGTTCATATCCGGATTTCCCCAGCGGGTCTCCGGCCAGGACCGGGACCGGGGTTGCGCTACTTCTTCTACCATGGATTGTTCCTTTGAAAAGGCCGGAAGCCGGGTATTTCAGGCCTCTTCCGCGGCTATAAGGGCGGCGCCCGCGGCAGCACCGAATTCGGGTTCATCCGGGATATAAATCGCATCCAGGTTCAATTCCCGCTTCAACGCCTCCACCAGGGCGGAATTCCTGCCCACACCGCCCATAAGAACCATGTCTTCCTGCACACCCACCCGACGGATCATGGAGACGATGCGTCCGGCCATGGCATCATGAATGGCCTTGCTGATGTCCGCCTTTTGGGCCTTGGCATGGATCAAGCCTACCACCTCGGACTCGGCAAAGATCACGCACTGGGCATTCATGGGAATCTTCTCCCCGCTTTCCAGTGCCAGGGGCCCCATCTCTTCCAGGCCCACCTCCAGGGCCCGGGCCATGGCCTCGATAAAGGTTCCTGCACCGGCGGCACACCTCTCGTTGACCACAAAATCCACCACCTCACCCTGCTCATCCACCTTGAGGGCCCGCCCCTCTTCCGCGCCCACATCCGCCACGGTTCGGGCCGAGGGGAAGAAGTAACGGGCTCCCTTTGCCAAGGCCTTGATATGGTCGATCAAGGTGCCGGCCTTTTTGAAGGCCTCTTGGCCCGAGCCGGTGGCACAGATCCTTTCCACTTCCTTCTCCCTTAAACCGGCGCGCTTCAGGGCCGCCTCCCAGGAGTCGGTGGCGGCCTTTTCTTGATCAAAACCCGTGGGGACCTTGCCCCTGCCCATGATACACCCGTCTTTCATAATAACCGTCTTGGTGTTCCCGGCCCCATAATCAATGCCCGCAGTGATCATTTCTTATCCTCAGGCTTTCTCCAAGGCATCCCTGGTTTTCTCCGACAAGGCGCTGAGGGAAAAGGGCTTTTGAATGAAGTCCTCGGCCCCGGCGTCAAGAATGTCCTGTGCCGGCCCCTCAACGGAATAACCGCTGAATACAATCACCTTAAGATCCGGACGGGCCTTCATGAGAAGGGGATAGACCTGTCCCCCTTCCATATCCGGCAGCTTGATGTCCAACAGGGCCAAGTCGATGGGACCGTCAAAGGTCAGGGCCAAATCCACGGCATCCCTTCCGGTCTTGGCCGTCAGGACCTCATAGCCCAATCCCTCCAACATGGCCCGGGTTATATCCAGGACCATTTCCTCGTCTTCAATGACCAGGATCGACCCCTTACCTTTGACCGGACCGATTGTTATCTTTTCCTCTTCCTCCACCTCGGGTTCCACGGCCGGAAGAAAGACGGTCACCACAGTGCCCTGACCCGGTTCCGAATCCACGGAGATCCACCCGCCATGATTTCTCACAATCCCGTAGACAGCGGCCATGCCCATCCCCCGGCCCTGGAATTTGGTGGTGAAAAAGGGTTCAAATATCCCCTTTCTTGTCTCCTCATCCATGCCCTTACCGTCGTCCTCAACGGTGACACAGACATAGGAACCGGGACCCACGCCGGGATGACGGCTTGCAAAACCCGCATCCAGTTCTGTGTTTTCAGCGGCTATCCTGATCCGTCCCTCACCTTCTATGGCCTCATTGGCGTTGGCCAATATGGCGGACAGGACCATTTGTATCTGGGTGCGGTCAGCCATGATGGGGGCGATGTCTTTTGCCAATCGCGTCTCCACCCTGATGCGGGGATTGAGGTTGTGCTGGAGAATGGGAAGGCTTTGGTGGATGATTTGCTCCGCCCTCAGATAGGTGGGCTGATACCTCCCGCCCCGGGCATAGGCCAACAACTGGTCCGTCAAGCGGGACATGCGCAGACCGGATGCCTCCATGGCGTGAAAATATTTATCCCAATTACCGCCTTCGGGGAGTTCCATTTTGAGGAGATCGATGTTTCCCATGACCGCTGTCAAAGCGTTGTTGAACTCATGGGCAACGCCTCCTGCCAGCGTGCCGATGGCCTTCATCTTGTGGGCTTCTCTGAGCTGGGCCTCGAGTCTTTCCTTCTCTCTGCTCGCCCGGTCCCGCTCTATAATACGGCCCAATCTCTCGCTGACCGCGTTGATAAGCGCCCTTTCCTCTTTGAGAAAAGGCCCTTCATCCACCCCGGGTCTTTCCTCCAAATAGTATATCTCCAGAGCCCCTGCGGGTTCGCCATACACATGAATTTCACTGGATTGTTTCCAGGGGGATTGCTGGAAATTCTCTGTTTTATATTCCCTGCCCTGTAACAGGATTCTGGCACAGGCGATTTCCCGATACCGCCATGATCGGGGAATGAGATCCACGGCCCCTTGAATGATCTCATCCAGGGACAGGTCCGGGGTTGCCACAAGGCTGGAGATGCCATACAGGCAATTGAGTTCTTTGACCCTCTCTTGAAGCTCTCTTGTCTTCTCCCGTAAGGCCTCTTCGGCCCGTTTACGCTCGGTAATGTCACGGACCACACTGAGGATACCGGGCTTTCCCTGGTATTCGATTCTCCGGCTGTGGATTTCCACCGGCGCCCGAGTGCCGTCTTTTTTCTGGTGGACGGTCTCGAAGACCAACTCCCTATTTTTGTTTACGGCCTCAATCCTTTGGGGAACCAGACGGCCCTCCTGAGGGGCGTCGATATCCATGGGTGTCATCTTATAGATCTCGTCGCGGGTATAACCGTAAGCTTCGCAGGCCGCCTCGTTCACTTCAAGGAACCGGCCGGACATGTCGTGGATGAAGATGACGTCCCCGGTACTGTTGAAAAGCTCCCGGAATTTTACTTCACTCTCCCGAAGGGCCTCCTCCGCCTGTTTACGGGTGGTGATATCCAGCAAGATGCCTTCGTAGGCAATGACCTCTCCCTTGTCATTGCGCCGAATAAAGGTCCTGTCTTCCACCCACCGGGTATCACCGTCTTTACGGATAATCCGATAAGGGGTGTGATCGATAGTATCCCGCTCTGGATCAGCACTGCCCTGGTCTACCTCCCTTATGACCCGGTCAAGATCATCGGGGTGAATCACGCTTGAATAAGGGATTGCACCGGAGATGAAATCTTCCGCCCTCCACCCAAAAAGCTTTTCCGTGTTTTTAGAGGCGAACTCCACCGGCCACCCCTGGGCGTTCTTCCAGACAAAGGCCACCGCAGGGCTCCGTGTGACAATATCATTGGTCAGTTGCAGTGCCTGCCCGTCTTCGATCTTCCGCAATGCAAAACCCAGGTCGTGAGCCAGTTCCTGAAAGAGTTCCTGTTCCTCCGCGTCGT
>CAZNLL010000022.1:0-38140 GCA_964573885.1 uncultured Desulfobacteraceae bacterium | reverse complement strand
ACCTGATCAATGTCTATGTTCCTGGAATCCCTGTGATTCTGTATGTCCTCCATGACCTGTCTTACCCCCGCCCAAGACATCCCTGCCCTGAAAACACCCCCCGTGCCCTCCAGTATATGATCCCCTTTTTAAAGTCAACAAAAAGGAGGGAGGGATCCAGGTCCAGGCCTATGCATGGATCTCCACCACATCGCCGTCTTGAAGCACATAGTCGCGCTGAACCATCTGCCCGTCATAGACCTCCCTGCCCCAGACCCGGGCAAACTTGAGATTCCGCTGTAAATCCTTGTGGATCTTGGAGGCCAGTTCCTCCAAGGTGCTCTCCTTGGGAAGAATGAAAGGTTGATTAAGGTCCGCCTTTTTGCCCGGGGTCTTGGTAAAGACCCGGATTATTCCCGCAAGGTCATAGAGCATTTGAACAAAGCGCTCCAGGTTACGCCCCTTTTGTGTGGAGACCCCCACACAGGGCAGTTCGGACTCCCACAGCTCAAGGAATATCTCATAATCCTCTTCGTCCGCCTCGTCATCCACCTTGTTCACCACCACCAAAGTCTTTTTTACAAAGGGCGGTTTCTTCAGGTCTTCGGGTATGGGGAGGCCCAGAGGAAAGATGCGGAGGCCCTGAAGAAGCGCGAGGGTTTCTTCGATCTGGGCCAAGGGGTCCTTGTGAAGATCAATGAGGATGGCCATAATATCACAGCGCCGGATTAAATCGCCCAGGAGGGTATCCACATAATCTCTGGTAAGAGGAGGGGTGTCCACAAGCTGAAATTGGATGTTTTCATAGGGGGCCATGCCTGGCGTGGGTTTCCAGGTGGAATGGGGAAAGACCTCTATTTCCGGCTTGGCATTGGTGAGACTGGCGACAAGGGAGGATTTTCCCGAATTGGGTGGGCCGATGACCACCACCTGGGCGGCCCCTTCCCGGTCAATGGCATAGGCTGTTTCCCTCCTGGAGGCGCCCTTTTTCTGCTGGGCCTGGGACTTGACCTTGGATATCTTTCGGCGGACTTCCGCCCTAAGCTTATCAGTGCCCTTGTGCTTGGGCATGATCTGAAGCATTTCTTCAAGGGCTTCCACCTTGCCTTCCGGGGTGCCTGCCTCCCTGTATCGCTTTTCTGCCTCAAAATATTGGGGCGGTAAATTGGCCGGCATACCTATGCTCCTAACCCGTAGGCATCCTCCCGTCGGCCGTGCTAATCCTCAGACGCCTATTCATCCACGATATAGTCCTTGAGTTTCTCCCGCAGCGATTCGGGCCAGTCCTCATCAAACAAAAAGGCGTTCACCTCCTCCTTGGTTAAAAGCCGGGTGATCTCCTGGGGCAAACTCCTGAGCGCCTCCAAGCGCTGGGGATCGGGCTGCCTGTTCTGTTCTTCCGCCATGATTTCCACTCCTTTCGCCAAAAGGCCGCTTCAACGCCGTCCATCATCCTACTGGTATCATCATGCCATGCCGCTGACAAGATCTAAGATGGCCCTGTGGCACCGGCCGTTACTGGCCACCAGGCCCTGGAGGTCCTTCATGGGGCTTTCCAGGGGCCCTTTGTAAGGCAGGGGCCTTCCGTCAAAATCACTGACCACACCGCCCGCCTCTTCCAAAATCACCTGGCCTGCACAATGGTCCCAGGGAAAGCCGATGCCGAAGTCCGGATCAGCAGTGCGGGCGTAGACCTCTCCCCGGCCAGCGGCCAGCATCAGGTACTTGGCCTCTCCGTCCATGCGGAGGAGCCGGGTGATTCCCGTCTTCTTCATGAGTCTAATGCACAGATCCTCCCGGTCATGAGCCCGTGATCCCAGGAGGCGCATTTCAGGGAATCGGTTTACAGGGGAAACCCGCAGCCTCCGGGACCGGCCCTGATCCGGGTCCGTGAGAAAGGCCCCCTCTCCGGTTCCCCCATAGGCGACGACCGTTCTTTTCCCTCTCCAGTCAGGGTCAGGAAACCCGGGCACGGCCATACACCCGAATCGGGGCCTCCCTTCAAAGAAAAGACCCAAGACCACGGCATAACACAGGCCCCTTTGAAACCCCTTGGTCCCGTCTATGGGATCTATGAGCCACACCCGCCTCCCCGCTGGATTCCCCCGGTAATTAATCCATGCCTCAAGGGGGATTTTGCCCTCGGCCATCCCCAGGGACTCGAGGACGCTGGAGACCGACACCCAGAGGCCCCGGGCCTCATCTCCCCTTTGAAGGTATTCCTCGGCGGCAATGCGGTCCTGTGGAAAAAACCGCTTAAGACCTGCCAGGATAATGGCCTGGGACACGGCATCCGCCTGGGTCAGGGGACTTCCATCCTGCTTGCAGACTATTTCCAGCCCCCTCTCGCGGATTTTTTCTGTCGCCGCCGCGGCCCTCCGGGCCAGATCAAGGGCCACTTCGGCCTCCTTTTGAAGGGATGTAAAATGCATCAAAGGGGACACTCCTCTGCAAAGGCCTTACTGAGATGCTTTTTTAATACCATGATTTGTGGCAATTCGAAAGGTCGCTTTTCACCATACCCCTGGTCTCACCCCGGGGGCACCCGGACTTTTTGGTGTAGCCCCCGCCCGGGAGAATTGGTATGATGATTGTATTGAAGAAACCACCACCCCACGGGAGGGAAAGGAATGAATATTGCCCTTGGCTCAGACCATGCCGGATATGTGTATAAGGAGAAGATAGGAGAATTTCTCCAAAAAAAAGGGCGCCACATTCAGGATTTCGGTACCCGTTCTGAGGAACCGGTGGATTATCCCCTCTATATTCGACCGGTGGCCGAAGCGGTCAATCGGGGAATCTATGAGCGGGGAATCGTCCTGGGCGGCTCCGGGAACGGGGAGGCCATGGTGGCCAACAGGGTCCGGGGAATCCGTTGCGCCCTGTGCTGGAACCGCGAATCGGCCATCCTTTCAAGAAAGCACAATGACGCAAACATGCTCTCCCTGGGAGCGAGGCTGATTTCCCTGGACCAAGCCCTTGAAATCGTAGGGGTCTGGCTTGAGACCCCCTTTGAGGGTGGACGTCATGTGGCCAGGATCAAACAGATCGATCAAAAGGAGGGTGTAGCCGGTCCTTTCCCCCAAAAAAGACCGGCCACGGGAACCGGAGCAAAGGGCTACGACCTGCTGATCTCCTTTCGATACATCAAATACATGGAGGGCAAAAACGCCCTTGAATTTCAAGTGGATCCAGGGCTCAAAACGTCTTCCGTCATTCACATCCCCTCTGCGGAGGCCTGGAAAAAGGGGCTCCCTGAATGGGCCCGCCACAGGCGAGAGGAGATCCTGGACCGGATCAAGAAGAAATCCGCTCACCTGGATTGTGTCTGGCAGGAGTATTAGGAGAGGACACCGAAATGGCATACTCCGACCACCTCCTGGGCCAGATCCTGGCGAAACACCTGGGTGACGGGTCCCTCCACGTGGGAGAAGAGATCGGGTTGCGTATCGATCAGACCCTTACCCAGGATGCGACAGGGACCCTGGTCTTTCTTGAGTTCATGGCCCTGGGGGCGGACAGCATCCGGACCAAGGCCTCGATCTCTTATGTGGATCATAACACCCTCCAGACCGGATGTGAAAACGCCGATGATCACCTCTTCCTGCAGACCGCCGCCGCGCGGTATGGGGCCTACTTCTCCCGTCCCGGAAACGGGATCTGCCACCAGGTCCACCTGGAGCGTTTTGCTTGCCCCGGGGAAACTCTCCTGGGCTCGGACAGCCACACTCCTACGGCGGGGGGCATGGGCATGCTGGCCATGGGTGCGGGGGGCATGGATGTGGCCCTGGCCATGGCCGGCGGGCTCTTCTATATGTCCCTCCCCAAGGTGATGTTCATTCACCTCACCGGGAGCCTCCCCCCCTGGGTTGGGGCCAAGGACGTCATCCTTTATATCCTGGGTTGCCTCACCGTCAAAGGGGGCCTGGGCTGGGCCTTGGAGTACGGCGGCCCGGGGGTGAAGGGCCTGAGTGTCCCTGAACGGGCCACCATCACCAACATGGGTGCAGAGTTGGGGGCATGGACATCCATCTTTCCCTCAGATGAGGTGACCCGCGCCTATCTCAGACAACAAAAAAGGGAAGGGGACTGGGTCCCCTTGGCGGCCCGAGAGGGTTCAGACTATGAAAAAGAACTCTCTGTGAACCTTTCCGACCTGGTCCCCTTGGTAGCCTGCCCGTCCAGCCCCGACGCCGTGGTGCCGGTCACCGACCTGGCCGGGTTAAAGCTCAATCAGGTGGCCATCGGCAGTTGCACCAATTCCTCTTATCGGGATCTCATGCTGGTGGCCCGGCTCTTGCGGGGCCGAAAAATCCACCCTGAGGTAAGCCTGGTCATTGCCCCGGGCTCAAAGCAGGTCATGACCATGCTGGCCCGGGACGGCGCCCTGGGAGACCTGATCGAGGCCGGGGCACGCATTCTCGAAGTCGCCTGCGGCCCCTGTATCGGCATGGGCCAGGCTCCTCCTTCAGGGGCGGTGAGCCTTCGCACCTTCAATCGAAACTTTCCGGGGAGGAGCGGCACGCAGGACGCCCAGGTCTATCTGGCCGGCCCCGAGGTAGCCGCCCTCGCCGCCCTGAAGGGCCGGATTGAGGATCCGCGGGAACAGGATGAGCCACCCCATATCCCTGACCCGGGCTCCTATCCCCCTTCTGATTCCGTTGTGGCCCCCCCTCCCCAGGGGAAAGGGGGGACCATTCGCATGGGGCCCAACATCAAGCCCCTTCCCCTCCTTGACCCCCTTCCCGACGCCCTGGACCCGGCGCTCATCATCAAAGTGGGCCACAATATCACCACGGACGATATCCTCCCGGGAGGGGCCACGGTACTGCCCTTGCGTTCTAATCTTCCGGCCCTGGCCTCCCACGTCTTTAAAGGCCATGACCCTGGATTCGCCGAGCGGGCCAAGGCCGCCTCCCCCGGGGTGATCCTGGGGGGCGAGAATTACGGCCAGGGGTCAAGCCGGGAACATGCGGCCTTGGCCCCGGTTTACCTCGGGATCCGGGCCGTTCTGGCCCTCTCCTTTGCCCGCCTCCACAGGGCCAACCTCATCAACTTCGGCGTCGTCCCCATCGTCATAGACCAGGAGGTCTACGAATCCCTGGATGCGGGAGACACCCTCACCTTGAGAAATATTCGCGGCGCCGTGGCCGGGTCCCATGAACTCCCCATGGCGTGCCCACAGAAGGGACATTTCATGGGCAAACTCCTTCTCTCCGGTCGGGAAAGGAACGTCCTGTTGGCCGGCGGGAGGCTGAACCAGATGAAAGAGGCGCTTCAAGGACATGACTGACACGGACCTACAGCCCCCAGGGGCCGGAGAACCCATCCGCTGGGATGAGCAAAAAAATCCCCAGGTGCCCGACCGGCCCATTATTCCCTTTATAGAGGGGGACGGCACCGGCCCCGATATCTGGGCCGCAGCCAGGCCGGTCTTTGACCAGGCCGTCCAAAAGGCCTATGAGGGAAAAAGGCGCATCTTCTGGCTGGAGGTTTTGGCCGGTGAAAAGGCCTCGCAGGAGTACGGTCCTCGCACGTTCCTGCCCGAAGAAACCCTCCAAGCCCTTTCCCATTGCGGTGTGGCCATTAAAGGCCCTTTAACGACCCCTGTAGGCGGGGGCATCCGTTCCTTGAATGTGGCCCTCAGGCAGGCCTTGGATCTCTATGTGTGCATGCGTCCCGTACGTCACCTCCCGGGCGTCCCTTCTCCGCTCCACCACCCGGAGCGGCTCAATGCGGTGATCTTCCGGGAGAACACGGAGGACGTCTACGCCGGTCTGGAATGGTCCGCCGGATCGCCTCAGGCCCGCGAACTCATCCAGCACATCAACCATTGGGCCGGTGAAGAAGGCCGGGACCTCCTGCCCATGGACAGTGCGTTGGGCGTCAAGCCCATGAGTGCCTTTAAGAGCAAACGGCTGGTGGCCCGGGCCATCCATTACGCCCTGGACCATAACCTTGAAAGCGTCACCCTGGTTCATAAGGGCAACATCATGAAATACACGGAAGGGGCTTTTCGCGATTGGGGCTATGAGTTGGCCAGGGAGAAATTTCCGGAGCGAACCATTCCCGAAGAGGCCCTGCATGACCGCTTCCAGGGCCAAAGGCCTCCAGGCCGAATCATCATCAAAGACCGGATCGCCGATGCCATGTTCCAGCAGCTTCTTCTGAGGCCGGAGGAATACGACGTTATTGCCACTCCCAACCTCAACGGCGATTATCTCTCAGATGCGGCCGCCGCCCAGGTGGGCGGCCTGGGCATGGCCCCGGGGGCCAATCTCGGCGACTGCCGGGCCCTGTTTGAGGCAACTCACGGAAGCGCTCCCAAATACGCGGGCCAAGACAAGGTCAACCCAAGCTCCCTCATCCTTTCCGGGGTGGAGATGTTTCGTTTCATGGGCTGGATCGAGGCGGCCGAGCTCATTACGGCCGCCCTGGTCCAGACCATTGGCCAAAAGAGGGTCACCTATGACCTGGCCCGGCAGATTGAGGGGGCCCAAGAGGTGAAGTGCTCCGAGTTCGCCGCGGCCATTTGCCATAACATGGGCTGTTCATAAGGGAGCTAAACATCAGGAAGGGGTGAAATCAATGGATGAGACGGCCAAACTGATCTTTCAGGGCAAGACCTATGAATTGCCGATTATTACAGGCACGGAAAACGAAAAGGCCATCGATATCTCCCTCCTTCGCCGGCAGACAGGGCTCATCACCCTGGACCCGGGCTATCCCAATACAGGCAGTTGTGAGAGCACCATAACCTTCATGGACGGGGAAAAGGGGATCCTCCGCTACAGGGGCATCCCGGTGGAAGAGCTGGCCAGGCACTCCACCTTTCCGGAGACATCTTATCTCCTCATTAACGGCAAGCTCCCGAACCGCAAGGAACTGAACCGTTTTTCCGTCATGCTCAACGACCACTCCCTGGTCCATGAGGACATGCGGGCCTTTTTTGAGAACTATCCCCGCAGGGCCCATCCTATGGGCATCCTCTCTTCCATGGTCAATGCCCTCAGGGCCTTCTACCCGGAACTGCCCGAGAGGAGTGAAGAAGAAGAAATCAATATTACCTTTGCCCGCCTCCTGTCCAAGGTGAGGACCATGGCCGCCATGTCTTATAAGATATCCACCGGCCAGAGGGTGGTCTACCCGCGACACGACCTGAGTTATTGCGCCAACTTCCTTAACATGATGTTCGACTCCCCGGTGCGTCCCTATACCATCGATGATGATTTGGTACAGGCCCTCAATGTCTTCTGGATCCTCCATGCCGATCATGAGCAGAACTGCTCCACCGCCGCCGTCCGGCTGGTGGGTAGCGCCCGGGTCAACCTCTACGCCGCTATCTCGGCGGGCATATGCGCCCTGTGGGGGCCCCTGCACGGCGGGGCCAACCAGGCTGTGGTGGAGATGCTTCAGCAGATTCACGACAGCGGCGGAGATCCGGACCCCTTTATCGAGCGGGCCAAAGACAGACAGGACCCTTTCCGCCTCATGGGTTTCGGCCACAGGGTTTATGAGACTTACGACCCCCGGGCCATCATTATGGAAGAGATGTGCAATCGGGTCCTCGAAAAACGCCACTGGGACGATCCCCTCTTGGAGATCGCCAAGAAACTGGAAGAAAGGGCGGTGAAAGACCCCTTTTTTGTTGATCATCACCTCTACCCCAATGTGGACTTTTACAGCGGCATTGTCTTAAGGGCCCTCGGCATCCCCATTAACATGTTCACGGTCATGTTCGCCATCGGTCGCCTTCCCGGGTGGATCAGCCAGTGGAAGGAAAGCGTGGATGACCCCAAATGGAAGGTCCACAGGCCCAGGCAGATCTACATGGGACCGAAAGAGCGGTCCTATATCCCTCTAGACGAAAGGCCCTGAGAGGCCTCCTCGATCCTAAATCCACCATCAACATTCTCCATAAAAAATCATGATATACGATTCTGGCTAATCCCGGGACATCCTATTTCTCCTTTGCGAAACAGGGGCGCTTCATGGTATAGGTGCCTTGTGTAGGCAAGGCCGTGACTTAGAGAAAGAGACAAAAACATTATGATCTTGGGACTGGATGTCGGCGGCACACAAACCGACGCGGTGCTCATCCAAGGGAACCGGGTCGTGGCTCACACGAAAACACCCACAGGGGACCATCTTCTGGAAACCCTGAGGCGGTCTCTTGAGAGCACCCTGGTGGGAGGGGACCCGGGGCGGATAGACCGCATGGCCTTTTCCACCACCATGGCGACCAACGCCATCGTGCAGGACCGCCTGGAACCAACAGCCATGATCGTCTCCGCCGGCCCCGGCATGGATCCGGGGTTGTTTGCCCTGGGGCCTTCTTATCATGTGGTGGAGGGCTGCTTGGACCACCAGGGCTTTGAGGCCCTCCCCGTGAACAAGGCCTCTGTTCTCCAGGCCTCCGAGGGTATACAAAGAGAGGGGATTAACACGGTCGGAGTGGTGACCAAATTCTCGACCCGCAATCCGGCCCATGAGCTCCAGATCCAGGAATGGGTGGGGTCCGCCTTTTCCCACGTGGCCCTGGGCCATCGGTCCTCGGGGGTCCTTAATTTCCCCCGGCGTATCGCCACCACCTATCTCAACGCCGCCCTCCACGGCCTCCACCAGACCTTTTCCCAGACCCTGATCCAGATCCTCGATGAACAGGGCCTTCAGGGGCCCCGCTTTCTTCTTAAGCCGGACGGCGGCACCATTGAACTTGAAAAGAGTGGTAATGCGCCGTGCCGGACGGCCCAGTCCGGCCCGGCGGCCAGTGTTATGGGGGCCCTCGCCCTGGACGGATGTCACGATACCTGCCTGGTCCTGGACATTGGAGGGACCACCACGGACATGGCGGTTGTCCTCAATGGGATTCCCCTGCGGGCCCCCTTCGGCATCAGGCTGGCTGAATTCAGGACCCTGATTCGATCTCTCCTGACCCGGTCCATCGGCCTTGGAGGAGACAGTGAGGTGCGGATTGAACAAGACGGCGTCTTGAAAATCGGACCCCTGCGCCGGGGAAAACCGGTGGCCTTTGGCGGTCCAGCCCCCACACCCACGGACGCCATGGTCACCCTGGAACTCCTTGACCAAGGGGATAGGGAGGCGGCCACCAAGGCGATTGACGCCCTTGGCCGGCCCTTGGGATGGGAGCCCCGCATAACCGCAGAGCGTATTTTAGAGGAAGTGGCCCAGGGGATTGCGGAATCCGCCCGGGCCTTTTTGCACTATATTAACTCCAGGCCTGTATACACCATTTATGAGGTGCTCCAAGAGGAAAAGGTGGAGCCCGCCTCCGTGGTGATTATCGGCGGGCCGGCCCCCCAGCTCGCCCCGTATGTAGGCAAGGCCCTTGGGTTGCCACCCCGGGTCCCGCCCCACTCGGGCGTGGCCAATGCCATAGGGGCGGCAGTGGCCCGGGTCACCTTTGAAAACACCCTTCATGCGGATACGGAACGGGGAACAGTGATCATTCCCGAAGCGGACCTGGAAGAGTCCATCACCCATCGCTTTACGGTTGACGACGCCCTTGCCCTGGCCCGGGAGACATTGAAAAGACAGGCGGTGGAGATGGGCGCCGACCCTGAAAGCTTGGACATTTCCGTGATCCAAAAACAGGTATTTAACATGATCCGGGGCTTCTCCAGGACGGGCCGGAATATCCGGCTCAAGACCTGTATCACCCCCGGCCTTATTCCCGAATGGCAAAGGGGCCGATAGCATGATACGCGCACCGAGGCGAACCGGGTTGATTTTCTTTCCCGCCTATGACTGGGCCATCACCCCCACCCATCCGGAGAGGGAAGAACGCCTCCTCTATACCCAGGACCAGGTTATGGAGGAGGGCCTCCTGGACGTGGAAGGCCTCGTGGAATACCGGGTGCGCCCCGCGGCCTTTGAGGATATTCAGCGGGTCCATTTTTGTGTGCCCGATGAAGGGGCCGTAACCACCCAAAGCCACCTCATCTCCGCCGGGGGCTGTCTTGTGGCGGCCGACGCCGTACTTAAAGGGGAGGTGGACAACGCCTTCGCCCTGGTCCGACCGCCCGGTCACCATTCCAAGACGGTGGTTCACGGCAATCGCGGGTTTTGTAACATCAACAATGAAGCCATCATGATCGAATACCTCCGGGACAAGTACGGCGTTCGAAAGGTGGCCATTGTAGACACGGACTGCCATCACGGCGACGGGACCCAGGACATTTACTGGCATGATCCGGACACCCTCTTTATCTCTATTCACCAAGACGGCCGAACCCTGTATCCCGGCTCAGGATTTCCGGAGGAGGCAGGCGGGCCCAATGCCCAGGGGCTCACCGTTAATATTCCCCTCCCTCCCAGAACCGGAGAAGAAGGCTTTCTGTACGTGCTCGAGACCCTGGTCATGCCCCTCTTGGAGAGGTTTGAGCCGGAGATCATCGTCAATTCAGCGGGCCAGGACAACCACTTCAATGACCCCATCACCAATATGAATTTTTCGGCCCGGGGCTATGCCCTTTTGAATGCCCGCCTCAATCCTCACATTGCGGTTCTGGAGGGGGGATACGCCGTGGAAAGCGCCCTTCCTTACGTCAATGTAGGAATCATTATGGCCATGGCCGGCCTGGACACCTCCTTTGTGAAAGAGCCCAATTATGACCGGGATTACCAGCCTCAGCCCCAAGACATCACCCAATATATCGAGAAACTTGTGGCCCAACTCAAGGGGACCTTCCTGGAGGGCCAACTGCGAAAAAAGGGATACAAGGCCGGGGACATGGTTAAACGAAAAAGAGATATCTTCTATGACACAGACGGCATTCACGAGTCCCAGCACGAAAGGGTGAGGGCCTGCCGGGACTGCGCGGGTGCCCTCTGCATTGAGTCATCCTCCAGCCTTGGCCAACATATCCTTGCCGTTCACATCCCCCGGGCGGCCTGCTCCCTGTGCCGTGAAACCGGGCTTAACTGGTTTGAAGAGGCCTCCCGCAACCGTGCCTATCATCATGTTTACCTGCAAGACCGCGTAGGCCGGGTCTATGAGCGCACCTAACCCGCCGAAGGGCCTCATGCACTACCACCTCTCCCGGGTCGGCAGCAGCATGGGGGTGGGGTGGTTTTCTTGCATCCCCGCCCAGGCCCTGGACTTTGATCAGGCCCTCTCCTACAGCCGCACACACCCCCATGACCAGTTCATGCACAAATACCTCCTGGAGCTGACCGCCAAATACGAGCCGGACCAGATGGATCGGCTCAGGGCCCAGGCCCGGAAACAGGAAGACTTTCATCTCCTGGCCCTGCTTTACGAAACCTGCCTTCTCCATGCCAGATACCAGCCGCTCATGCAGGCATTCCAAGGCCTTAATCTGGCCGCCTTGGCCGAGCACTCTCCCCTCATCTACATCCCCTGGTCTCAAGAAAGCAACCGTGAGGATAACTTCTATTGGCTCAGGGCGTTTTCGGCCAATGCCAACCTTCTGACGCCCCTGCCCGCCCCGGAAGAGGCGGCCTTTCCCATCCCCTTCGGCCATGACTTGATTGATGGATGGCGCCGGGGGGTGGTTCACTTAAAGGACCTGGTTTCCCCGACCCAGGGAGGCCACGCCCCTTCAGACAGCCGGCCCGCCAAAGAAAGGGCCAAAAAACTGCGCAACGCCATGGAGACCCTCGGCATTCTTACCGGGTGGGAGACCAGGACGGAGGCCACCCTTAGCCCTTACGCCATTGAGAGGCCATGGAATCTAGACATCACCGTGGAGGACGGGAGAAATCAGTGTCGCCTCAGCGGTATTCTCACGGGCTACGGCCGGGGTTTCAACGTCCATCAAGGCCGCATCTCCTGTCTCATGGAGACGGTGGAGCGTTATTCCGCCTTTGCCACCATCCGCTCGGGCCGTACCGAGGGACATACAAAGGACTATGCCCTTCACAGGGCCCGGTATGAGGACCTCAAGAAAAAGGGGCCCTCTGTCTTGGATCCACAGCAGATATGCCTGGAGGTGGCTTATCAGGATCAGTCCCTGGCCTGGATTCAAGGCGAGAGAAGGGCCCCGGAAGGGGTTCACCCCGTTTATGTTCCGGCCCAGCTGGTGTTCCTCTTTTCCAACCTGGATGAGAAGAGCCTCACCACCGGCCTGCCCTCTAACGGGCTGGCCGCCGGCAACACCATGGAAGAAGCCAAAGTGAGCGCCCTTTTAGAGGTCATTGAGAGGGATGCGGAAAAGGTGGTCCCTTACTCCGGGCACCGGTGTTTTGTCCTGGAGGCAGAGGATCCCAAAGTGAGCGACCTTCTTGAGGGGCACAAAAAAAAGGGCATTCACATCCAGTTTATGGATATGACGCCCGAGTTCGGCATCCCCTGCTTCAAGGCCTTCATACAAGGGCCCGGCGGGGTCATACTCAAGGGATCCGGGGCCCATCTTGACGCGAAACGGGCGGTGGCCTCAGCCATGACAGAAATCCCTTATCCCTATCCTTACTGGTTCGGGTCCATGCCCGCACCCTGGGACCTTCCCATCCGCTATTATGAAGACCTGCCGAACTATTCCTCGGACAAAGCTCCCCAAGACCTCGAGACCCTGGAAAGGCTCCTCATCCTGAACGGCTATCACCCCATTTATGTGGATTTAACCCGGAAGGACTTGAAGATCCCCGTGGTCAAGGCCCTGATACCCGGTCTTGAGATGATGACCGTTGTAGACCGCTTTTCCCCCTTGGGCCTGCGTCAGTTCGGCCACTACTTGAGGGACGTCTCCAAGGCCTAGCCGCCGGCTTACTTAGAAGGGATGGAAGGTCTTATCCGCATTTGGTGAATCCGCAGAAGTGGCAGGTCATGCAACCCTCTTCAAAGCTGATGGTCTGGCCGCATTCCGGACAGGTTGCCCCCAGGAGGCTGTTTTCCTGCCTCCCCTTCAGCCTGGCCGGCCCTTTGTTCAGGTACCTCTTCTCCAGGACCCGGCTTATGGCATCCGGTATGGACAGGACCAGCCCATCTTTCTGAAACACGGGGTATTCCCCTCCAATCCCCTTGAGTTGGTCCACAATGGTTTCCACCTCCACCCCCGACCTCAGGCCCAGGGAGACCAGCCTCCCGATGGCCTCTGTCTTGGCAGTGGTGGATCGCCCTGATTTACCGATAGTGGCAAAGACCTCAAAGGGCCGGCCTTCATATTCCGTCACCGTCACATAGAGATTGCCCATGCCCGTAACCATTTTGGTGGTAAAGCCCTCCAGGGTCTCGGGCCGTTCCTTTACGGCCGTCATGAACTGATCTTCCCGGGTGGGTTTTTCGTTCAGGGTGAGAACCTGGTTCTCCTTGGTCCCGTCCCTGTAAATGGTCACCCCCTTACAGCCCAGGTCATAGGCCAGGCTATAGACCTTGCGGACCTCGTCCACCGTTACATCCCCGGGGAGATTGACCGTTTTGGAGACGGCGTTATCCGTGTATTTCTGAAAGGCGGCTTGCATCCTTATGTGCCATTCCGGAGACACATCATGGGCGGTCACAAAGACCTCCCGTACGTCTTCGGGTATTTCCTGGATATCCCTGATGCTCCCCTTTTTCGCGATCTCTTCCATCAAGGAGGCCCCGTAAAAACCCCGCTCTCGAGCCGTCCTTTCAAAGAAGGGATCCACTTCCAGGAGCTTGTCGTTTTCCATGACATTCCTTACGAAGCTGAGGGCGAAGAGGGGTTCGATCCCGCTGGAGCATCCGGCAATAATGCTGAGTGTGCCCGTGGGCGCGATGGTGGTGGTGGTGGCGTTTCTGCGCCCGGAATCGTCCATTTCCTTAAAGACACTCCATTCAAAGTTGTCAAACACACCCCGCTCTTGAGCCAGGTATTTGGAGGCCTCATGAGACTCCCGTTGAATGAATCCCATAACCTCTTCGGCAATCTCCAGGGCCCTTTCCGAGTTGTAAGCGACCTTCAACTGGTAGAGCATGTCGGCAAAGCCCATCATCCCAAGGCCGATCTTCCGGTTTCCCCTCACCATCCTGCCAATTTCCGGTAAGGGATACTTGGACATATCAATGGCATTGTCCAGAAAGCGTACGCTCCACCAAACCACCTCCTTGAGTCCCTCATAATCCACCACCGGCTCCTCATCGCTTTCGATGACAAACTTGGCCAGATTGAGGGAGCCCAGATTACAGGCCTCCAGGGGCAAGAGGGGCTGTTCCCCGCAGGGATTGGTGCTCTCCATTTCTCCAAGAAGAGGCGTGGGATTGTCCCGGTTGATCCTGTCCAGAAAGATAACGCCGGGGTCTCCCGTCTCCCAGGCCAGTTTCACCAGGTCCTCAAAGACCTCACAGGCATTCAAGGACCCGACTTTTTTCTGATCCCTGGGATCTACCAGGTCGTAGTGGCCCTGCTCTCTGACCGCCTCCATAAAGGCATCGGTCACGGCAACGGAGATGTTAAAATTATTTAAGGCCTTCTTGTCCTTCTTGCAGTGGATGAACTCCATGATGTCCGGATGATCCACCCTCAAGACCGCCATGTTGGCCCCCCGCCGGGTGCCGCCCTGCTTCACCTGTTCCGTGGCGGTGTTAAAAATCTTCATAAAG
Organism: uncultured Desulfobacteraceae bacterium; assembly: GCA_964573885.1. Lineage (GTDB taxonomy): Bacteria > Desulfobacterota > DSM-4660 > Desulfatiglandales > Desulfatiglandaceae > CAZNLL01. Next base: position 23,616 of record CAZNLL010000022.1, on the reverse strand, counting down.
GAAACCGGCCCCGAAGCGACACCGCCTGTGGTCCCCACCCTGCTGTTCTTGGGCCTGAGACGGGAAAAGGAAAAACCGGTTCCCCCACCCGACTTATGGATAAGGGCTGCGTTCTTCAGGGAATCAAAGATGCCTTCCATGCTGTCCTCCACGGGAAGGACAAAACATGCCGCCAGCTGCCCGAGCCTCCTGCCGGCATTCATCAAGGTGGGGGAATTGGGTAAGAATTTACACTCCGTCATGAGGGTGAAGAAGATCTCTTCCATCTCTTTTACATGGCCTTCATCCCCGTAGCTCTTTTCCGCCAGGGCAATCTGGTGAGCCACCCGGCGAAACATCTGCTCGGGTGTCTCCATTAACCGGCCCTGGCCGTCCTTTTTGAGGTATCGCCGCTCCAGCACCCTCCTGGCATTTTCAGAAAGGACCGGCCCGCTTCTCACAAAGATGGATTTATCCAGCCTCACAGGAGAGGCCCTGGTAAGGCCGTATTCCAGCAGCTTGGCCTCAATGATCTTCTCAATAACGGGCATGGTGATGGTGTGGAGTTCCATGTTGGTGATCACTTCCCGAAGGAAACGGCTGATGTCCATGGCCTGATCGGAATTAATGGGATTTTCCCTGATCAGGAGGTCTGAAAAGCGATGATCATCCCAGCGATAGGACGAGAGATCAAAGACGCCTTCCTCGGTGACTAGGATCTTGCCTTTCTGGCCCATGGGCCCTCCTCGGGAATGATTCCCTTTACACCATTGGACTTTTCGGTTTTAGTGATTAGAGTTTTTTACCAACGGGAGCGGAAAGAACCCCCTTCTTGAAGGGGAAACTTTTCTTTAACAACGCTAAATAAACGGGAATGTTCATTATTAAGCTACCATATATTGTATGTCAAGATGAAAACCATGCCTTTAACCCGCTTCCATGAGCCCACCCCTAAGGCCAACGGGCGTGAGAGAGTTAGCGGGCAGGGGAGGTCATCAAATGACTCCGGGAGGAACACCTTTTGAAACATCTTAAATCCTATCGCGTTCTCATTTGCCTGTTTTGGACCCTTATCGCCATGATCGGGGCGGGGGAGGCCCTGGCCGTTTCCGTGACAGACGGAGCCCGGCGGTTCCGCTTGGATAATGGGCTCACCGTCATCCTCAAAGAGGACCACAGCGCGCCGGTCGCAGCCATTCAGGTGTGGATTAGGACTGGGAGCGCCAACGAGACAGAAAAAGAGGCCGGCATTACCCATCTCATTGAGCATATGATCTTCAAGGGCACCCCATCCCGGGAAACCGGCGAGATCGCACGCACCATCGAGGCATCCGGGGGAGAGATCAACGCCTATACCTCCCTGGACCGTACCGTCTATTTCGTCCAAATCCCGGCCTCTGAGTTCAAGACCGGGCTGGAGGTCCTCCTGGACGCGGTGCAGCATTCCCTTTTTGACCCCACTGAATTAAAGCGAGAAAAGGAGGTGGTCCTGGAAGAGTACCGCCGCTCCCTGGACCTTCCTCAGCGCCGGCTGGGCCGGGCTCTCATGGATTTGTGCTATGAAAAACACCCTTATCAAAGGCCTGTCATCGGTTATGAATCCACCATCCAATCCTTTACCCGGGAGGCTATCCTCAATTACATGGATAAGTGGTACACCCCGCGGAACATGGTCCTGGTGGCCGTAGGCGATTTTGAGGTGGACCGCGCCTTAAGCACCATCCGGGCCCTGGTGAAAGATCTTCCCAAAAGAACCGGCCACATGCCCTCGAGACCGTTGGAACCACAACAGACCTCGCCCAGGACCCTGGTGATGGAGGGGAAGGTCCACCAGCTCTACCTGGAAATGGCCTGGCATATCCCGGCCCTGAACCACTCCGACGTGCCTGTCCTGGACCTTCTGGCCTTCATCCTGGGCCGGGGCAAAAGCTCCAGGCTCTATAAGCGCCTAAAAATGGACAAAAACCTGGTCCATCACATTGGGGCGGGGGCCCTGACCCTGGTGGATCCCGGGCTCTTTGCCGTGGATGCCACACTCAGGCCGAAGGAATTCAGCGAGGTCCTGGACCGCATTTTGGCGGAGATCGCCCGGGTTTCGTCGGTGCCGGTCCCCGTCACCGAGCTTGACAGGGCCAAGACCCTGGCGGAGGCGGATTTTGTTTTTGAAATGGAGACCATGGAAGGCCAGGCAAGGACCCTCGCCTTTTTTGAGGCCATGACAGGAAATCTCTATGGGGCCGATGCCTACCTCAAAGACCTCAGGGCCGTGACCCCCCAGGATGTCCACCGGGTCGCCAAGGCATATCTGAGTCCCCAAAACCTCTCTGCCGCCGTCCTGGCGCCTGAAGGTTCAGGGATCACCTTGTCCGCGGCCGATTTAACGGCCCCCTTTCAGGGGGAGAAAGCCAGGGCCGCCCCTACCACCCGGGAGCCCACCCATAAGGACGTCCAAATGACCACCCTCGCCAATGGCGTGCGGGTCATTATCAAAGAAAACCACACCGTCCCCGCTGTCTCCATGAGAGGGATCTTTTTGGGAGGGGTGCGCCTGGAAGGTCCCGAGCAGTGGGGCATTTCCAGTTTTGTATCCCGTATGCTCACCCGGGGAACCCGGGAGAGAACCGCCGCGGAAATCGCTTCCACCGTGGAGTCCTGGGCGGGCCAACTCGAAGGCTTTTCCGGGAAGAACACCTTTGGCCTCTCGGCCCGCTTCTTGAGCCAGGACCTTTATGGGGGTCTTGAACTCTTCGCAGACGTGTTGCTCAATCCCACCTTTCCCCGGGAGGAAGTGGAAAAGGTGAAAAAGGACATGCTCGCGAGCATTCGGGCCAAAAAAGACCGGCCTGTACCGGAGCTCTTCGAACTTTTCTACAAGACCCTTTTTCGCCATCATCCTTACGGCCATCCCCAGACAGGGACGGAAGAGACCGTGCGCGCCATGACCCGCGCCGATCTGGTCAACTGGTACAGCAATCGGGCCGTCCCCTCTGATTTTGTCCTCTCCGTGGTGGGTGATGTGAGCCAGGATCAGGTCATGCCATTTATTAAAACCCTCTTCGGCGGGCTGGCCTCCCGCGATAAGGAGCGGCTCCCGGTGCCCCCGGAACCCCCATTGACCGGACCTCGAAAGGTTCACCTCACGCGGCCCGGGGCCCAGGCCCATGTGGCCATCGGTTATCTGGGGGCCGGCATGAAAAGCAAAGACAACGCCCCCATGGCCCTGGTGAGCACCGCCCTTTCCGGGCAAGGAGGCAGGCTCTTCTCTGAACTGAGAGACAAACAGAGTCTGGCTTACGCCCTGACCGCCTTCAGGCGCCCGGGACTGGATACCGGCGTCTTTGGTGTGTACCTGGCCTGTGACCCCCAAAAGTTGCCTGCCGCCAAGAAGGGCCTCTTCTCTGAACTGGAACGGGTGAGGCGCCAGGGCCTTACGCCAGAAGAACTGGCCGCAGCGAAAGAATACCTCCTGGGCAATCAGAAGATCGATCACCAGACCAATGGGAGCCAGGCCATGCAGATGGCCCTTGACGAGCTTTACGGCCTGGGCTATGACCACCTCCAGCTTTTTTTTCAGGAGGTGGCGGCCGTCACCCTGGAGGAGGTCAAGGCCGGGGTCCAACGGATCATTCTCCCTGAGAAGTACGTCATGGTCACCGTGGGTCCAGGCAAGGATCCGGAAAACACCCAAACCCCTTAGGGTATCTTGGCCGGGAGGAGCGCATGGACACCCGTCACGGATTTGAGCTCTTAAGAGAGCAGGATGTACAAGAATTAAGGAGCAGGACCAGGCTCTTTCGCCACCACAGGACCGGGGCGGAGATCCTCTCCCTCTCCAATGACGATGAGAACAAGGTCTTCGGCATCACCTTCCGCACTCCACCATCCGATTCAACGGGGGTGGCCCACATCCTGGAGCATTCCGTACTCTGCGGGTCCAGGAAATACCCTGTCAAAGAGCCCTTTGTGGAACTCCTAAAAGGATCCCTTCAGAGCTTTCTAAACGCCTTTACTTATCCTGATAAGACCAGCTACCCGGTCGCCAGCCAGAGCCTCCAGGATTTCTACAACCTCATCGACGTTTACCTGGATGCGGTTTTTTATCCCCGCCTCACCCGGTGCATCTTCAAACAGGAGGGCTGGCATTTTGAAGCAGAGAGCCCGGACCGGCCCCTGAGGTACAAAGGGGTCGTCTTCAATGAGATGAAAGGAGCCTACTCCTCCCCCGACAACCTGCTTTCCGAATACGTCCTTCAATCGCTGTTCCCCCAAAGCCCCTATGGCTATGATTCAGGGGGGGACCCGCAACATATCCCGGATCTCACCTTTGAACGGTTTCAGGCCTTTCACAGCACCTTCTATCATCCATCCAACGCACGCATCTACTTTTACGGCGATGACGATCCGGACGAACGACTCAGGATCATCAACGAATATCTCGAGGACTTTGAGTATAGAGATATCCCTTCTTCTGTCCCCCTCCAGCCCCCCTTCGACCACCCCAGGCAGGTGGTAAAACCCTTCAACGCCGGGCAAGGGGCGGATGCCAAGGGCATGGTGACCCTCAACTGGCTCCTGACGGAAACCACGGGGGTGGAAGACAATTTCGCCTTACGCATGCTCGAGTACATGCTCCTGGGCATGCCCGCCTCCCCCCTGCGCAAGGCCCTCATAGACTCCGGCCTGGGGGAAGGGCTTGCCGGGGAAGGCCTCGGCACTGAACTTCGGCAGATGGTTTTCTCCACCGGTCTCAAGGGCATGGTTCCGGACAACTCGGAAGCCTTGCAGGGCCTTGTCCTAAAGACCCTGGAGGATCTGGCGGAAAAAGGCATCGATCCCCGCACCGTGGAGGCCGCCCTCAACACCATAGAATTCAGATTGCGGGAAAACAACCCCGGCCACCTTCCTAGAGGGCTGGTACTCATGCTGAGGGCCCTCACCACCTGGCTTTATGACCACGATCCCCTCGCCCTCCTCGCCTTTGAGGGGCCTCTCAATACGGTCAAATCCCTGGCCCGCTCCAAAAAGGGATACTTTGAAGGGTATATCCGCCGTCTCTTCCTGGACAATCCTCACCGCACCACCCTTATTCTCAAGCCTGACCCCGGCCTGCGGGAGAGGGAAGAACGGGCCGAGAGAGAGCGGCTGGCCGAAGCCCGCTCCGCCATGACGCCGGCGGAGACCCGCGGCGTCTTGGAAGAGGTCCAGGAGCTGAGGCGTCTTCAAGAGACACCTGACTCCCCCGAGGCCCTGGCCACTATTCCGGTCTTGAAGATCTCAGATCTGGAAAAAGAAAACAAAAAGATCCCCCTGTCCGTGGCTGACCATGAAGGCACACCCTTTCTCTTTCATGACCTCTTCACCAATGGCATTGTCTATGTTGATGTGGGACTGGACTTGCACGCCCTCCCCGCCCGGTTTATTCCCTATGTCCCCCTCTTCGGCCGGGCCCTGGTGGAAATGGGCACCCAAGAAGAAGACTTTGTCCTCTTTACTCAGAGGATAAGCCGGGAAACCGGGGGAATCCGGCCCCGGGTTTTCACTTCAGCCGCACGGGGGCCCTCGAAAAGCGCCGCTTGGCTTTTCCTCCGAGGCAAGGCCATGGCCACTCGAGGACCCGCCCTGATCCACCTCCTCCATGACATGCTCTTAGAGGCGAACCTGGACAACCGGGAACGGTTCCGCCAGATGGTGCTGGAAGAAAAGGCCAGGGAAGAGCAAAAATTGGTCCCCAGGGGACACCAAGTGGTCAACCTCCGGCTTCGATCTCATTTTAACGAGGCCCACTGGGCCGCAGAGCAAATGCAGGGGGTAAGCTATCTTTTCTTTCTGAGGGAGCTCGCCCGGGCCGTTGACGAAAACTGGCCCCGGGTCTTCGCAGACCTCGAAGAGATACGTCAAACCTTGGTGAACCGGAGGTCCATGGTCATCAATCTTACGGCGGACCAAGAGGGCAGGTCCTCTCTGGATCCCGCCATGGGGGAATTCCTGGATTCCATGAAACAAGGCCCGGCGGCAGCGGCCGGATGGGTTTTGGGCGCGCCCCCGCCTTGTGAAGGGATGACCATCCCCGCACAGGTCAATTATGTGGGCAAGGGGGCGGACCTTTATGGCCTGGGCTACCGGTTCCATGGATCAGCCCTGGTCATTATCCGCTATTTACGAAATACCTGGCTCTGGGACCGCATCCGGGTTCGGGGAGGGGCCTACGGTGCTTTCTGCCTCTTTGACCGCCTCTCCGGCGTGCTCACCCTCCTCTCTTACCGGGACCCCAATCTTATGGACACCCTGGAGGTCTTTGACCAAACCGCCCAATTCCTCCGCGAAACGGATCTGAGTAGAGAGGAGCTGACCAAGGGGATCATCGGTGCCATCGGTGACCTGGACGCCCATATGTTGCCCCATGAAAAGGGATACGTCTCTATGATTCGGCACCTTACCCAAGATTCGGAAGAGGACCGCCAGTTCATGCGTGATCAAATACTGGCCACAACAAAAGACCACTTCAGGGCCTTTGCCCAGGAACTGGACAAAGTAAAAGACCAGGGGCTGGTGAAGGTCCTGGGGTCCCCTACGGCCCTTGAAGGGGCCCGATCGAGAAGACCGGACTGGATGAAGACGGTTCATGTGCTTTAGGGGAAACCCCTGTTGATGGCCTCGGGCCGTGACCAGAGAAAGGATATTTTCATGCACAAGGTCATGTTTTTGGCCCCTAGCGATAGGGACCGGTTCCCCAAGCTGGAGGCCATACCGGAAGAGAAGAAGGCCCTCCTGCGGAAGTTACCCCCATCCCCGGTGGAGGCCGCAGGCCGCGGAGGAGGTGCGGAGCGTGTCTGACACCCCGGAGATGCACCCCGGAGCCGTGGACCTCTGGGTGGACGGCCACGTGGACCTGCCCTATTTCATGATGAAAAAGGGCCACCAGACCCACCTCTCTCATCTCGAAGAGGGGCCCTTTACCCTTGAAAAGGCCAAACGGGCCGGAATCGGTCTCTTTTGCACCGCCCTTTACTGCGAGGACGCCTTCAATGGACAGGCATCCTTTGACCGGTTTCAGGCCATACTCCGCTTCACCTTGGAGCGCTTCGACGGGGTCAAGATGGTCAAGACCCAAGAAGACCTGAAAGGGCTCCAACAGGGGGAGGCGGGACCCGGAACCCTCCTCCTCCTTGAGAACGGGGACGCCTTGGCAGGCAATCTCTCCGCCATAGAAACATTACGGGAACAGGGCATCTTCACGGTGGGGCTCACCCATCAAGGGAAAAACCGCCTCGCCGACGGCAACGGGGTGACCTATCCCGACGGCCTCTCGCACCAAGGCATAGAGGTCATCCTCGCCCTCCAGGATGAGGGAATTATCATCGATGTGGCCCATCTTCATCCCCAGTGCTTCTGGCAGCTCTTAAAGATCTACGAAGGCCCCATCATCACCTCCCATACGGGGCTGCGCCCGGTCTGCAATACGCCGAGAAATATTGATATGAATCAGGCCCGGGAAATCCTGATGCGGGGCGGGATGGTGGGTATCACCTTCAACCCTGAGATGCTTTCCCCGGAAGGCGACGCGGATATCGAGCGGCTCTTTGTCCACCTGGACACCTACATCCAGGCCTTCGGCCCCGAGGGCATCGGCATGGGCTCGGATTTCTGCGGCTTCACCAGGCCTGCCTCGGGGCTCGAGGATATCACCAAGCTCCATGGCCTTGAGGAGATTATGGAAGCCCATGGGTACGGGAAGGAGGGTATAAGAAAGGTCCTGGGCCTGAACTGGCAGGCCTTTTTTGAAAAGATCCTTTAATAAAACAAGGGGGCCTTAAGGCCCCCTTTCGATTCGCTTTTATTAAAAACCTAAATAGACCCCTCACTTGACGTTATAATCCGTGAGGACATAGGTGACGGGACTCGCCGTGTGGGTGTCAACCACCCACTTGACCGGGCCTGTGCCCGGATGGATCACCTCTTCCCAGCTGTACTGGAGGGTTCCTCCGTCATAGGCCTCCTTGACGTAGTGGTAGCATCCCGTAAAGGTGCCGGCCGGGACAGTGACCGTTTCAATGGCTGAAATCCTGCAGTTCACCACACTGCCGTCCCCCTCGGTATAGGACCAGGTGGTGCCCACCGGCCCTGTCTTAAATCCCACAAAGGGGAGCCCCCCTTCATAACCGTACAAGGCGTCCGCTGTGGAGAGGAAAAAGCCGAACTCAAAATCCGTATCCCACGGTTCCCTCTCTTCCATTTCCATGGTATAGAGCCAGACCCCGAAGAGATTGGAAAAGCCGATGATCCTTAAGGTCTCGCCTGAGCCCGGCATCCCCTCTTGTTCCAGATTCCACCAGTTTCCCACCTTGAGAGGAACAAGGCTCTGACCCCAGGCAACCCCGCCCAGCATGCCAAAAACCAACACCATGACTCCCATGACTGCAAACTTCCTCATCCTCTTCCTCCTCTTCCCTTTGAATTGATCTTGAACATTCGCTTCCCCCTTTCCTAAGAGCCCCTCCGGAAGGGCTGACACGGGCACCCCGTAAAAAATGAGCGTCAAAGAAAGCATAAATGTTTTTTCGAGTCAACCCCGTTGTTTGAAAAAAGGCGCTTAAGGATTCTCCATTCTGCCTCATATAGTTTCAAATGCGACCCTTAAGGTCTTAGGAATTCCCCAACAACGACATGACATAAAATTGTGTTTTTATTTAGTTTATATGTCTAAACGGTCATTACATCTGCAACAACCGGGTCAATAGGGCTATTGTCATTCCCTTTGGAGCCCACTAGAATAACGGTATGCTTGAGATCGCCGGGCTGAAACTTCAAAACCCCCTTGTCATGGCGCCCATGGCCGGCATCACCAATCTGCCCTTCCGCCTTATTGTGAAAAAGAAGGGAGCCGCCCTGGTCTTTACCGAGATGGTCAGTGCCGCCGGCCTCACCCTGGGACAAAAGAAGACCATGGAATATCTCAAATCCCATCCTGACGAGCGCCCCCTGGGAGTGCAACTCTTCGGCTCCACGCCCGAGATTATGGCCGGGGCCGCCCGGATGGTGGTGGAGGCCGGTGCGGACCTGGTGGACATTAACATGGGCTGTCCCGCAAAAAAGGTGGTCAAGACCGGGGCCGGAGGCGCCTTGCTCAGATCACCGGACAGGGTCAAGGAAATCCTCAATGCCGTGCGCCCCGTCTGCCCGGTGCCCCTGACGGTAAAGATGAGGGCCGGGTGGTCCCCCTACGAGCCTGCGGCCTGTGACCTGGCCTCTCTCATCGAAGATTGCGGGGTGGATGCCCTTACCCTCCACCCCCGATATGTCACCCAGAAATTCTCGGGTCCTGCGGACTGGTCCCTTATCCGTAAGGTGAAAGAACGGGTCACCATCCCCTGCATCGGCAACGGGGACGTCTTTTCTCCCTCCCTGGCCCTGGACTTGATGCACCGGACGGGGTGTGATGGGGTCATGATCGGGAGGGGTGCCGTAGGCAATCCCTGGATCTTCACTCAGATTCTTCAGTTGCAAAAGCGGCTTTCCGTGGCTCAGCCCTCTCTGGATGAACGAAAGGCCCTTATTCTGGAACACTTCCGACTCCTTGCCCACGCCATGGGCCAGCCCCGGGCGGCCAGGGCCATGCGGGGGCTTCTGCTCTGGTATACCAAGGGGCTGCCACGGAGTACCCGCTTTCGGGGGGCCACCGCCCGGATCAAAGACAAAGACAGCCTTATGCTGGCTTTGGACGAGTATTTTACGACGCTGGAAAGGAAAGACCCGTGAAGGTCAAACTGGCCAAGACCGCCGGCTTTTGCATGGGTGTTCGCCGGGCCATGGAAATGGTGCTGGCAGAGGCCAACAAAAAAGAGGGACCCCTTTACACCTTCGGCCCGCTCATCCACAACAAACAGGTGCTCCAACTGCTGGAATCCAAGGGGGTACATAGCCTGGAGGATTTGAAGGACCTCCCCCCGGGCAGGATCGTCATCAGGGCCCACGGCATTCCCCCTGAAGAGCGGAAGGCCCTCAGGGAAACGGGATTAAGGCTCATTGACGCCACCTGTCCCAGGGTGGCCAGGGTCCAGGCCATCATCCGGTATCATACCAAAAAGGGCTATACCGCCGTCATTGTAGGAGACCAAAACCATGCCGAAGTAAAGGGCCTTGTGGGTTACAGTGCGGGGCCGGTGCATGTCACCCAAAGAGAGGAAGAGGTGGAGGCCCTGCCCCCCATGGACCGTGTATTGGTGGTGGCCCAGACCACACAAAACGCGCAGGCCTTTGACCACATCGTGGATGCGGTGCGGAGACGCTTTCAAAACGTGGAGGTCTTTAATACCATCTGCGACGCCACCCACCAGAGGCAAAAAGAGGTTCGGGCCTTTCAGGGCCAGGTGGAAGCGGTTGTGGTGGTGGGAGGCTATCACAGTGCAAACACCCAGCGCCTGGCCCAGATCTCCAGGGAGGTGGGCCTGCCCACCTTTCACGTAGAAACCGAAAAGGATCTCAACAGGGAGGCCTTATCCCAAATGGCATCAGTGGGGGTGACCGCAGGGGCGTCTACCCCCAATTGGATGATCAAAAACGTGATCCAGGAGTTGGAAGGCATCCGGAGCAGCAAGGACTCCTCCATCTTTCGGGGGATCAGGCAGGCCTTCAAATTTCTGATTCTGAGTAACCTCCTCGTGGCCGGAGGCGCCTTTTCCTTTGCCTACGCCGCCTCTATCCTTCTATTCCGGCACAACCCGGATCTCACCTTTCCCTGCGTGACCTTTCTCTACATCTTTGCCATGCATGTCCTCAACCGGTTTCTGGACAAAGGCGCGAGCGCCTACAACGACCCTGAGCGCGCCGCCTTTCTGGGAAAGTTCAAGGTCCCCCTCATCCTGAGCGCCCTCGTTGCCATCTTGACGGCCCTGGCCCTGGCCTATACCAAGGGCCCCGCAACCTTTTTGGCCCTGACCGGTTTCAGCCTCCTGGGGATCATTTACAGCATCCCCCTGATTCCCAAGAGGATCCGCCATAAGTCCCGGTACGCCAAGATCAAGGATGTCCCCGGTTCCAGGAGTCTCTCCGAATCCCTTGCCTGGGTGGCGCTCATAGGGGTTCTCCCCTTGCTGGACATGAAACAGGTAAGCCCGCCGACGGCCCTTATTACTATTTTAGCAGTCTTTTTAATTGCTTATATAAGATCTGTCCTTTTTGACATCTTTCAGGTCCAGGGGGACCTCATTGTTGGCACGGAGACCCTGCCCATTACGCTGGGAGAAAAAAAGGCCCTGGTCCTCCTCAAGGTGCTCCTCACGCTCACCGCCCTGATCCTGGGGGTAAGCCCCCTGCTCGGGCTTGTCCCGTCCTTTTCCGGTGCCATAATCGCCTCTGTTTTTGGTTTATCCCTCTGCCTTTTTGCCTATGAAAGGCACTGGCTCCAGCAGGGCCTCACCCTGGAGGCCCTGGTGGAAGGCAATTTTTTTCTGGCCGGCTTTTTGGCCTTGGTCCGGTGAATGAACCCCGTTGTTGCAAACGCATCGAGCTCCCAGACACATAACCACAGTAAAACCAGAGAGTTATGTCATTTTATATCCAGGGCCTGAATATCACTATTGGTGAATTCCAGATTTCAAGCGTTAAAAGCGGCATTTGAAATCATAAAAGGCGAAATGCCGAATCCTTAAGCGCCTTTCATGCAACAACGGGGTGAATATAGCCATGGCCCAAGTGGACGTGATCATTCCCACCTTTAACAGGGCCCGCAGGGTGCTCCGGGCCGTCTCCTCCGTCCTGTCTCAAACCTTTACCGATTTTGAAATCTACGTGGTGGACGACGGATCCACGGATGACACCCAAGAGGTCTTGAAACGCTTTAAAGAGAGGATCCATTACCTGGGCAGGCCCTTTAACGCGGGGGTTTCAGCTGCGAGAAATCTCGGGATCAAAAAGTCAACCTCACCCCTTATCGCCTTTCTTGATTCGGACGATTACTGGCTCCCCCGAAAACTGGCCTTTCAGGTGGATTTCTTCAGAAACCGTCCTCAGGCCCTGATATGCCAGACCGAGGAGATCTGGATCAGAAACGGCCGAAGGGTGAATCCCAAGAAAAGGCACGCAAAACCCTCAGGAGACATTTTCAGGCCCTCCTTAGGGCTCTGCCTGGTGAGCCCTTCCGCCGTCATGCTGAAGCGAAGCCTGCTCCAGGAGGTGGGGCTCTTTGATGAGACGCTCCCCGCCTGTGAAGATTATGACCTGTGGCTGAGGATCGCCAGTCGCCACCCCGTGGCCCTCATCCCGGAGCCCCTTGTGGTCAAAGAGGGGGGGCATCCGGATCAGCTCTCTTCCCGCCACAAGGGCATGGACCGGTTCAGGATCAAGGCCCTTTTAAACCTCATAGAAAGGGAAACCCTCACCATGGAGCAGCTCCAGGCCACGGTAGAGACCCTCGCGGAAAAAAGCCTCATCTACGGCAGGGGGTGCCTCAAACGGGGAAGGACCAGAGAAGCCCGATTCTATCTGCAGCTCCCCAAGAGGATCGAGGAGCGATTCAAAGGATGATGGCCGCTTAAAGAGTCAGGCTTTAGACGGTTTCGGAAAAAGTTCGAGATCAAGCCTTGCAACTGCGTCTTTTACGCCTTTTCGAGAATGAGCACGGAAACCCGTTCTTTTCACCTCCCTTTGAGCTCCCAGGCCCTTACAAAGACTCCAGAACGATCTTATGGTCTACCAGGGAGAGGGTCTTCACCCGGGCCTTCACCTGCTTCTCCTCCCCGAACATGTCTATGAGCCTGACCCCATCCTCCCAATTCTCGAGGACATCCAGGCTCTCCATAAGCAGTTCTTCCTTGCCTTCCTTTTCTATGTAGGCTGCGGATTCACACATTTCCCTTCATCTCCTCGATAATCCCCACGACCTGGGCCACCAAGTGGGGTAAGGGCTCTCCGGTCACCCCGACAATGGTGACTTTCTCCTGGGTCAAGGGGATAAGTATCTTTCTTGCTTTGCTGGAACTGACACCGGCTGCCATGCCCGGAGTCACTTCACCCATCATGGCGTTGGCCATCAAAATGGCCAGGGGGCCCACGATGACATCCGCGGTCCCGGCCGTCTGCACAATGGCATTCTCGCCCGTGGCCCCCCGGTTGGCCCCCGCCTTCATCATTCTTGAGGTGGCAATGGAATTTGTGCCCAGGGCCAGGATCTCCAGCTCGTTGCCGAGGGACTCTCGAAGCCCTTTAATGATGGTGGCTCCAATCCCCCCGCCTTGCCCGTCCATGACAATCAGTCTCACTGTGTAACCCTCGGTTAGAAATTGGATATTTATTTAGAGTCTTGAAAATATGGGTTCCAACCGTTCAAACTTATCTTCCTCTGCGTCCTGGTATTCGCAAACAACAAATTTCTGTTGCTTCGCCTCCCTGATGCCGATATCCTTCGGGCGTCCCTCGTAGTCTTATGCCATCCTACCGGCATGGATGACAAGATAAATCGAGCCCCCTGATAGGGGCTTTTTTCCCTTGGGTGCGGATTGCCATGACATATCTATGGATCACCGTCGCCATGGCCGCTTATCTCTTGGGCGCTGTTCCCTTTGGAAAGCTCATCGCCCAAAGAGCGGCCCGGTTGGATATCACCGGGGCGGGAAGCGGGAATATCGGTGCCACCAATGTGGCCAGGACCGTAGGCCTCAAATGGGGCCTTTTAACCCTCTTTCTGGACATGATGAAGGGGTTTTTACCTGTTGCGGCCTTTTCCTTTTTCAGCGTCCCGGCATACCCCCATAGAGAGGGCGCCCTGGCTCTGGTCGCCTTGGCGGCCCTGGTGGGCCATCAATTCTCTGTTTTTCTCAAGGGCCGCGGGGGAAAGGGGGCCGCCACGGCCTTGGGAACCTACCTGGCCTTGTCGCCCCTTTCCTGTGTGGGGGCCCTGGTGGTGTTCGTCGTCCTGGTCTGGCGGTGGGACTACATCTCGCTGGGCTCCATGGTATCTGCCTTCTCCATTCCCCTGTTCATGACCTTTTTCGGAAAGCCCGGGCCGCTGGTGGCCGGCGCCCTCATCGGGGCCGTGCTTATCTCTGCAAGACACAAAGACAACCTGCGGAGGCTCTTGCGGGGGGAAGAAAGGAAATGGAGAAGTCAGGGGAATCAGGTGAGGAGCCCCAGCAACCTGTCCAATTCGTCGTCCGAGTAAAAGTGGATCAGGATGTGGCCCGCCTTCCCCCTTTTTTTGATTTCCACCTTGGTGCCCAGGGACCTTTTGAGGTTGTCCGCCAGGGATTGGAGGTAGAAGTCTCCTTGGGGAACCTTCTTTGGCGGGGAGGGAGCCTTCTTTCTCCTGGCCATAGCCTCGAGTTGGCGGACCGAAAGGCCCCGCTTCACGACCTGATCCCTCAGGGCTTTTTGTGCTTCCCTGGATTTTATCCCTGCCAGGACCCGGGCATGCCCCATGGTAAGCCGCCCCGCTACCAAGTCCTCTTGGATTAAGGCAGAGAGGTTGAGGAGGCGTAACATATTGGTGACCGACGAGCGTTCCCTGCCCAGCCTCTTGGCCAGGGCCTCCTGGGTGAGACCGACCTCTTCCAGCAGTCTCTTGTACGCCAGGGCCTCCTCAACGGGATTAAGATCCTTCCGGTGGATGTTTTCAATGAGGGCCAGCTCCAGGGCCTCCGCGGGGGAGGCCTCCCGGACTACAACGGGAACCCTTTCCAGGCCTGCTTTTTGGGCCGCCCTCCATCGTCTCTCCCCGGCAATGAGCTGATATCCCGTGTCGGTCTTGCTCACCAGAAGAGGGGTAAGAACCCCCTTTTCCCGGATGGATTCCGCCATTTCCTCCAGCTCCGCATTGGAGAAGGCCTTCCTGGGTTGGTAAGGATTGGGTTCGAGGTCTTCTACCGGACACTGAAAGAATTGTTCCGCCCCTTCATTCACGGTGTTGGCGTCACGGATCAAGGCCGATAGGCCTTTTCCGAGGGCCTTTCTTCGTGCCATCCTATATACCACCCCTTCCGATAAGTTCCCTGGCCAGGCTCAGGTAGCTTTGGGCCCCTGTAGAGCGAATATCATAGAGCAAAATGGGTTTGCCGTAGCTGGGGGCCTCGCTCAGGCGTACGTTGCGTGGAATAATGGTCTTAAACACCTCACTGCCAAAATGGGATTGAACCTCATGGGCCACCTGCTGGGAGAGATTATTTCGTTTATCGTACATGGTCAAGAGGATCCCGGCCAAGCGGAGCCCCGGATTCAAACCCCTTCTCACCGCCCTAACCGTTTTCAAAAGCTGGGACAATCCTTCAAGGGCGTAATATTCACACTGGAGCGGGACCAAAAGGGCGTCTGCCGCGGTCAGGGCGTTTACCGTCAAGAAGCCCAGAGAGGGGGGGCAGTCCAGAAAGATATAGTCATATCTGTTTCGAGGGCCGCCCAGCCCCTTGCGAAGCATAAATTCCTTGTCCTTTTGGGAGGCCATTTCCACCTCCGCACCGATCAGGTCCGTGGTAGCTCCCACCAGGTGGAGACCGGGGAGGCCCGTTTCCACGACCGGCGCCTCCACATCCCCTCCCCCGAAGAGCAAATCATAAAGCCCGGCTTCCAGCTCATCCCGATCAATGCCCAGGCCGGTAGTGGCATTACCCTGGGGGTCACAATCCACAAGGAGACAGGCCTTTTCTGCCGCGGCCATAGAGGCCGCAAGATTAATGGCCGTCGTGGTTTTCCCGACGCCTCCCTTCTGATTGGCAATGCAGATGACATGTGCCATGCGCTTGTCCCACCTTCCTTCCAGGGCCGTTAGCCGCACCCCTGGCAACAGGCATAAATCGTGGCAAAAAGTGGTTCCTCAGGGACAGGGGATTCCCTTTGAAGCGGGTACAAGGGCGACTTGAGCCTGTTGATAGCACAATCCCACCCCCTTGAAAAGATAAAAACAAGGCCGTGTTTCACGTGGAACATTTCGGGAATTGCACCCCCGTTAAGGCCTGCTTTTTCTATTAAATCAGCCGGTTAGATCATAATGCTCCCCTGCAAAACCCCCTTGGCCTCCCTCTTCGCCGATTCCCCTTGACACCCGGAGTGGCTCGTCACTATTTTGTAATACCACCAACCCTTTCCCCGGAGACAATCATGAAGGAAGCATTCATCGGGCTGGATCACGGAAGCGGCGGCCAGGCCTCTCACGAGTTGGTCAAGGACATCTTTATGAGCCGACTGGACAACGAGTTTTTACGGGCCCTTGACGACAGCGCCGTCATTCCCTTGGCCGGTCAAAAACTGGCCGTGACCACCGACTCCTATGTGGTGGATCCCATTTTTTTCCCGGGCGGCAATATTGGGAGTCTGGCTGTTCATGGCACGGTGAACGACCTTTCCATGCAAGGCGCCCGCCCTCTCTACCTGACTCTGGGGCTTATCCTGGAGGAGGGGCTGCCCTTGGAAAAGCTCATCCCCATCGTGGATTCCCTGGCAGAGGCCTGTTCCAGGGCCGGTGTGAAAGTCGTCGCGGGTGACACCAAGGTGGTTCAGAGGAGCCACATGGACAAGATCTTCATCAACACCTCAGGGGTGGGTATCATCCCCGAGGGTGTAGACGTGAGCAGCCATAACGCACAGCCCGGTGACGCGGTCATCATTAACGGTCCTATCGGGGACCATGGCACGGCTATTTTAAGCCAGCGGGAAGGTCTTGATTTCAGGACGGAGCTCTCCAGCGACAGCGCCCCTCTCAATTCGCTGGTCTCCGACATTCTTACGGTCACCCTGCAAGTCCACGTCCTGAGGGACCCCACCCGGGGCGGGGTGGCCACGGCCCTCAACGAGATCGCCCGCCAGTCCGCTGTGGGCATAGAACTCTTCGAAGAGACCCTGCCCATACGAGAGCCCGTCCTCTCCGCATGCGAGATCCTCGGCCTGGATCCCCTCTACATCGCCAATGAGGGTAAGTGTCTGGTCATCGTGCCCAAAGACCTGGCAGAGCAAGTGGTTGCCGCCATGAAAAGGCACCCTTTCGGAACAGAGGCCCGGGTCATCGGCGCCGTTACGGCCGAAAACCCGGCCAAGGTCCTTCTTAAGACAGCAATCGGGGGAACCCGCATTGTTTCCATGCTCACCGGGGAACAGTTGCCCAGGATCTGTTGACCCCGTTGTTGGAAACGCATTGACTTCCGTCAGATATGAATACAGGCAGAACAAGGACCTATGCCGTTGTACCTGCAGCGGCTGGATCTCACAATTGGCATCTAAAACGCGAATAGGGGCATTTCAATCCGCAGAAGCCAAAACGCCGAATCCTTAAGGGCCTTTTATGCAACCACGGGCTTGACCCTCCCGCGCTCCTCCAATGAAAGGGTAATAAGCCGGTCCACAAGCCGGTCCAGAGGGAGCCCCGCCGCTTTCGCCGCCAAGGGAAAGAGGCTGTTTTCCGTCATGCCTGGTATGGTATTGGTCTCCAGTACAAACACGGCCTCACCGCAAAGGATCATGTCCGTTCTGCTCCACACCCCGCATTTCAGGAGACGGTGTGCCTTTTTGGCACAGGTCTTCACCTTTTCAGCCACGGCCTCAGGCAGAGGGGCTGGACAGATTTCCCGGGTGGCGCCAGTGGTGTACTTGGCTTCATAGTCAAAGAACGGGTACCCCTCCTGAGGGACAATCTCCACCAGAGGCAGGGTTTCGAGTTTACGGGTCCCCATAACACAGCACGTCACCTCCTGTCCGGCCATAAAGGACTCCACAATCACCTCATCATCGTAGCGAAAGGCCCTCTCAATCCCCTCCAGGAGTTGCTCCCTGCCATGGCACACCGAGGCACCCAGGCTGGACCCTTCCGACACGGGTTTGACCACCGTCTTAGGCCCCAAGGCCTGAAGGACGGCCTCGGGTGAAAAGGGCCGGTCACGCTCCACCACCATGTCCTGGGCCACGGCCAGACCCCCGCTCTTGAACCTCTCTTTGGCCACCTTTTTATTAAGGGCCATGGCGCTCGATAGCACACCGGAGCCAACATAAGGGATTCCAAGGATATCCAGCAGTCCTTGAATCCGCCCATCTTCACCAAATCTTCCATGGAGCAGGACAAAGGCCACATCTATAGAATCTCTCTTTTCTATCAACGTGAGGAGATCATCCCGGGGGTCCAAAGAGATCACCTCGTATTTTTCCCTGTCCAGGGCCTTACCAACCGCCCCGCCACTCTTCAGGGAGACCTCCCGCTCCCCGGACCATCCCCCCGCCAACAGGGCCACCCTTATCCTACTCATATCCGGTTCCTCCCCTCTGGGTAAAAATTTTTGAGTCCTCCTTCCCGTATCCTTCCGGCCCAAACCTGGCCCCCCCACCCGCGCCGTCCCATTTTCATTCTCCTTACAGGGGCTTGCGCCCTAGCCCCCCTTCCTCCACAAAAAGGCACGGACAAAATACTCTCCCCGTCCCCCAAAAAAAGGCCCATAATAAAATAGAAATCAAAAAAAAAGCGCAAAAAAGAAAGAATAAGCGAGATCTGAAATGTAGAAAAAATTCTTCACATCCCGCCGTTTCCGGCTAAGTCTTTGAATTGTCGCTGGAATTTTCCGTCCTGAATCCTCTCTTTTCTCAGGACCTTATGGGCTCAACCCAAAATTTTCCTGTGAAGAAGCCCCCTTACCCGGTGTCAAAAAGACGGACCCTCATAAGTGCTCCCTCCCAACCACAACCGTTGACAAGGAGCGCCCCCTCCTGTAAAACCCCCTGCAATTCTCGAACTTGCACATTAATGGATCAACCCATTATTCAATTTCACAATGATTAAGTATTTACCTTTTGGCCCGGCCGCGAACCGAGATCAATTAACCCTTTTCTCCAAACATTAAACCCCCTGCCGCCCTCGGCTCCTCTGAGAGGTTTGTAATCCCAGTTCCCCCGAGGTCCGCAGGTAATCTTCCACGTTCTAAGGGGCCCTTGCGCTTCAGGCCCCTTTCGGGCACGGACACACGCCCCTGCGAGGAGGATTTGTTCGAGGGTGCCGGACACCGTGCACCAACCTCCATGCTGACCTTTGCGCAACTTCAGGGTAAAGACGACAGGAGTCTACAATGAGAGCCACCTGGGAGGAAATCAAAAACCAAATCGGCGTGCACCTTTCAAAAAACAGCTTCTCACTGTGGATCAGCCCCATTACATTCCTGAGAAAAGAGGATCACACCGTTACCTTGGGCTGCCCCAATAAATTCTCCCGCAACTGGGTCATGGAACACTATCTCGATTTGATCCAAGACGGCCTTCACAAAGCCGGCGCCGGCCCCGTGGATGTGGTCTTAAAAATAGAACCCCGAAAAAAGCGCCCCCTGCCCCCTGAAGAAACGACCGATTCCAAGCAGCTTGTGCTCCCTAACCTCTCCACAAACGGCTCCTCCGGCAACCGTTTGCTCAAACGGGACTTCACCTTCGACCGTTTCGTGGTCGGGGCATGCAACGAGTTTGCCTTCAGCGCCTCCAAGGCCCTAGCCCAGGGGGGGCCATGGAATTATCACTCCCTCCTCATGCTGGCGAATACCGGCTTGGGCAAGACCCATCTCTCCCAGGCGGTCGCCAACTGGATCCTGGCTCAAAATCCCCACCATCGCGTGCGTTATGTGACCGCCGAAGACTTTACCAACGAAATGGTTTCATCCTTAAAGAGCAATTCCATTGAGGCATTTAAAGACAAATACCGCCGTTGTTGCGATGTCCTCCTCCTGGAAGAGGTACACTTCCTGAGCGGCAAAGAAAAGACCCAGCTCGAACTGGAACACACCCTGGACGCCCTTGCCAACGATAACAAAAAAGTCCTTTTTACCAGCGCCTTGCCACCCAAGGACATTCCCCGCATGTCCAAGGGCCTTTCTTCACGATTGGCCTCCGGCCTGGTCACCACCATCGGTGGCCCTGACTACCAAACTCGCGTCAAAATCCTCAAAAACAAGGCCGCTGAAAAGGGGATCACCCTCTCTGATGAAATCGTCCACTTTCTTTCGGCCAGTCTGCGGCGAGACATCCGTCAGATAGAAAGCGCCCTCACCTGCCTCAAGGCAAAGGCCGAGCTGCTCAACGCCAGAATCGACATAGATCTGGCACGGGACGTGGTGAAATGCCTGGTCAACAAGCAGTGTTCGGCCACCCCAGAAAACATAAAGCAGCTGATCTGCAAGTATTACAAGGTGGAACCAGACCTATTACGCTCCAAGTCCAGGAAAAAAGTCCATGCCTATCCCCGAAATATCTATATTTATCTCTGCCGTCAGTATACAGACGAGACCCTTGAACATATTGCCGAGACCATAAACAGGAGTCACTCCACGGTTCTTTACGCATCAGAGACGGTAGAGCACAAAATGAAAACCGACCCAAAAATAAAGCACCAGGTGGAGTTTTTAGGTAAACAGATCCAGCACCTTAACTCATGATCTCTAAAAACCCCTCCAGATCTAATAATATCTGGCTCTGGTGTCTCCTCACCGCGTCGGCCCTAAGTGCTCTCTACTTGGCCTTTATATCCGTCCTGTGCATTCGCACCGGCCTGTTAAACCTCCCTCAGTCCGGTTTCTGGGTCCCTCTCCTCTCAGGAACCATGCTTTTGGCCGCCGTCCTCTGTCTCTTCCTTCGGGCCGCCAAGCTCATCCTCAGGCACATGAAACCAGGGCGCCTCATTAACCTCTAATACGGTCCCCCGGTCCTTCAGGGCTCAACCCCCTTGGGAACCCTATTGGCCTCCTTCCTCATAAAAGGCCCGGAGGAATTCCTCATCCTTCGGCGAAAGGTTGAACCGGTTCGCCGCCTCCTGAATGAGTAAAGCGGTCCTGGCCTCTTCATTTTCCTTCTTCCTCTCAGAGATCCACTTCACGGCCTTACGCACCTTTTCACCCTTCGGCTGAATTGTTGCCATGGCCATTCTCTCCTTTCCTAACGCCGCTTTCTTCTGAAAAAGGCCCCTTTTCCAGGCCTTGGTCCCCAATTTCCTCGACGGAGACGTCCCCGCTGAGGATTCTTTGCTCTTCACCCTTTTCATCCCGGATAATGAGGGCCCCCCTTTCATCAACCCGCAAGGCCCGCCCCGAGATCTCTCCCTTCGGTCCCTTTAACCGCACCCGCTGACCGAGGAAAAAGGAACGCTCATTCCATTTCTCATAAAAGGCCCGCCGACGCCCTGCCAGGACCTCTCCGTAATCCCGCCCAAAGGCCTTTAAAAGATACACCAGCACCTCTTCCCGGGATACGGCCCTTTGGGTCTCCGCCGAAATGCTCGTAACCGGGTAGAGCATAGAGCGATCCTCTTCGGGCTTCCAGTTCACGTTGATCCCCAGCCCCAAGATCACGTATTCCACGCGCTTCCCTGTGGTGGAAAACTCGGTCAAAATCCCGGCCATTTTTTTCCCCTTCGCGTAGATGTCGTTGGGCCACTTGATGGCCGGTCTTAGTTCGCTCACCCTTTCCACGCTCTCCAGGACGGCCAGGGCCAGGATTACGGTCAATATAAAGACCTCCTCCGCCTCCATCTGGGGCCTGAGAAGTAAAGAAAGATAGAGGTTGGTGTAAGGGGGCGAGAGCCATTTTCGGCCTCTTCTCCCCTTACCCGCCCACTGTTCCTCGGCCAGCACCAACGTCCCCTGGGGCGCCCCTGCCGCGGCCATTTCCCTGGCCAGGGTGTTGGTGGAATCCACCGAGGGTCTATAAACAAGAGGACCTAAAAAAAGGGAACGCGCCAACCGTTCCCTCACCCAATCCACCTGAAGGGGCTTTTCCCTGTCCCGGACCATTCCTCTCCAGTTAGTGCTCCAATTCCGCCTTTAGGGCGCGGGTCATGAGCTCCTTCACCGCCTCCCGGGGGTCCTTTTTCTCATAGAGAATCTCAAATACCTGCCTGGTTATGGGCATGTCTACACCCATCTTGAGCCCGAGCTCATGGGCGGACCTTGCGGTTTTGATTCCTTCGGCCACCATGCTCATGCTCTCGGTAATCTTCTCAAGGCTCATGCCCGTACCGATCTTGAACCCCACGGTGCGGTTCCTGCTCAGATCCCCCGTACAGGTAAGGACCAGGTCCCCCATGCCGGCCAGCCCTGCGAAGGTATGGGGATTCGCTCCCATAGAAACCCCCACCCTGGCTATCTCGGCCAGCCCTCTGGTGATGAGGGCAGCCCTGGCGTTATGGCCGAATCCCAGGGCATCGGACGCCCCGGCCGCAATGGCCACCACATTCTTAAGGGCCCCTCCCAGTTGTACTCCCACCAAATCCTGGGTGGTGTAAACCCTGAAATACTCACTGTAAAAGAGTCGCTGAAGCACTCCGGCGTATTCCATGTCCCGGCAGGCGATGGTAACCGCCGTAGGGTATCTCCCGGAAACCTCCCTGGCAAAGCTGGGGCCCGAGAGACAGGCAAAGCCTTGGGTAAGGCTTTGCCCCAGAACGCTCTCCGCCACTTCGGACA
This sequence comes from uncultured Desulfobacteraceae bacterium, assembly GCA_964573885.1. Taxonomy (GTDB): domain Bacteria; phylum Desulfobacterota; class DSM-4660; order Desulfatiglandales; family Desulfatiglandaceae; genus CAZNLL01. The sequence continues at coordinate 1,240 of CAZNLL010000022.1, read as the reverse complement.
TCATCATCAGGCTCTCATTCTCAATGCCCTTGGTCCCGGTCATAAACGTCACGCCGCTCCGCAGGTAGGGTTTCATCCCGATGAGGACCTCTCTAAACACATGGGAGGGGACCACCATAAGGACCAGTCTTTTTTCAACCAGGGCCTCCTCAAAAGATCCTACGCCCCGCAATGAGGGATAAAGCTCCACCCCCGGCAGAAAAGTGCGGTTCTCTCTATGCTCCTCTATTTGTCGCAGCACCTCCGGCTCTCGTGCCCACAGATCAACCTCCAAGCCCTTCCCCGCCAGGTGGTTTGCCAGGGTCGTGCCCCAACTCCCTGCACCGATAACCCCTATCCTGGAAAGATCCGTCTCCTTCACCTTTGTCACATTCCCCGTCATCAATCTTCCACCACCTTGGCTACGGCCACCACCTTCTCACCCTCGGCCAGATCAATGAGCTTGACGCCCTGGGTGTTTCTCCCTATTACCGAGATATCCGCGGCCCTTAAACGGATGATCTTACCCTGGCCGGTAATAATCATAAGCTGGTCTTGATCGCTTACCTGGTAGGAATACACCACAGGCCCGTTTCTCTCAGTGGTCTTTATGGTGAGGATTCCCTTTCCCCCCCTGGTCTGGCGCCGGTACTCACCTGTCCGGGTGCGTTTTCCATAGCCGTTCTCCGTCACCGTAAGAATGGCGGCCCCTTCCCCCAGGGCCTCCATTCCAACCACCTCGTCTCCCGGTTCCAGTCTGATACCGATATTCCCCGTAGCCACCCGTCCCATGCTCCTCAGATCGGTCTCGGAAAACCGGATGGATTTCCCGTTCCGGGTGGTGATAAAGATATCCTGATTTCCATTTGTAAGCCGCACCGCGATGAGCTCGTCTTCGAACCGGATCTTGACGGCCGCTATGCCGGCCGACCGGGGATGGCTGAAAGAGACCAACTCCGTCTTTTTCACCAGCCCCCTCTTGGTCGTCATGACCACGTACTTACCTTCTTCAAAATCCCTCACCGCCAGGGTGGTGGCCACGTGCTCCCCCTTTCTGAGGCTGAGCAGATTCACAATGGCTTTGCCCCGAGACATCCGGCCCGCTTCCGGGATTTCATGCACCTTTTTCCAGTAGACCCTTCCCTTGTTGGTAAAAAACAAGAGGTAGTCGTGGGAAGAGGCCACAAAGAGAAGTTCCACAAAATCCTCCGCCTGGGGTTTCACACCAGTGAGTCCTTTTCCCCCCCTGCGTTGGGCCCGG
>CAZNLL010000021.1:0-38382 GCA_964573885.1 uncultured Desulfobacteraceae bacterium | reverse complement strand
TGATCACCTCACTGGATCCGGCGGAGTACAATTACATGCAGGTAAGCGGTCTTTTTGACCTCACCAGGGTGCCCCTGGTCTATACGGGTGCCCTGGACCACCGCATTCCCAAAGCCCTACAGGGCAGGCGGTTCTACTATCCTTACGGGGGGGTCATCGACCAGTGGTTGAGCCGGTTTTGTGAGATGGGCCATGCCTGTCCGCCCGGGACTGCCGTGGTCCATATGAGCCTTGCGGTGGCCAGACTTATGGGGTGTGATCCTCTTGTCTTTGTGGGCCAGGACCTTGCCCTTTCAGATCAGACCCACATGGAAGGCACCGATTTTAATAAAAGGGTGGGTGGGTTGGGGCAAAACAACCTCTTCTGGGTGAAAGGGGTGAAGGGGGGGGAGGTCCCTGCAACCCTGAAACTGAGGGCCCAGAAGACCCTTCTTGAAAAAATGATCGACGAAACCGAATCGCGGTGTATCAACGCCACAGAAGGGGGGGCCCACATTGAAGGAACCGCCGTCATGTCCCTTGCCGAAGTTGTTGAACAATACTGCGGCTCCGAATATCCTGTTCAATCCGCACTGAACAGGGCGTACAGTCCCATTTCTGTCAATCTCAACGCCCTGGTTCATGCCTTGGAGACGAAAAGAGCGGCCCTTGAACGAATGCATAGGCTCTCCATGGAAGGCATTCGACTCAACCGCAGGCTTTATCTCATGTTACAGTCTCAAGATACAAACAAAGCCCTGATAAGAGAGACCATGGAGAGGAACCACCAAATCACCCTCGAGATTGACGGGATGGGAGAGACCAGAAGGCAGATGACCGAATTCTCCATCCGGGAGCATCGCCTATTGTCCGGCCGTGCCTTGAACCCGCATGATGATGACCCCAGGATACAGAAGGAGGCCATGCTCAAAAGAAACTGGGTCTTTTTGGAAGGCACAAGGATTTCTTCCGGGCTCTTTAAACAGGGCATGGACCGTATCCTCCCACCCCTCAGGGCCTACAGGGCCCTGAAAGCCCGGCTTGAAAAGCAGGGGCCCGGGGGACTCATTTTATACCGCCTCGGCCATACCCTGGCCAGGCAGGGCTTCTATGGAGAGGCCTTGGAGGAATTCCTTAAGGCCTATAGCCTGAAAAAAAGGGATGTCTCCACCTGCCTTCACATTGCCCGGTGCTACCGGCAGATGGGGATCTACGAAGACGCCAAGGCCTGGTATGAACGGGTCAGGGCCCTGGCCCCTCAGCACAGAGAAACAGAAAGGTGCTTGCGGTGTCTGGAGAGGTATCCGGATCAGTTGGTGGATCTATATGAGTACCACATGTCCCGGGAAAACTACGTACATGCCGTGATTACGGCCCTGAAGCGGGAGATCCATTCCGCGGGTTCCGTGCTTTCACGGGAGATGATCAAAAGGGCCAGGGAGCGGTATAAGGCCCGATTATCTTCTCCTTAACCTTCCTGCCCGGGGTATGCATATTTTGCCTACCCCTCCTTCCAATGCCTCTGTCAAGAAATTGACTGTCCCCCTATGAATTCGCCCCCTTTCTTGGCCATTCTCCTGTGACGGCATGGGATTTGGGGGCCGTGAAAGGTGGCACGCTAATTGCTAAAAAGAAAAGCGGGGGACAGGATGGAACTCAAAGACAAAAATGTTCTGGTTACAGGGGCGGGTGGCTTTGTGGGAAGTCATCTCGTAGAAAGACTGGTCGAGCGTGGGGCCCGGGTCCGCTGCTTCCTTCGCTATACCTCCAGGAGTGACCGCGGTCTTCTTGTGCAACTTCCTGCAGAGACCCGGGAGAAGATCCAAGCCGTGTTTGGTGATTTGAGGGATGCCGATACGGTCATGGAGGCCATGAAAAGGATCCATGTGGTATTCCACCTGGGGTCCCTTATTGCCATCCCCTATTCATACCTCCATCCCCGGGAGGTGTTTGAAACCAATGTGGTAGGCACCCTCAATGTGATGCTTGCGGCGAGGGATTTGGAGGTTGAGAAGATCATTCACACCTCCACCAGCGAGGTCTATGGGTCCGCCCTTTACGTCCCCATGGACGAGAGCCACCCCCTTCAGGGCCAATCCCCCTACTCGGCGAGCAAGATCAGTGCCGATAAGATTGCGGAAAGCTTCTACGATTCCTATGAGCTCCCCGTGGCCATCGTAAGGCCTTTTAACGTATATGGGCCCAGGCAATCGGCAAGGGCGGTTATCCCTACAGTGATCAGCCAGGCCCTCACCCGGCGGGAGATATGCCTGGGTTCTCTGCATCCCACAAGGGATTACACCTATGTGAGCGACACGGTGGAGGGCTTCTTCCGGGTGGCTGAGTGTGACGAGGCGGTGGGGAAAATATTCAATGTGGGGTCCAACTTTGAAATCTCCGTGGGCGACCTCGTAGAGAAAATCGGAAGGCTCATGGGAAGAGGGGTCAGGGTTGTGGCGGAACAAAGGCGAAGGCGGCCCTTAAAGAGCGAGGTCCAAAGGCTTTGCTGCGACAACACCCTGGCAAGGAATGTACTCCATTGGCAGCCTAAAATACCCATTGATCAAGGGCTGAAGAGGACCATCGGCTGGATTTCGGCCCATATTGATGAATACAACACCAAGGACTATGTGATCTGAGATGAAAGCAGTTATCTTGGCGGGCGGAAAGGGGACCAGGCTTGCCCCCTATACGACGGTTTTTCCCAAACCCATGGTTCCCCTGGGACAACGCCCCATCATAGAGATCCTGATACGACAGCTCGCCTACTATGGAATTCGACAGATCATCTTGAGCCTGGGATATCTGGGAGAACTGATCCAGGCCTATTTTCAAAACGGGAACGGGAGGTTCGCGGAATTGGACATCACATATATCAAGGAGAGGGAACCCAAAGGGACCGCCGGTTCTTTGGCCCTTATCCCGGACCTTGATGAAACATTCCTTGTCATGAACGGTGATGTATTGACATCCATAAATTTCTCAGAGCTCGTAAGCTATCACCACAAAATGGGGGGGGTCCTGACCATCGGGATGTTCAAAAAGCGCATGAAGATAGATCTGGGGGTTATAGAAACAAACCGAGAGGGCATCCTGACGGGATATGTGGAAAAACCCCACAAGACTTACAACGTCAGTATGGGCGTTTATGTCTATGAGCCCCGCGTCCTTGAATATATCAGTCCCTGTCCTTATCTGGATTTCCCCGATCTCGTACTGGAACTGATCAAAAACGGCGAACGGGTGGTAGGATATCCTTTTGAGGATTTCTGGCTGGATATAGGCCGGCATGAGGACTATGCCCGGGCCCAGGAACAGTTCGAGCGCATGGCGCACAAACTGCTTCCAGGGGCGGGAATAAGGTCATTGGAGGCATGATATGTGGAAAATTCCCTTATTTGACACGGCCTTTGACGGCAAAGAACTGGAGGCTGCACAACGGGTAATCCGCTCGGGCTGGTTGACCATGGGAGAGGTGACAAGACGATTTGAGAGGCTTTTTGCCGAATTGATCGGGGTGAAATACGCCTTTGCCGTGTCCAGCGGAACCGCGGCACTCCATTTGGCAAACCTGGTCCTGGATATAGGCAAGGGGGATGAAGTGATCTGTCCCTCCTTGACCTTTGTGGCTGGAGCCAATTCGATTGTATACACGGGGGCGATTCCTGTTTTTGCCGGGATTACCGCCCTGGATGATCTGAACCTTTCTCCGGAGGACGTGGAAGCCAAAATCACCGCCAGAACAAAGGCCATACAAACCCTCCATTATGCAGGACATCCAAGTGATATGGACAGGATCATGGACATCGCCCGGCGGTACGGGCTCCGGGTGATTGAAGACTGTGCTCACGCCCCTGGTGCCGGTCATAATGGGAAAAAGTGTGGCGCCATCGGGGACATCGGGTGTTTCAGCTTTTTCTCGAACAAGAATATGACTACGGCTGAAGGGGGAATGATGACAACGAACAGCGAAGAGCTGGCCCGGAAGATCCGGCTTATTCGATCCCACGGGATGACCAGCCTGACCCTGGACAGGCATGAAGGCCGGGCCTCCACATACGATGTGGTAAAGCTGGGGTTCAACTATCGCATTGATGAAATCCGTTCAGCCATAGGTCTGGTGCAACTGGAAAAGCTGAAAGAGAGTAATGAGAGAAGGAAGGCCTTGACAAAGATCTACAGGGCAAGGCTCAAGGCGTTTTCAGAGGTCTCGGTTCCCTTTGAAAAGGAGCGGGGGGGGCCTTCTCATCATATATTCCCCGTCCTCCTGGCGAGCCATGTGGATCGGGAAGGGTTTATGGCCTTTTTGAAGGACAGGGGTGTTCAGACCAGCATTCACTACCCTCCTATCCATCAGTTCAAATTCTACGAGCGCAATTTTGAGTGTGAAAAAACATCCCTCCGTCTCACCGAGGAAGCGGGAGAGAAGGAGATAACCCTCCCCCTCTATCCGTCCATGAAAATGGAGGATGTCCATTATGTCTGTGATGTCATTTCCAAATATTTTGAACAAAGAGGAAGCCTTTCATGAATGTCTTAGGGGTGGGCGCCCATTATGATGATCTGGAACTGGGATGCAGCGGCACCCTCATTAAACATGTTCTGAAGGGGGACAGGGTATTCATGCTGGTGGTCACGGATTCAGCCTATGAAAGCCCGGACGGGCGGGTGATCAGAACGGCTGATGTGGCCCACAAGGAAGGAAAAAGAGCGGCTGAAATCATTGGGGCCGATCTCATTTGCCTCAATTATAAGACTTTCATGGTGCCTTTTGATGAAGGCCTCACCAGGGCCGTTACCCACTATATTGAATCATTGCATATCGACACCATCTACAGTCACTGGACCCACGACCTTCACCGGGATCACCAATACGCCGCAAAGAGCACCCTCATGGCGGGACGGCACGCTCCCAGGTTTTTGATGTACAGGAGCAATTTTTACGATACAGACCAGCGATTCCGGGCCAACTTCTACTCGGACATCACCCATGTGATGGGCCAAAAGATGGAAGTCATTAAGGCCCACGCATCCGAACTGGAGCGGGTCCGGTACAAGTGGCTCGACTTTTTCAAGAGACAGCACGAAAACGACGGACAAAAAATCGGCGCGGTCCATGCGGAATGCTTTGAAGTGGTCCGTTACCTTGTGTGAGGGGAAACCGTGAAAGCCCAAAGGGGAAAGGTGGATGATCCGGAGGCCATTGTATTCAAGCGCCTCTTGTGGGATACAGAACGGCTCGGCGTCACCTGCGGCCTTATTGATTGCAGCCTCTGCAACGACAAGATGGACCAGGGCCGGGTTTTGGCGTGTGTTACCGGCCTGATGGAGGAAAACCGGGACATCGAGTTTGCCACCATTAAGCTTCCCCCGGCTTTTCGGGGTGTACTTAACGGACTGATCAAGGAAGGGGCTGCATTTATTGATACGGAACTTATCTTTCGATTTCAAAAGAGCGAGGAGAGAGAAAAGGCCCATGAAATAGCCTTTCTGGATACCTTCGAACCCGATATCTTTCTTCCACTGGCCGGGGAGATGACATGGAGCCGTTTTTTTATGGATGAACGTATACCGGCCGAGAGGGCCCATTCCCTCTGGACGCATTCCATTAGATCCCAATGCCTGGAGAGGGCGGACGCCCTTGCTGTGGCCTTTCGGGACGTTGAGCCCGCCGGTCTTGTGACGCTCCATTTTGAAGAAGCGCAGAAGATAAGGTTGTTTATTGTGGGCGTCCTTCCTGAATGCCAGGGCTGCGGGGTAGGAAGCGACCTTATGAAGGCCGTCACAGAAAAGTATGGCGCAGGATACGATATTTATGTGGAAACCTCCAGCATGAATCGGACCGCCCAAAGGCTCTACCAAAAGGCGGGCTTTGGTCTCAGCCATATGCGTTATCTCCTTCATAAGATGCAATAAGGGCCGCCGTGGCGCGGCGGATGAAAACAAAAGGAAGTACAGGTAAAGACCATGTGCGGGATATGGGGTGTCATTTCCCCGGATCGCAAAGACGCATTCGGGTTCTATATGTCAAGGGCTTTTTCGAGTCTCGCCCACAGGGGGCCTGACGGAAAGGGCAGTTTCCGGCGCGGTAATGTCCTCTTCGGTCATACCCGTCTCAAGGTTCTTGATATGACGGAGAGGGCCGCCCAGCCCATGGAGAGTCCCGACGGACAAGTTGTGCTTTCCTATAACGGAGAGGTGTTCAATTTTCTTGAGTTAAAGGAAGCCTTGGTCGCAAAGGGGTATGTGTTTCGCTCGGATTCGGACACAGAGGTCGCCCTTTACGCGTATATGGAATGGGGTGAGGGCTGCTTTCAGCGTTTCAACGGCATGTTTGCGGTGGTTCTTGCAGATTATCATCGCGGTAAGGTGATCGCTGCCGTGGACCGATTCGGAATCAAGCCTCTTTATTACTTGAAGTTCAAGGGACAAATCTTTTTTGCCTCGGAGATGAAGGTCTTTCTTGATCTGCAGGAGTTTTCCCCCCGTCTGGATCCAGAGGTCTTGGGCGAAGTGCTGACCTATCGTTGCCTCAATCCAGGGCGTACCCTTGTGGAGGGGGTCGGATCACTGGAGGGGGGTAATGTCATGACTGTGGACATGGCCGACCCCACGCGCATGAAAAAGCGCCCGTACTGGGAACTACAACCACAAGACTGTTCTTCTTCTTACGACGCGGCCGGAGAGGAACTCCTCTGTCTCCTTAAGGACAGTCTCAGGTTGCGCAAGGTTTGTGATGTCCCCCACGGAATCATGCTCAGTGGGGGGGTGGACAGCAGTCTGCTCGTGGCCTTGGACCGGGAAATGAACAGGGATACGCCCATGACCTTTTCCGTAGGCTTTGATCAGCCGGCCTATGACGAGCGGCCCTATTCTGAATTTGTGTCCAAAAAGTTCGGGACCCGGCACAGGAACTATGTTTTCAGCGACAGGGATGTGGTCGAGGCCTACCGTAAATGTGTTTGGCATCTTGAAGATCCCATAAATCACCCCCATACCCCCCTCCTCTACCTGATCAGCAGGGAGGTCAAAAAGCACGTGACCGTCCTGCTTACCGGGGAGGCCAGCGATGAGATCTTTGCGGGTTACAGCCGGCATAGGGTGTGCCGGGATGCGGTGAACCAAGGTGCTGATCCGGTTCAAACCGTCTTGAGATCTTCGGCCCTCATGGCGCCGGAAGTGCTGGAACGGCTCCTGGTCGATCAAAGGTGTCTGGCTTCCCTGGAATTGCGGCGAGAACTCATAGAAAAGGCAGGTCCCTTGTCATTTCTTCAGAGACTTCAGTACTACGACATAAAGACCTATCTCCCGTCCCTCTTGATGCGCCTGGATAAGATGACCATGGCGGCCTCCGTAGAGTCCAGACTGCCCTTTATGGACTATCGCCTTGTGGAGTTTGCCTTCAGCCTGCCCGATGCGTTCAAGATCAGGAACCAATCCACCAAGGCCATTTTGAAAGATGTCGCCATGAACTATTTTCCCCATGATTTCACGCATCGAAAAAAGGTGGGTTTTCGCACACCCTTCAGGGAGTGGATTCGCAACCAAGACTATTTCAGGCAACTCTTGTTTAAAAAGGCCTCTCCCCTTGACGTCTATGTGGACCAAGGCTACGTGCGGGAGGTGGGGGAACGGTTCTTCAACGGAGAAGACTCTTTTGAATGCTCGGATGTGGTGTGGTCTGTGATCAATCTGAAGCTGTGGTGCATCCTGTTCATGGAAGGAGAGGTCCCCGTGGGGTGAGGTTGGCGTGCATTGGGAGAAAAGATATGGCCGGTGAGAGGAGCGCAGAGATCTCCGACCTCTTCAATACCATTTATCCGGAGAAATGTTTCAGCCCTGAATATGTGGCGTGGCGGTTCTTTGATACCCCCTTTGATATGAATTTCAACATAGCCGCCTACGACCAGGATAAGCTTATCGGCCACGCAGCGCTGGCGCCGAGGAGGCTGATCCTGGGTGGGAGCCAAGTGTGGGCGGGTCAGTCCCTGGGAAGTGTGGTCCATCCCGAATATCAAAACAGGGGGATATACACGGCCATGGCCCGGCGCCTTTATAAGGAGGCCATGGAAAAGGGCATCAAATTCATCTGGGGTTTTCCCAACCACCGTTCCCATTACGGGAGAAAGATCAGGCTGGGGTGGCGGGATATCTATGAGGTCCCTACAAAAAGGCTTTATTTTGAAGGCATATCCTATAAGGTCAAACCCGCAGCCCTTGCCAGGGAGAGTTCCATAAAGGCTTTTGACCTTTCGGGTCCTGCCGTCGCGAATGAGAATGGCCATGCGGTGCGCTTTGTCCGGGACAGGGCCTATTTTGTGTGGCGTTATGAAAAAAACCCCCGGTTTCGCTATGGGTCTTACGTGGTGGAGGATGCATGCAGTAAGAAAGAGAAGGCCTACGGGGTGGTGAAGCGCTTCAATGATCCTCCGGATGAGTGGATCGACCTCGTGGACTGTGCTTCAGAGGATGTGGAGGGCTTTGAGGCCCTGATCGACACCATTATCTTGAAGGGATTGGAGGCGAAAAGGGTGAAAGGGATCAACCTTTGGATGAACACCCATCACCCTTTCTCACCGTCCCTGGAAAAGAGGGGCTTTGTCAATGACAAGCCCATCACCTTTTTTTCCTATTATTATAAAAGCCGGGATCCCGAGGATGAAGGCCTCTTTCGCGTTTCAGACTTCAGAAACTGGTATATCACCATGGGGGATTCTGATTTGTATTAGCCAAAAGGAGGCGTTCAGACGGTAGATCTCCGGGGTTGTGGGGCGTCAAGAAAGGAGAGACATGTTATCTACATTGAGAACATTTCTAAAGAAGGGGGTTATTACAGAACAATACAGCCTCAGTACGGTGACGGGGGAGTTGGGCTTTGCCTCAAAAAGGGCACGGGGACACGTGCTACCCTACCTGAAAAACCGGCTTATATGGTATTACGCCTCAAAACTGAACTGGGTGAGCCGGTTCCCCACCCACCTGGATATTGAGATCTCAAGCCTGTGCCAGCTCAACTGCCCCATGTGCTATACCACCACGGATTACTACAAAAAGCGGGTGAAAAAGGGACTCCTTGATTATGATCTGTACAAGAGGATTATCAACGAGTGCCGGCGCTATCCCATCTATTCCATCCGATTCAGTTGGCGCGGGGAACCGCTGCTGCATCCCAGGGTGATCGACATGCTCAGGTACGCAAAGAAGGCGGGGATCAAAGAGGTCTCTTTTCTGACCAACGGGGGGAAGTTGGACCGGGATCTCATCGATGCTTTGATCATCAACGGGCTGGACTGGATCACCGTTTCCTTTGACGGGCTTTACGGGGTGTATGAGTACTACAGAAAACCCCTAAAATTTGAAGACACGGTGGCCAAGCTGAAACAACTCCAGAGACGAAAAAAAGAACTGGGTATAGCCAAACCGGTGCTTAAGGTGCAGACCGTATGGGATGCCATTGAAAGCGATCCGGACGGCTACTTTCAATTTATGAGCGAAATAGCGGATGAAGTCGCCTTCAACCCGGTCAAGGACAAACACTATTACAAGGAATTCAGCCTGGAGAATTTCAAGAAGGACTATGTCTGTCCCAGGTTGTGGCAGCGGATGTATATCTCTTCATCAGGGAACATGGGCTTTTGTTTGAGTGATGTCTACGAAGACATGGTCATCGGAAATGTCCGTGATATGGGTGTGCATGAGGCCTGGAACAGCGAGGCCTTCAGAAAAATCAGGCAGAGGCACCGGGACCACGCCCGGTTCGACTACCTCATATGCAGGCGATGTCAGGCGGGGTTGAAGAGGCAGAAAACGGTTGTGGGGATACAGGACCGGCTGGTGGAGGCGACCAAGTATGAGTTCAGCTAGTTTCCATCCATAAATGGCCCTTTTTCACAAACTCGGCGTCAATGTTCCAGAGGCACATAAATCTGCGGGATCACTTGTGAAGAAAGAATTCATCCCATCGAGCGGAGAAGGAGGCAAGGATAGAATGGGTATTGAGGGATCGCAAAACGGATTGCGGGAGACCTTGAGGGCGGGCATCGCCATGCACTGGCTGCGGCCGGAGGTGGGGCTCGCTCTCTCGGCATTTCATTATTTCGGGCGAGATCCGGGCGAGTTATGTGGGGAGGTGTCACTGGACATGGCCTGCGGTGACGGGACCTCCACTTTTTTCCGTGCCGGGGGGCGCTTTGATTTTGGTTTTGATGTCTATCAGATGGGGACCCTGGACAATGTGACCTATAAAGAAGTCACCAGAGAAAATGTAGACGTCTTTGATCACTTTGACGGGTCTTGCGAGGCCCCGAGCATCAAAGCGCTGCCCCGTTATACCATCAGCTACGGCATGGATCACAAAGAAAGCCTGCTCAAAAAGGCCGCCTGCCTCGGCCTGTATGATACTGTGAAAGTGGCGGACCTCAACGTCCCTATTCCCCTTAAAGAGGAATCCGTGGACCTTTGCTACTGCAACAGCGTCTACTGGGGCCGGGATCCCGAGGCCTCAATCAGGGACATGTGGCGGCTTACCAAACCGCGGGGGTATGTGGTCTTGGAGGTGGTTACCGATGAGAAACCCAAGCAGAGCTTTTTAAAGCGTTTCCCCCAGTTCGGTCCTGAATGGGCGAGGATCCTGGACCGGGGCAGGGTGGATAACAACCCGGGGCTTAAATCAAGGCACGGATGGGAGGCCATTTTCAAGAAGATCGGGGCGACCCTGGTGGAAGTGAATAACATTTTTCCAAACATGCTTTATCAGGTTTACAACGTGGGACTCCGGCCTATGTTTCCGGTCTTGAGAAAGATGGCCGGATCCATGACGGAGCACAAGGTCATGGAGGTCAAGCATGAAATGGTCGAGCTCTTCACCGATCTCTTTCTGCCTTTACTGGGGGAGGCCCTGGAAAGGCCTGATGAAAAGGGACCCCAGATCCGGCTTCAATACATCTTGAAAAAGGCCTAGGAGGCATGGAGTAGGCATGAACATCATCTTGGCCGTTCAGGGGCTGTCCGGGCTCGATGGCCTGCCCTTCAGGGAAAAACTTGATCTGGTGGAGAGGAAATGCGCAGGCCTCGTAGACGGGTTTGAATTCCTGGTGACCCCTGATTTCGTCGAAAGGGATTATAAGGAGAACAAGGAGCGGTTCCGGGATTTTTTCTCGGGCTACAAATGTAATGCCTTTCATCTTTTTGGTAAGGCAGGCCTGGAGCTGGGGGACAACGACTGGACCCGGAGGTGCTTTGACGTGATGGCCCCCTTTTTTTCGGCCGGCCTGATGCAACGGGCCGTGGTTCATCCCGATCATGTATGTGATATGGATTTTCTGGAGCGTCTCTCCGCAGAAAAGGGCGTGCTTATCGGCATAGAAACGCTGGGGTCTTCATCCTTTCGGGACAACCGCTACAGGGATATTGAAAGGATCCTGGCGGAACACAGCCCCTTTCAACTCGTGGCGGACACCGCCCATATCGGGGAAATGGTCCCCCTCGGGGAGCCCCCCTTTGATGATTATGTGACACGTTTTTCCGACCGGTTGGCACAGGTCCATTTCTCAGCCCCGGGCAACCTGTACAAAGGACTTGACCTGGATGATGAGATAAATACGCCCCACTCCCTGGTCAGCATCGCATGGAAGCGCCCGGCCGACTTTCTCCCCGGTATCAACAGGGTGAAGGGTCTCCCCTTTACCATAGAAGGCGTGATTCCCTCCGGGGATAAGGGCGAAGACATGCTTCGCAGTGAAATTGAATTCTTAAGGAACGGCATATGATGACGGTTGCGGTCATTCCGGCGAGAGAATGTTCAAAACGTCTCCCGGGGAAGAACATGAAGCCCCTGGGAGGAAAGCCCTTGATCGCCTATACGATTGATTCGGCCCTGAAGGCAGGCCTTTTTGGGCAGATTATCCTCACCACGGATGATCCCAGAATCCACCGCCGGTATGGTTATGAAAAAGGCATTACCCTGGACATGAGGCCCGCAGAACTCGCCGCGGACAGGGTCCAGTGCGCCCGGGTACTTCATTATGTGATTGAAAAATACGGGCTCGTGGAAAAATATGATTACCTCTGTCTACTCCTGCCCACCTGCCCCTTTAGGGATGAGAAGCACATCCGCGGGTCCTATGAAATCGTCAAAAAGGAGAAACCGGTCTCTGTGGTGGGGGTAAGAAGATATGATTTCCCTCCCCAGTTCGCCCTGGCCTTGGACCATGGGCGTATCGTGAAGACATGGAAGGGCATTGTGCGGACGGACACGGTCAAGCCCATGTATCATCCAAATGGGTCCTTGGTGTGGCTTCATATCAAGACGTTTCATGGCGAAAACATGGAGGGCTATTACACGGAGAGGAGCTTTGCCTATCTCATGGATTGGAAGGCCTCCCTTGATATAGATGATCAGGAAGGGTTTGAACAGGCGGAGATGTTGCTGCCCTATATGGGACGGAGGCCTTTTGAAGAGGGCCGGGAAAAAGCCTGGGATCTCCATGAATAAAGGCAAGAGAGAACAATTGCAAAGTGACCACGAATTTTATGGAAAGTAACACTTTAGGTGTTTACACCGGTTGTAAGGATCATGACCTCCTTTCTTTTGTTCCGAGTCTCCCAGTCTGGTCTTTTCTAAGGTTTATCCACGGGGGAGTTTTGCCCTCTCCGAGCCGTAGGTCTACGAGCCGGAGGCCCTCCCGCTGTTCTCCTCGCTTTCGCTGGGGGCCAGGGGTTTCCCCTATGGATAAACCTGGAAAAGACGAAGCCTTCCCGCCAGTCACAGCTGAAAGGAGGTCATGATCCAGTTTCATAGAGCTGAAATGATACTAAAGAAACTCTTTCCATAAACCATTTGTCATCATTAGGGGACGACCATGTATCTTATTGCTGAGATCGGATTTAATCACGAAGGGGATATGACACTCGCCCGGGAAATGATCGCCGCTGCAGCCGAAGCAGGTGCGGACGCCGTGAAATTTCAGACCTTCAGGGCCCTTGATATCGCCCTATACAGCTCCCCCCACTTTGCGCAGATCAAGTGTGGGGAAATGGGTTGGGAAGAACACTGTCAATTAAAGGCGACAGCCGAGGAGAGGGGTGTGGACTTCTTGTCCACCCCTTTCAGCAAGTGGGGTGTAGGGCTGCTCACGCGGCTGGGGGTGCCTGCCTTCAAGGTGGCCTCCATGGACTGCACCAACAAAGCCCTCCTGGAAGAGATCGCAAGAACGGGCAAGCCCGTTTACCTCTCCACGGGCATGGCCAATGTGTCGGAAATCGGGGAGACACTGACTTTTTTGAAAGAGCAGGGCAGCGGGCCGGTAAGCCTTTTGCACTGCCTTTGCCTCTATCCTGCTGATGCCGGGTGTTTGAATCTTGAAACCATCCCCTTTCTCAAGTCCCTTTTCCGAATCCCTGTAGGGTATTCGGATCATTACCCCGGAACCAGGGCGTGCCTGGCAGCCGCTTTACTGGGGGCGGATCTCATAGAGACCCATTTCACTTTGGACAAGACAAGACAGGGCGGTGATCACCACCACTCGGTGGAACCGGCGGAGTTGAAGGCCTTGGTGGAGGATGTCCGGGAAATGGAAGTGATGCGGGGAAGCAAAGACGCCATTTACAAACGCCCTGACCGGGCCTGTGCACAGGCCTTCAGGAGGGGGGTGTATGCGTCCCGGAACTTGGAAAAGGGCCACCGTTTGAAGGAAGACGATTTCCTCTTCGCCCGTCCCACATCCGATTTTACCCCCAATGACAGGGTGTTCTTGTTGGGAAAAGAGATCAAGAAAGATCTGGCCGCTTTTCACCAGATCAGCAGGGAAATTCTTCAACCCTAAGATATACAGAAAGGTAACACTTCAGCTGTTTGCAGTGTTTGTGATGATCATGACATCCTTTCTTTTGTTCCGAGGCTCCCAGGCTGGTCTTTTTCTACGGTTTATCCACGGGGGATTCTGCCCTCTCCGAGCCGTAGGTCTACGAGCCGGAGGCCCTCCCGCTGTTCCCCTCGCTCTCGCTCGGGGCCAGGGGTTTCCCTCATGGATAAACCGTGAAAAGACGAAGCCTTCCCGCCAGTCACGGCAGAAAGGATGTCATGATCCGGTTTTAGAGAACTAAAAACGATATACAGAAAGGAGCCCTCAGAAAATGGCGCGTGCCTTTATAGGAGACCATCCCATCGGCCGGGGAAATCCCCCGTTCTTTGTGGCCGAGCTGGGCATCTGTCACGGAGGCAGCGTGGATGTGGCCCTGGAGTTGGCGGAAATGGCGGCCAACGCAGGGGCGCACTGCGTGAAGACCGAAACCTTTCAACGCAAGAACATGGTCTTCGATCCCTCCGCAAAGGTGACCTACACTATTCAGGGAAAGCGTGTCACCGAGTCCCTGGCGGCCCACATGGACAGGTATGAACTGAGTTTTGAAGATCATCGGAAAATCAAAGAGCGGTGTGATGAACTCTCCCTGCCCTTTATGTCAACGGCCCATGACTTTGCAGCCGTTGATTTCCTGGCGCATATAGGCGCGGCGGCCGTCAAGATTTCCTCCCCGGATATTGTCCACTATCCCTTGTTGCGCCATGTGGCCCAAAAAGGCCTTCCGGTGGTTATGGACACCGGTGCCGCTCTCCAGTATGAGGTGGAACTGGCCGTGAATATCCTGCGGGAGAGCGGCCTTGAAAATATCATTGTCAATCATAACCCCGGCGGACATCCGGCACCGGCTGATCAACACGACCTACGGGTCATCCCCAGACTCCAGGAGATACTGGATCTGCCCGTGGGTATTGCCGACCACTACGAAGGCTACGAAATGCTATATGCAGCCGCCGCCATTGGAACCGACCTGCTGGAAAAGCCTATATCCATGGATCGTTTCGCCCCGGAGCCTGAAAGAGGGTGGTCTATTTCCGCAAGTGATTTAGAAGAGGTGCTGGGTAAAGTCAAAGAGGTCTATAGTGCTCTTGGGAGACGGGAGAGGACCCTGACCGCTGAGGCCAAGGTGTACCGTGACCGCAACAGGATGGCCTGCGCCGCGGCGAAAGACTTGGGGGCGGGGCAGGAGATCAACCTGGAAAATATCACCTTCGGCCGTCCCCGCAAGGGGATTGGTGTGGAAGACTGGGATCTCATCCAGGGGAGAAAGCTGAGACGGCCCAAAAACAGATATGCCTTCATACAATGGCAGGACCTTGATTAAGAAACAGGCTTTTAAGAATGCTACCGCTCCTCTGGAAAGGACAGGAATAGAATCGATGGAAGGGGAACCGACAAAAGGAGGAAAGTGCGTCTGTATTGTGGGGGCCAGAAAAGGCTCAAGGCGTCTGCCCGGGAAAAACAGGCTTGCCTTGGGCGAAAGGCCTCTTTTTAAGATTGCCCTTGAGGCGGCCAGAAAGGCCTCTATCTTTGAAAAGATCCTCTTCAGTACCGATGATGAAGAGATATCGATCCAGTTGAACCGGGAGAACGATGAGGATGTTCTCGTGGACAGGAGACCGGCGTCCCTGGCGGATGACCGTGCCTCAATGATAGATGTGGGGGTGTACCTGCTGGAAAAATACAGGAGCATCCTGGGCACACCTCACGTCCTTTGCTTCCTGAGCCCCTGTCATCCCTTTCGAACCGCCCGGGACATTGTTTCCGCTTACAGGCTCTTTACCTCCCGGGATGCCCTTTCTCTTATAAGTGTGACCAGGTTCCCTTTCCCGCCGGAACTGGCCGTGCAAGTTGAACACCACAGGGTGCAACGAAACTGGGAAGGGCTGGTTCGCACGGGGGATTACGGGCGAAGCTATTATCCGAACGGGGCTGTTTCCTTCGTGAAGTACCCCTACTTCATGACCCGGAAAAGTCTTTTTTCCGAGGATACAGCGGCTTACGAGATGGAATGGCCCCATGGCCTGGATATCGATTATGAGGAGGATTATCTTTTGGCCCAAAGGATTTTTCCCCTCTTTGAAAAGGAAAGGGATTAGAGAGAATGGGTTTTCAACCGGCCGGGGTCCTTGAATTGCTGGAGAAATATTACCCCCGTCTCAAGGTGGAAGGTATCTCCATGAAGGGAGGATCCAACCTTGCCTTTATCAGGGGCAGGGGAAAAAACCTTGTTTTCAAAAGGCATTCGCCCCTTGCTTCACCCAATCATGCCTCCCTGGAGGCGGTTTATGCCCGTTGTGCGGAAGTGGGGCTCATTCCTGGCCTCATTCCATCAAAGGGAGGAAGACTTTTGGTCAAACACGGGGATGCCCTTCTGAGCCTGCAAGAAGAGGGGGGCCGCGAGCCCAGGGAGGTGAATCCTGAGGCATTGGGCAGGCGGGTCGCCCGGCTTCATCAGGTCCTGAGCTCGGCCCGGATCTCCCATTTGTATAACCATTTTCAGAAGGCCGTCCCGGATATCAAGGGGGCTGCAAAGAAATATGGCTACGCATACCTGGTCCCCATCCTGGAACAGGGTGAAGAGACTTTTCGTGCCAGACCTCGACAGGTGATCCACGGGGATTTACATGTTCAAAACATCCTTCATAAGGGCAATGAGATCCTTTTCATTGATCTGGACTCCGCATGCCTTTCCATTCCCATCATAGATGTGGCCTTTTCCGCTTACAGGGTTTTTGGGCTTCGGGAAGAAAAGATCAAGGCCTATGTAGGTGCATACAACAGGACCAGCCCCGGGAGAGAAATCGGCTATGAGGACCTCTGGCGCGGCCTGCTTTATTGCATTATCCAGCGGATTTGCTTCCTCCTCCATGAGAGGGAGAAGGGAATTTTTGAATGGATATGGGACCTGAAACACCAGAGACGGTATCTCCAGGAGGTTTTACGGGTTATGGCTTTAAAGGAGGAAAAGGGCAATGCCGCCCTGGGCATGTGAGGTCAAAGCGTCCCGGAAACCCGATCCGGCAAACTCCACAGGCCGGTGGATGGTTTCTTTGTTCAAAGAGGGCCATGCCCCGAAACGCGCCCTTTTCCGCGTGGACGCGGGAAGTGTCCCAGGGCTTTCCTTTGGTCATTTGTCAAGGTGCCTGGTCATGGCCCGTGCATTCCAGCAGTGCTTTTGGTGTGAGAGCTTGTTCCTCATGCGTGATTATGATGAAGGGGTGAGTCATGCCAAAAAAGCGGGAAAAAGGGTCATAACCATGCCGGCTCACATCGAGAATGACCGGGAAAAGGCACGGGTGTTGAAAGCCGTGAAAGACTTCAGGGCGGACCTCTTGGTGGTAGACCTGCCGTATCCGGAACCGGATACATCCTATTACAGGAATTTGCGAAGAGGGGGGACAAAGATCATCTTTATTGATGACAGCCGCTACATCTCCCCCCCCGCAGACGTGATTCTTAACAGCAATATTCTGGCTCAAACAAGGACCCCCATCATTTTCGAAAACCGCTCCCGGTATTTGCTGGGGCCCGAGTATTTCATCTTTGATGTTTGTGAGTGTCTTTGCGAACCTCAAAAAAGAACCGGATGGTTCAATGTGGTGGTCACCTTTGGGGGGTCGGATCCCTGTGATTTAACGGTGAAGGTCCTCAGTGCCCTGTCAAATCAATCATGGCCGGAGGTCTGGTTTACTATCGTCCTCGGCCCCGGCTACCAGCAAGGGGACAGGGTAGACCCCCTCCTGGAGAGGGGGCAAATAAAGGGCGAAGTTCTCAAGAATCCCCCTGCCTTGATCCCCTTGTTGTTGGGTTCCGACCTGACCCTTTGCGGCGGGGGGAGGACCATGTATGAACTCCTTTACCTGGACAAGCCCCTCCTTGCCCTCTCCAGCGCACCCCACGAGTCCGAGGGCATCAGGGAATTCCTCAGACAGGGTTGGGTTCGGTTCGGTTTCACTTCATGGGATAAAGCGCTCTTTTTGAGCGGTTTTCGGAAGATAATGCGGGAATTGATGAAGGGGAAATGACCATGGATCTCTATGAAAAGAACATGGATTCGCTAAAGGAAGTGGATCCTCCCATTGCGGCATGGATAGACAGCGGCCGGGTCGATGGAAAATATCGCATTATTCAAGGCAACGGCAACCCGCCGAACCTGGAGGTATTCCCCATTCAGGGTGATCCCTTTCGGCTCTATCCCGTGCCCGACCCTGTTTCCTCTGTAAGGGCATCCCTGAAGGGCCAGGAGTTTGTTGAGCAGGATTTCTCCTGTCTCATCGGCTTCGGCCTGGGATATCTGGCGCGAGCCATATGTGAGGGTATGGAACCCGGACACAAGGTCCTGGTTATTGAACCTGAAAACGCCCTGTTGAAGACGGCCTTCAGATATGCGGACTTTTCCGAATGGATCAAGAGACAAGCCCTGATCTTTGTCCGTCCGGAACCGGCAAAAATACAATCCAAAATCGGAGAGATGACCCAGAAGTTCTTGAGCGGCAAGATGCGGGTGGTCATGGAGTCTTACTGTCATGCCCTATCCAGGGAATATGAAGATTTCCGAAAGGAGGTGGAAATTGCCGGGGATTTAAGGACCATCAGCCTTAACACCGTGACCTTCGGCAAGAGCCATTTCCTCAGTAATATGTTGATGAATATTCGCCATATTCTTCACTCTTCATCCATCAATCAGACAAAGGACCTGTTCACGGGAATGCCTGCGATCCTGATTTCCGCCGGACCTTCTCTCCATAAGAACATCCATCTCCTGCACAAGACCAAAGAAAGAGCGGTTACCATCGCCCTTGCCCAGACCCTTCGCACTTTACTGGCCTACGGGTTTGAACCAGACCTGGTGGTCTCTTCAGATGCAAAACCCTTGAACCTTCGTCATGTGCGAGGGCTTGTGGATGTAACCAGCGCCCCCTTGATATATACAAGCGGTCTATTTCATCCCATGACCACCCTCTTTCAAAAAAAACGATTATATGCCCCCACCCCTGATGAGATGATCAAGTGGTTGAGCCGATACTGTGATTTCGGCAATCCTCTGCCCAAAGGGACATCTGCAGGCTACACCGCATTTTGTGCGGCCAGGCGCATGGGATGCGACCCCATCGTCTTTGTGGGCCAGGACCTGTCCTTTGGTGAAAGGGTCTACTTGAATGGGTACGCCATTGACTACGATCCCCGAAAAGGGTCCATGAAAAGGGTCGTTACCGTGAAGGGCATCAAGGGCGGGGAAGTGAGCACCAGCCCACAATATCGCGTGCAAAAGACACTTCTTGAGGCCGAGATCAGGCGGACAGAGGCTGAATGCATCAATGCCACAGAGGGAGGGGCCCATATTGAGGGGACCCGGGTGATGCCCCTGGAAGGCGTTATTTTTCGATACTGTAACCACCGGCACTCCATAAGAGGCCGTCTCAGGGAGGCCTGCAGGCCTGTTTCCGTGAACTGGGCGGGTTTACTGCACGATCTTGAGAAGAAAAGAAGGGAAATGGCGCAAATTCATGGATTGTCCCTGGAAGGGATTCAGCTCAATGCAGAACTTTACGAAGGGTTTATCCTCAAGGGTAACCTGGACAAGGAGACCATTCTCCAAAAGGCGGCCCGAAATATTGAAATAACGCGCCAGATCGACGAACTGGAGGAGGCGAAAAACCAATTGAGCGCCTTTTCACTGGGAGAGCACCGCTTGATCGCCTCCCGTGAAATGAACCCCCAGGGTACAGGAGAGGAATACCGTCGTATGGAGACGACCCTCCAGCGAAATCGAATTTTTCTGGAGGCCATGAAGACGGGTTCCCAGATATTTCTCAAGAGCCTGGACAATCTTCTTCCCGCCCTAAGGGGCTATGTTCCCATCCGCGGGCGGGGGGAAGGAAAAGCCTCCCTGACCCTTTATCGATTGGGATATGCCCTGGCCCGGCAGGGCCTGTATCGGGAGGCGTTGGCCGGCTTTCTTGAGGCCTACCGCCGAGGCAAGAAGGATGTGAGGACGTGTTATCGAATTGCCTATTGCTATCGGCAGATGGAGTACTACAGACAGGCCATAAAGTGGTATAAAAGGGTTGTGAGCAAAAGTCCTCATTACAGGAATGCGACAAGATGCCTGAAATGCCTTGAAGGCCACCCGTCACGTCTGGCCCGGCTTTCCAAAGAGTACTTAAGGGAGAGCCGGCATGCGGACGCCGTTTTTACAGGCATGAAGTGGCAGCGTCTATCCCCTCAATCCGACGAGGCCCGGAGGGTGGTTGAAGAGGGCCGCCGGGCCTTCAAAGCCGAAATAAGTTCATAACACTAATCCCCTGCATGGGCCCCGCACAGGCGAAGCGCCTTTTCCAGCAGGGCCTTTTCATGTTGGGGGATGTAGGGGTTTTTCGAGAAAAGGTGATAGGTGTCCCTGAGTATCCTCAGGGCCTGATGGGTTTTCCCCTCCACCCGAAGGCGGTTGATATAGTCTAGGTTGTATACCCAATAGAAGCGGCCCTGCCGATCATAGACCACCCTGAGCCCGTCCTCTTTAGCAATTCTATCCTCATCGGAAATGATCTTGCCTCTCCATCTGCCGGTGAAGGCAGCCAGGTTCTGGGCGTCATGTCTTTTCCGGCCGGGCGTTGTCTCTTCAAAGTGGTAGAGAACGCTTAAGGGGTTGTAGACAATTTTCCAGTTCCTCTCCCTTGCCTTCAGGCAGAGGTCAACGTCTTCAAGGCCGTTTTTGTATGTCTCGTCAAAGCCCCCTATGCCAAAGAAAAGGTCTTTCCTTACAAGCATACATGCCGCGGTGACGGCCTGGAGTTCCCTCATCCTGTTGACCGCGGGGTGGTCGGGGTGCAGGCCCTGGTAGATAAGATAGGGAATCCCCTTTTTGTTAAAGGCGATTCCGGCGTGCTGAATGGAGCCGTCAGGGTAGAGAAGCTTTGATCCCGCTATACCTATGCGGCTCCTTTCTTCCAGGGTGCTCATGAGCTCCGAGAGCCACCCCCCCTGCGGCAGGGTGTCGTTATTTAAAAAGAGGAGGTGGCGGCCCCTTGCCTTGAGTGCCCCCTGATTGGAGGCCTTGGCAAAGCCCCGGTTGGAGGAATTTGTGATGACCTGGACGTCCCCTTTAAGGGACTGCAGGAATGAGGGAGTTTCGTCCGCGGAACCGTTGTCTACAATAATGACCTCATAATTGAGCCCTTGGGTCATTTCCGCCAGGTAATGGATACACATCTGGGTGAATTCCACCATATTAAAGACAGGTATGATGATGGAACAATCAAAATCGGCCGAAGGGGTTGAACGCCGAGGACCGAGAAGCCGGGTTTTGTGTGAGGTGTCTCTTCCCCGGCCTTCTTTCAAGGCCTGTTGTAGCGGTGTGGAGCGAATATTATAAGTCATGGGTTCGTCCCCGATGGTCGCTGAGAGGATCAGGATTAAATGATACCCCTCCGACGTTTTTCAGAGGGTGTGCAGATATATCCAACATGTTCTTATAGGATACGTTCAATGAGCCTCTGCCATTTCTCAAGATAACGGTGGATGCCGAATTGTCTCAAGGCAGTGCGACAGGCCTCCCTGCCCATGGCGGCGGCCTTTTCCCCGTCTTTTAAAAGAGATGTGAGCCTTTGTCTGAGGTATGAGATATCTTCTGAAATATAGCCGTTTTTGCCGTCTTGAATAGGTGATGAATCATTTTTGTAAGATATGACCGGCATGCCCGTGGCCATGGCCTCGAGCATGGCATTGTTATAGCCGTCTTCATAGTCCTCTTGGGCGGTATAAAGATAGACCCTGCTCCTTCTATAATTCTCTTTGAGATCCTCCCAGTCTTTTGCCGGACGCGAGCCGTTGAGTCCCGGATTATAGCCTATAATCCGGCAAGGAAGACCTTGAAGGATGGATTGATGGATATGGTAGCCCAATATATTGCCTCTTAACTTGAATTGGTTTGACACGGTAAGGGCCGTGGGGTCATGGCCCTTGTAAGTGAAGGGATAGTCATGGGGATCGATGCCCAGTTCGATAATGGTTCCTTCAAGATGCCAGTCCCTTGCCTTCTTGCTGGATACAAAGGCCAGATGGACATCCTTGAGGGTCTCCAGAAAACATTTGACCATCCTCACCCATTCACCATGGCCGATGCGCGATCTCTCAGTCATGATCCGGCCGCGGACGGTTTCATGGATATAAAGAACCTTTTTCAGCTTCCAGTCTTTAATCTCCATGAGATCGCTTATGTTGTGGCACACGGCAAGATCAAAGCGGTTGTTATGATACATCTCTTCCGCTTCTTGCCGGGAGAGAAGGACCACATTCGGGGGGCAGGGCCGGACATTGGGGTCCCAGAGAGGCATGTTTTTCCCGGGGATATCATGAATAATATAGAGCTTTGCCCCCACCTTGGAAAAATAATAGTTGTGTGGCTGGTGGCTGTTGAATGTCAAGATATTGACGTGTGAAAGGTCAACCATTGAAACACCCGTCCACCATTTTTTCGCAAAGATCGGGCGCCAGGGTCTCCACCCTCCTCAGGTCGTTCTGGATCGCCCGGTCTGAAGGCGCCTGCTCCCGGGCCCGCCGCAGGTAAAAAAGGGCGGGCCTGATTTTTTTTGAGACGAAATAGAGCATCCCCAATGAATAGAGTATCTTGGGATTGTGTTTGTGCCTCGGCAGAGATCGTCTGAGCAGATCCATCCCCAGCTCGGAATGGTTCATCCTGTAGCAAACCTTGGCCGCCAGGAGAAAGCCCGCGGGCATGTCCGGCTTTGACTCGATGAGGATGGTGGCGGTGGAAAGGGCCTGATCAAGACGCCCCGCCCTTAATTGAGCATCTCCCAAAAAGACCAGAAAATAAGGGTCTTTTGAAGACCGGCCCCGGGCGGTTTCAAGCAATTTGAGCCTCTCAATGTCGCTCTCTGAGGCCTTGGCCAACTCACAGAGGAGTTTGGGGGAGGATTCCAGGCAACCTTGGCCCTTAAGGTTTGCAGCGATGCGTGCATATAGGGCGTGTTTTCGTTTTAACCGGTTTTCCGTCCGTATAAGTCCGTAATGGTGAATGATGTAAGGGGTGTCGAGGATACTGCCTCCAGCCCGCTCTATAGAAGGCTGGAGGACTTCATGGACTGGATATTCCCAACAGTACTCAGGCCGTCTCCTGAAAAAACGGACAATGGGCACAGGTATAAACCCTGTTGCGCCCTGATGAAAGGGCCCAAGGGCTTCGGGATCCCGGCTGCAAGGGACCCATAGGATGTCGTCCATGTCCTCCGAGTAATTTCTCTGAACCAC
Organism: uncultured Desulfobacteraceae bacterium; assembly: GCA_964573885.1. GTDB lineage: Bacteria > Desulfobacterota > DSM-4660 > Desulfatiglandales > Desulfatiglandaceae > CAZNLL01. Next base: position 15,271 of record CAZNLL010000021.1, on the reverse strand, counting down.
GCTTATGGCGTCGCACGCATCTTCCCGGATGATCACTTTTATCTTTTCCTGATCTTCCGCTGAGATAACTTCGTCTGCATCCATGGAGGCCACCCAGTCACCGCTTGCGTGTTGAAGGGCAAAATTCCTCGCCTTGGAGAAATCATCCTGCCACCGGAAAAAGAGCGGCCTTTTCCCCGCCTCTTTCAGAATGCGCACCGTATCATCCGATGACCCCGTATCAATGACAATCCATTCATCAAAAAAGCGGCAATGCTTCTCCAGGAAACGGGGCAGCTGGTCGGCTTCGTCGCGCACGATCATACAAAGAGAAAGAATGGGATGTGGTTTCACGGTTTTTCCCGGTGAATCTTGTTTGTGTGGATTTTGGGGGCGCCCTTTTTCTTGACGGCCTCTCCTATGCCACGACCTTTTGAAAAAGCAATATGCATGCCATATCTTCACCGTTCCCATGGAATTGGTCTTTTTGAGAGAGCGCTTTTGTTCCGTTGAAGCGGTCTTTCATAAGGCATGAAACTTGCATTTTGGACCCTCCAAGGACTTTGGCAGAGAATGAATCACCACAATCTTTTACTCATCCAAATGGCCAAGATGGGGGATATCCTCCAAACGATTCCTCTCATGAAGGGACTCAGGCGCATCTATCCTGCAGCCCATCTAAGCGTGCTCATGGACAATGCCCTGGTGCCGAGCTTAGGGGCTCTACTGCCAGCAGATGAGTGCATGGGTCTGGATATTCAGGGGCTGGCCAGGGCAGGCCGGTTCTATAAGGACAATTTGCCTGAACACTACCGCTATTTTTCAAGGGCCCTGAGGAGCCTGGAAGAAAAGAGATATGACACGGTCCTTAATATCAATTTTTCGCGGATAACGGCCCTGCTTACGGCCTTTCTGGGAACCGGAGACGTCAAAGGCTACAGGCTGGGGCCCATGAGAGAGATCATGCCCACGTCACCTTGGCTCGCCTACATCTTAAGCGTGGTTCATTCCAGGGTGGTAAACAGAATCAACTTGGTGGATGTATTCTACCGCTCCGTCATAAGAAAGGGGAAGGGTGAAGGGCTGATGCTGGCCTTGCCCGGTAACAATGATCATCAAGCATTCCCTTCCCTCATCGATGAGAAGCTCAAGGGGATCGGATCTCTTGTGGCATTCCAGTTGGGGAGCAAACATCTCCTGAGGCGTTGGCCCACGGCAAAATATGCGGCCCTGGCAAAGAGGCTCATTGAAGGGTGCGGGGCGAGGATCATGCTCCTGGGAACAAACTCGGAGAGGGGGTTGGGAAGGGCCTTCATTTCGGAACTGGAAAAAATCCAGCCGGATTATGCCCCGTCTCTTATCGACCTCATGGGGAAAACCGACATTATGCAATTGGCCACTTGTCTGAAAAAAGCCGACCTCCTGGTGACGGGGGATACCGGGACCATGCATCTGGCGGCGGCCCTGGATGTTCCTGTCCTGGCCCTCTTTTTCGGACCTGCATGGGCCCACGAGACAGGCCCCTATGGAAAGGGCCACCGGGTGATCCAGGTGGAACTGTCCTGCGGCCCTTGTCTGGAGGGAGAGGAATGCCCCAATCCCATCTGTCGAGAGGCGATTGGTGTGGAGCTTGCCTTTGAGACGGCCCTGGAGATGACGACTGCCCGCTCCGGGCACAGGCTGATTGGGACAGGAAAAGGGGCAGGGGATAACGGTAAGATCACTGTGTATGAAAGTGATATGGACGGCTGGGGCGCCTTTCTCCGACCCCTGATACCGAGGGCCCTGGGGGCGGAGGATGTTTTCGGCATTTTTTACCGTGACCTGGGCCGGCGGGTCTGTGACAGGGGATATTGCCCGGATGTTGAAAGGCTTTTTTCAAAGGTCCAAGCCTATGCTCCTCCTACCAGGGAAACCCTGGGCATGCTGGGCCGCATCAGGGAAGTGATCAGGGAACAAGGTATAAGGAGTGCCCTTGCCTATAATCCGGCATTGAGCCGTTTCTTGAGTCCCCTTGCGGCCTTTGAGGACAGGCTGTCGCACATGAAGAGGACGGGGTGGGCGGCAATTAAAGAGATGGAAGGGGTTTTGGACACGGCGCCCCGCCTGCTTGAGGCGTTTTTAGGTCGTATTGCAGACCATGGGGAGGATGGTAAATGGTAAAGGATGTCGCTCCCAGGAACATGGCCCTTTTAAGGCGGAGGCATCCCGATCTCTGCTTGCGTCTGGGGGAGATCAAAACCTTTTCCGACTGCCGGGTCCAGATCTCCAAATCAGGGTGTCCCACGGTCAGATACAGGAACGTCCTGCTCCATAGTGGCTATGACCCGGTTGCCGAGGCCCAGGGAATGGCCCGGATAAAAGAAATTGATCGAGCCCTGGAGCACAATGAGCCCCTCATCATTTTTGGCTTTGGACTGGGATATCATGTAAAGGTCTTTTTAGAGCGGGCGGGCAGAGTGACCGTGGTTGAGCCCAATATGGAGATCCTGGCCCTGGCCTTTCGTACGGTTGATTTGACGGATATCCTGGAAAGGACGGACCTGGTTGTGGACCGCGCCTATAAGGAGGACATGGCGAGGGCGACGTGGTTTTTTCATCAACCCACTGTTAGGACCAACCCCGAGGCACATGCCTTCTGGCGGGACTTTTTGAAAATCTACAGGGAGAGGCGGGGGTTACCTTTGCCTGCTGCGGGGCCTGCGGACGGTAAGGAAGGAAACGTGGATGGAGTTGCTCCGCCGTGTTACCGGGACGGCAAAGGCCTGGATGAGATCGTGGATCAGATCCCCCATCGATCGGATGGCCGCCTTGACAGGCCTGAGGCTATATGGCTGCTCATGAAGGCCTTTGAAGATCTTGAGCGAGATGAATCCCGGGGCCCCCGTGATACGGTGAAAGAGTGCCCCTCTTTTGCAGAGAAAGGAATCTGACATGGCGAAAAAAAGAAGGCGACCTTTGGTCACCCTTTGTATGATCGTGAAAAATGAGGAGAAGGACCTCCCCCAGTGCCTGCACAGCGCCAGGGACAAGGTCGACGAGATGGTGGTCGTGGACACAGGGTCTTCAGACCACACCGTGGAGATCGCCCGGGCTTTTAAGGCACGGATTTTCCATTTCAAATGGTGCGATGATTTCGCCAAGGCAAGAAACCATTCCCTCAAGTATGCCAAGGGGAAATGGATCGTCTACCTGGACGGTGATGAGTTTCTTGAACCGCTTGATAAAGATATTTTCAGAGAGGCCGCAAGGAACAAGACAAAACTGGCCTATGCCCTGACCATCAAAAACCTCTTGGACAATGGAAAGGATGCGAGTCACCTCCAAGTCCGAATGTTCAGAAACCGTGCCGACATGCGTTTTAAGAATCGGGTGTATAACCAGCTGTGCATTCCAGGGGGGCTCCAAGGCCCCCACGTGGGGAGGCTGGATGCGGTGATCATTCACAAGGGGTATCAGAAAGGGTACATCCAAAAAAGAGAAAAGGCCCAACGGGTGCGTCGCCTTTTTCCCAAGCAATTGGCCCGTCACGGGGGCGACCTCTACAGCTGGTACAAATATGCCGTGCTGTTAAATGAACATGATGAAGGCCCCTTGAAAAAGAAGGCCAACGAAAAGGCCTATAGGATCCTTGAAGGTCTTTCAGAGAAACGGGTTAAGGAACTCCCCTATTCCGGTGAGGTCGTAGGGAACTATGCAGCCGACCTGCTCAGTGAGGGAGAGGTGGAAAAGGCGCACCAGATCTGCCGGTCCCAGCAACAGCGGATCCGGGAAACGCCCAATTTCTGCTACACCCTGGGACAGATCGCCACCCGTCTGGGGAGATTCAGGGAGGCCCTTTCCCAATTCGAGAAATGCCTGTCCTTTAAAGAACCGGCGGCGTACGTGCCGCCCCGTCCAGGGGTGGCATCCTACCTTTCCCTGCAAAATATGGCGGTCATCTATTTCAATCTGGATGAGCATGAAAAGGCGGCCCGCCTTTTGCAGGAAGCCATAGAAGCGGACCCTGACCGGTTAATCCCCTATCTCACCCTGGCGGAGCTCCATGTGGTGAAAAAGGAACGGGACAGGGCGCTTGCCGTTGTCGAGGCGTTCCCCTGGGAGCGTGTAAACAACGGAGCATGCTGGCTGGAAGGGGCCGAGTTCTTCTTGCGCCATGGGTTTATCGCGGAGGCGCGGTCCTTTCTGAGCAAGGCCGCCGGATATGACAAGACCACACAAAGGGCCAGGCGCCACATGGAAGAGCTTGATCACAGACAGGCATCGGGAGAGGGCCATGGCTGACAGATTTGAAAAAAATCTGGCCTGCCTGAACCGGGTGGATCCAAGAACAGCCGCCCTTCTTCCATCACAGGAGACCGGTGATTCCATAGAGTGGCATCTGTCCAGGTGCGGTTCGCCCACTCTTAAGGTGGAGGGCCGATATTTCCACAGTGCCTACAATCCCCTGGAGGAGGCCCGTCATTTCGCCGGAAGGGGCATCAAAAAGGTTGCTCTTTCAGGCCATGGGGCCATAGGTGTATTCGGGCTGGGCCTTGGATACCATGTGAGAGAACTTCTGAAATCCGGCCTCCCTCTCATTGTGGTAGAACCCAGGCTGGACGTTTTCAAGGCGGCCATGGAAGCGGTTGACTTACGGGATGTGCTGACCGGCGCCCGGCTCGTCCTGGGAGAAAGGTGGAACTATTTTGTGGAGATGGGCGAGTTCGTCAGGAAGGGAATGACCGTTTTGGTTCACAAGCCTTCAGGGGAGGGTGCGTCACAGGTCCTGGAACGTTTTATGTGCCATGTAAAAATGAAGGAGCCCGGCCAGGGCCCGAAACGCCTTTTCTTCGTCTTCCCCCTTGAAGGGGCAACCCTTCCCATTGCTCGATATTGTGTGAGGGCCCTTCAGGAACTCCGCTGCGAGGTCTCCTGCTTTGACAGCAGCCTCTTCTGCCGCGAGGCGCGGATGGTTAAGGAAAAAGGGGAGAGCCTGGATCGATATATGCATGAATTATCGGAGAAGATCTTGAGGGCCATCCGTGCTTCAAGGCCCGAATATGTGATTGCCCTGTCTCAGTCCCCTCTGAACAGGACCGCCCTTTTCAGGTTAAGGGAAGAAGGGGTAAAAACCGCATGCTGGTTTTTGGAAGACCATCGAAATGCCCGGTATGAGTACTGGCAAGGTGTAGCCCCTCTCTATGACTGCTTTTTCACCATCCAGGACCAGCAAAGCGGCATCTTTGAACGGCTCCAGAGCATCGGTGTGAGGCGGTGCCACCACCTTCCCGGTGCGGCCAGTACAGGCATCCACCGACCCTTGCGCCTGGATGAAAGGGCCCGGGGTGAAATGGGCGCCCATTTGGCCCTTCTGGGAGTACACTATCCCAGCCGTTCCAAAATCCTTTCCGGGTTGACGCAATATCACCCCAAAATATGGGGAACCGGATGGGACCTCAATTCTCCCTTGGGCCCCCTTGTCCAGCGTGGAGGGTCCTGGATACCGGAAGGTGATGCGGTAAAGGTTTATAATGCCACCAAGATAAACCTCAATACCCACTATTCATGTCATGGTCAAAGGCTCGATCCGGAGGGGGGGTATATCAATCCCAGGACCTTTGAGATCGCGGCATGCAGCGCCTTTCAGATCATGGATTTTAGAAAAGGAGTGGATGCCTATTTTGAACCCGGTGAGGAAGTCGATTGTTTCCACGACCTGGAGTCCTTGAAGTCCCATATCGATTATTACTTGACCCATCCGGAAGAGCGGCTGGAAATGGGACTCCGCTGCCGAAAGCGGGTCTTGAGGGAACACACTTACCGCCACCGTATGCGGGAGATGCTCGCCTTCATGGCCCTCAATGGGTGGGCGGGGGGCAAAGGGGTTTGGCGTTTTCACGGAAAAGGGATCCGGAACCGGGCACTCGAAAGCCAATGATGAAAGGAGAATTGCGATGCATACAGAGAAGGGAGAGAATGAACTGATTCAGCAGGCCTTTGGACAACTTGACGGGACAGACCGCCATCTCGTTCTTATCTCAGAGGGCTTCAAAAAGGGGGCCCGCATGTTTCGTCTGGAAGATGCCACCGAGGCGAATGAACAGTATTTCATGAGTCTGGATGCGCTTCAACATTTCCTCAGATATATCGAGCAGATTCGACACACTTTTTCCCTTGATTTCAACACCATCGTCATCGGAGAGAAGAGCATAGAGGAGAGACTGGAGCGACTCTCGTCGGTCATAGAGGAAATGGTCGTCACTCAGGAGGCCCAGGACTGGATTTTTCTTGCTGATCTCATCGAATACGAACTGGTGGAGCAACTGGAAAAATGGTCTGATGTGCTGGTGCAGTTGAAGACGGGGATAGCCACAAAATGATCTTCGGTTCCTTGGATTCATACTGCGATGTGGGAAAAACCGTCGTCGGAAGGGCTGTGGCCAACAGGGAATTTGTGAAGGCCCTCCTCAGATATGACCCTTTTGAGGAGTACCATTTCTTTTTGGGGGACTCTTTTGATCATGAGCGGTTCAGAGATTTCCACGCCTTTGTTCGTGAGGACCGGGTCTTGGAGGGCAAGGTGAAACTTTTCTACCGCCATCAACTCCCGCAAATGATATCCAAGGAGACCTATCATGTTTTCCATCAAAGCGATTTCATCACCCATACCTCCAGCCTGGCAAACCTGAGAAGCAGATGGGCCTGCACCTGCTTCCCCATTACAGGGATCACCCATTCCCTCAGCTACCAGCGGCTGATGCCGGCCTACCTGGATCTTCTGATGAATCAAAATGTCATGGCCTGTGACGCCATCGTAGGCACAAGCCGCTGCGGTATAGAGGCCCTGAAAAAGATCTTCGGGCAACTGGAGAGGCGATACAAGGAGCTGTATGCTCTGGACACCGCTTTTAAGGGAACTTACCACCATATCCCTCTGGGTGTGGATACCGACTTTTTTGCGCCCAGGCCCAAGCGTCAGGCCCGGGAGAAGCTCCGTCTGCCCCGGGAGGGCAGGGTCCTCTTGAGCGTGGCCCGGTTTTCTTCCGCTTCCAAAATGGACCTCTTTCCTCTGGTGAGGTCCTTCAAGGACATGGTAGAGGGGGAAAAAGAAATGCCTCTTTACCTCGTTTTGGCCGGTGCTTCCGAAGGCTCGGGTTATCTCAAGGCTCTTGAGAAACTTTGCAACGCAATGGGTTTGGGGGAGCGCGTCATCTTTCTCCCTGATTTCAAGGAGGCGGATAAACCCTTCCTCTATGGCGCCGCCGACGTTTTCATATCCATGAGTGATAATCTCCAGGAGACCTTTGGGCTGACCGTGCTGGAGGCCATGTCGTGCGCCCGCCCTGTCGTGGTTTCTGATTTCAATGGGTATAAGGAATTGGTGATAGACGGGGTCGAGGGCTTTAAGGTCCCCACCCTCTGGGCCCCGGCATCAGAGCATATATCGGAGACGGTACCTGTGGCCTTTGAGTCCATCTACCATCTCCATTTGGCCCAATCCATTTCCTTTGACACAGGGTCCTTGAAGGGGGCCATCTGGAAACTGATCGGAAATCGCGACCTATGCCGCGACATGGGTAACAGGGGAAGGCAAAAGTGTGTCTCGGAATATGCCTGGAAGCGTGTTGTGAAGCGATATATGGCCTTATGGAATGAACTGGGGCGTTTGGCAGGCAAAACCGAAGGGGTCGGTGCGAAAGGTCATTCCCTCTATGAGCTGGATTTTTTTCAGGCCTTTTCCCATTACCCCTCCGAAATCCTGGACGGGTCCAAAAGGGTGGAAATCACGGCTCCGGGAAAAGAGGTCTATCAGAGGCGCCGGGGGTACTGGGCCTATGAAGAACTCACGGGTTTGCTGGAGCTCTCCCTGGTGCGGACCATCCTTTTTTGGGCCCAACGGAAAGATCACGTGGGAGAAGTGGTTGAAGCAATCGGCGAAAGGAACGGCGAAAAGGCGGCCATCATATATTATCATATGATGTGGATGATCAAACACGGTCTTTTGACCGTCACGTAAGTTGCTTCGTCTCCCGGCATCCCTTGTAGACGAAGGGGAATTTCTGTGAGGAGGGAGGGAAATGATGAGCCCCAACATTCTTTTTGTAAACCTTTTGTCTTTGCCATACCTCTACCTCGAGCAATGCCTGAAAGGCGAGAGCCGATATGACCAGGAACTGGTCATGCCCAAGGGCATCCTTTATCTATCGGCCTCTGTCAAGGCCCGAAACAGGGCGGCCCGGATTCATCTGCTCGACTATGTTTTAGGCTTCAAGGAGTCCTTTTCAGCATACTCCGATATCCGCCATTTCGTCCAGGGAGAGGCGGAAAAATACCGCCACTTGGATCCGAATATTGTGGCCATTTCTCTGATGTTTTCATCGTCCCACCGGTTTTTTGACCTTGTCCTGGAAACGCTCAAAGGCCTGTGGCCGGGGGCGGTGACGGTGGCCGGGGGGGTCCATGCCACCAATTGTACTCGAACCCTCTTGCGTCACAAGGACCTTGATTGCGTAGTCCGGGGGGAAGGAGAGGTCGCTTTTCCCGAAGTGGTGGAACAGCTATGCGAAGGCCGTGAAGTTAAGGTCAAAGGGGTCTATCACCGGGGAAATATCACTGCAACCGGCTCGCTGGAGCTGGCGGATCATGTTACCCACCTGGACTCCCTGCCTTTTCCGCACTGGGAACTCCTGGATACAGAGCCCTACATGACTTCCGGGGGATGGGAGCGTGACATGGGAGACGCCCTTCCCCGTTCTTCGGCCACTGTCTTGACCACCAGGGGGTGTCCTCATAAGTGCACTTACTGCTCGGCCCACACAGTACATGGAAGGAAAGTCAGATACCGGTCCGTTGAGAACGTGATGTCCGAGATGGCTTTGCTGCACAAGCGCTACGGGGTGAACTTATTTGTGCCTGAAGATGACTATTTTACGGCGAACAAGGGGCGGGTCCTGGGATTGCTCCGGGAAATCCGAAAACTTGGTATCCCGAACCTGGAAATGCAGTTTACAGGAGGCATCAACATAAACTCAATGGACGAGGATATCCTGGAGAACATGATAGGGGTAGGGACCAAGATGCTGACCCTGGCCCTGGAGTCTGGCTCCCCTTTTGTACAAAAACATATCATAAAAAAGAACGTGGACCTCGATAAGACTCGGGATTTGATCCGCCTTTGCCGGGAGAAGGGGATCATCACCCGCTGTAACGTCATCTTCGGCTTCCCGGGAGAGACGCGGGAACTTATGGAAGAGGGCATTGAGTACGTGAAAGGTCTGGGGGCGGACTGGTATGCGGTTCTCATTGCAGCCCCCCTTATCGGCTCCGAGATGTACAACCAATTTTTGAAGAGAGGATGTCTTAAGGAGGATGTCTACCAGTGGTCCAGGACAGGGTTTCAGGAACGGACCTTTGATACAGAAGAGATCTCCGCGCTGGAACTCAAGGAATTGGTCTATCGCGTCAACCTGGATGTGAATTTTGTGAACAACATCAACCTGCGAAACGGCAACTACCAGCTGGCCGTCTTGCTTTTTAAAGATGTGGTCCGAAATTATCCGTTTCATATTTTCGGATGGCACGGGCTTTACCGGGCCCTCAGGGCCATGGGTGACAGCTTGGGGGCCGCCAGGGCCTTGCGGACAATGTGGGAAAGGGTTGAAAGCGACAACCGCTCCAAAGAAATGTACCTCAAATACCATGACCTCATGCACCTGGAGTCCTGCCCGATAGTACTCGAAGGGTCACCCCGGCGGTCGGCCACCGCCCGTTCTTAGGCGGTAATTCCTCTCACCTGTTGTGGATAATCCGAATTGAGCTTGGTGAGGTCGGGATCGGTGGCCACGGCCTTCCATGCCTCATTGAGGCTGGCAAGCATGGTCTCCACCTCCTGGATCATCTGGAGATCATTCTTCATGTTGGCCGAGGTGAGATGTCTCCGCATGAAAAGATAAAGGCTGTTAAGGGAGGGGGCGATTTCCCCCCCTTGGGAAAAACTCAATGCCCCTCTTAATTCATCAATGATATCAAGAGCCCGCATAATATTATTGTGTCTTTTCTCGGGATCGTCCTCCCGGATCCCCTGCTGGGCCCGTTTGAGAAAGTTGATGGCCCCCTCATAGAGTAGGACAACCAGTTTTCTCCTTTCCACCGTGGTTATGGCATTCTTGTTATATTCAAGACTGGTCAAATTCTGCATAGGGCTTACATCCTCCTCCTTTTTAGTTGATCAGAACCATTTTAAACCAGGCATCAATCGCTGTCACCGATGCTCGGCAATTGATCAAGGAGACTCTCCAGGGTGCTTTCATCTCCCGACAGGGAGGTGAGGGTGGCCTCCAATCTGTTATACTGATCGATCAACCTTTGTTCCACAAGGGCGATCCTCCGCTCCTCCCGCTCTATTTTGACGTCGATATTGTCACAGATCCCCTCATAATTATCGATGAGCACGTTCATGGGCCCATCTTCTGTATCTGTCAGGTCTTCCAGTTCCTCACTCAACCGCTCGGCAATGCCTGGAACGCCGTTTACGAAGGCCTTGACTTCGAAGGCGTCGCCCCCGACCACGGTATCCCCTAGACCTGAAAGGGTGATGTAGACCCCTTTACCGATGCCTGTGACTTCTCCGATGTCCTGGGGGACACCCGCATCGGAAGGTTCTACGGTAAAGGAACCGGCAGGGGCGGTTGCGTCTGTGCTGCTCCAGTTTATGGTGATGGCGTCCGCACCCAGGGTATAGGTGCCGGTGCCGGCAACGGTAAAGGTGATGGTCGAATCGCTCTCCCCCGTATAGGTTCCGCTTGAGCCTATGGTAGCGGACCCCGTCCAGTCGTCATATCCCTTGGTCGGTCCCCCTACGGTGCGACAGGTGTCTTCTATGAACAAGCGTTTGACGGCCTCAAGATCATTGGCCAGGGCCGATGTGAGCGTGTCGTCATCAATGACCCACGCCCCATCGTCATCGGGGTCTGTCTCAATGCCTATCTGGGCGAGGTGGGTGTAGGTGTCTATCCCGTCGGCAAGTCCTGGCACGGCGCTGGAAAGAATATCGTTTAATCTCTGCTTAACGATGAGAAACCCGTAATTCCCGAACATGAGGCCGGCTGTTTCCGAATCTGAATCATAGCTTGCATACTGCTTTATATAATCAATGACGGTGTTATGCTGAGACACCAGATCTTCTATGTTTCCCTTAATGCTGTTTGTATCCCAGTTGACCGTGACGGTGGCGGTTCCCTCGCTGTTCAGATTAAAGGTCACGCCCTCGGCGGCGTCGGTGATGACATTGGAGGACCTTTCAATGCCGTAGTCGTTTATCTTTAGCTGGGCGTTGGTGGCCGTTTGGCTTTCCGCAAAGGTGGAGGGTGTAAAGTCGGTGGTATCGCCTGTTCCATCAAGGGTGGTAGACTCATCAATCAAGATATAATTGGCCTTGCCCGTGTCATTCCCTGTCAGTACCAGGTGATAGGATGTGTCGGTAGCAAGTCCGTCATTGAGAATTCTCGCCGTTACCCCGGGATTGTTGGAATCGGTGTTGATAAGGTTGACCAGTTGCGCCAGCGTGGTACTATCCGGGACGGTCACCGTCACCGCGTCTCCCCCGGCGTAGCGATAGGAGAAAACCTTTTCTGAGCCACTGTCATTGACAACCGTCGTGGAAGCGGCCACACCTGTGTGGATCTCCGTCTCGGCCGTGGCCAGTCCTCCCAGGGCGACCTGGTCACCCACAGATACCTCACAGTCGGCCCCCTCAGAGTCAAACTCGGTCGCCATATGATCATAGTCCGCCTCGATTTCCGCCGCGGAATAGACCCGACCCGCCACTTTGACTTCGTCTATGAGACCCTTGAAAAGGTTTGAGGCGCTTCCGTCGGCGATGCGGGCCCCAATGCCCAGGGCGTCACCCGATTCCTGGATGGCTCCCGAGAAACTCGTGGTTGAGCCCACCTGAGATCCGTCCACGTAAAGCTTGATCTCCTTGTCGGTATTATCCACAGTCACGGCCACACAATGCCAGGCATTGTCGGCCAGGTCGGCACCGTCACTGACGGTACTCTGGGCCAGCGTGTCATCATGCATTTCAAAAAAGGCCTGCCCCCCTGCATTGAGACCCAGGGAGAAGACCTTTCGGCTGTCGTCTGAATCGTTGAACCGGTCCACCAGGCTGGCAACCTTTCTGTCCGCGGGATCCAATTTGATCCACGCGGAGGCCGTAAAACCGCTGGTCATATCCAGGTTGTTGACGCTTTCCGTATCACTGGTGTGAGAGGTGCCGCCTGTGACGTCCGCATCAGAAAAGCCCAGTACTTCCCCGGCATTGGTTTCCGCGTTTCCGCCGCTGTTCCAGAGCAGATCCAGGTCTGACACCCCGCCGGCAACAGCGATGGTGAATCCTTGGGTGGCCGCGTCATAGGTGACCGTGTAAGTACCGGCGCCTTGAGCTTCCAGGGCGCTCTTTACGGCTGTCTCTAATTCCGTTGCCGTATAAGTGCCGGTGGCGATCTCCGCGGTCAGTTCAGAACCTGAATCTTCCTTGAAATCAATCCTATTATTGGTCGAATCAACGGTGAACAGGGCCGACACTTCCACATAGTCCGCCGCACCGTCCAGGGAAAGGGATTGGCCGAATTCAGGAGTGCTGGCATCATCCTCCACCCAGCTGGCGTCCTCACTGTCGAATACGGGGGCACCCCCCACGGCGCCGGTATTGCCGTTGCCGCTCTCATCGGAGAGGGCATTGTCGAGGTGCCACAGGCCGCCCTTGATACCGGTACCCTCAACCCAGCTATTTTTCAGATCCACAAGGCTGGCCGTAGACGCATCCGTGGCAGAGGCGTTACCGTAGTACATGCTGATCTCATCGCCGTTTGCGTCAATATTGTCCACCTGGACCCATATATCCGCGGTCTGGGCGCCATAGTCCCAGTTCTGGACGTGGAAATCCAGCTGGGTATCCCCGTGATAAAAGCGGAGGTCGGCGTAATCGGCCTGGACATTGCTCCAGAAATTACTGTCGAGCTGGTTCTCGTCGATGTGAACGAGGTGGGTGGCGAGATCGGAGTCGCTGTCATTGGTCAGGGTCACGGCCTTTCTATAGGACCAGATGGCGCCCACCTCCACCTCGTAAGTGCCTGCCATGGCGGTGCTGCTGGACGTAGCCTCTGCAACATCATCGTCACTTGTGGAGGCGGTGGTGGCCAGAAACCCCGAGGCCGTATTCAATTCATTAACGGTGGACTCATAAGTGGTGAGCTTGGTATTGAGACCCTGGATGGCCGAGATTTTGCTCTCCCACTCGCTCTTCCAGGTCTGCATCCGGTTGAGTTGATACTGCTCCGCCTCCACCAGGGAATCCACGATCTCGGCCATGTCCATGCCGCTGCCCAGTCCTTGAATGGTGACACTCCCGGACATTAAAGACTCCTGTCTTCTAGATATTTTGCTCGCCTTCCCCCGGGTTCAGGGCCTGGCTTGAGCCCCTGAAGTGGAAAAGCATACCTCAAGGATTGTCATGGGAATACGCAAAAGGTGTGCCAGATGTATATATCCGTGCGGATCTGTCATCCACAGGCCCCTTCTCCGGGGCGCAGGGATCGGGGAGGGAAGTTTTTTCCCACCGGACTGAAACTTTTTTCCATGGGCCCCGCTATTTGAGGCAGTCCAGATCAAGGGCGTTTAGGAGATGAACCCCGGAGGCTATAAGATCGGGAGAAGAAAGCCTTCTCCCGATCTTGACTTACCTGAACGGCCCGGGGCCTACAGGCTCCCCCCTCAAAGGGCGTAATTACCCTTGAAGGAGCTGCAGCGCAAGCTGGGGCAGGGAGTTGGCCTGCGCCAGCATGGCCGTGGCCGCCTGGACGATAATGTTGTTTTTGGTGAATTCCGTCATCTCCGTGGCCACATCCACGTCCGAGACCCGCGATTCAGCGGCCTGCAGGTTCTCCGCCTGGATCGTCAAGTTTGTGACGGTGTTCTCCAGCCTGTTGGACATGGATCCGATCAGGGCGCGCAGCGATTCCTTGGACTGGATGGCTGTGTCCAGCTTCCCCAGGGCGGACTGGGCCAGGGACTGGGTGGTAATACTATCCCCTGCACCGCCTGCACCCGCGCTCTCCTGCAGGTGCACCCACTCGGAGGCCTGGGCATCGATCTCGGAGGGGCCTGAGTTGACCTTGAAGTCATAGGCCGCGCCCGAGGAAGCGGTTTGTATCTTGAGATGGTAGAGACCGCCGTAGGCTTCAGCAGAGGCGGTGACAAGGCTCTGGCCGTCATTGATGGCCGAGACCAACTCGTTAAGGGTGTAGCCCCCGCTGGACAGACTGATGGTCGCAGCATTCCCGTTGACGGAAAAGGCAAAGTCCGTACCGTTGTTGGAGGCGATGATCGTCCCGGCCGCTGAAGTCACATTGGCTGTGGTCCTCCATATATCCGCCGCGTCCCCCACAGAACCAACACCTAAGGTGGTGGCGGTCATGTCTTCAAAGGTAACGGCGTATTTGTCTTCGGCGGCGTCGTTCCCGGCTCCGAAGTGGATGGTGATCTGGTTAGTGCCCGAATTGAGCAGGTGGGTGCCGTTAAAATCGGTGGCGTGGGCGATCCGGGTGATTTCCGAAGCCATCTCCTGATACTCTGAGTTCATGATGGCCCTTTGGGCGCTTGTGTAAGTCCCGGTGGCCGCCTGCTCGGCCAGTTCCTTCATTCGAATGAGCTTTTCGTCGATGACCTGGAGGGCGCCGTCAGCCGTCTGGATCATGGATATGGCGTCGTTGGCATTGCGCACGCCCTGATTCAAGACGGCGATGTCTGAACGCATATTCTCCCGGACTGCCAGACCGGCTGCGTCATCCGCTGCGGAGTTGATCCTCAAACCGGATGAGAGCCTCTCAGTGGAGGTGGACATTCTGTCATAGGCGGATCCCAGATGCCTGGCCGCGGTCATTGCCATTAAGTTGTGATTGATCATTACTGCCATAATTAAATCCTCCTTGATTTTTTAGTCTAGTTTATGACTGCCTTTTAACCATGGTGCCAAATCCTTTTGGCATCCTCTCTTTGTATCCGGATTGATCCGGAGCCCTCTCTGCGGCCTTGGACCGCTCTTAGCTCACCTCCTTTCCCTCTGGCATTGTTGACTCCATGCTTCATCAGAGGTCTTAAGCCCCTGAAAATCTTCTCGCTCCAGCCTTTTGAGCTACATATCGTCAGGATGGTTAAAAAACTTGAGTACTTTTTTCATATCCCTTGCCCTCCGGCCCTTAGGGCTCACGCAAAAATAATTTCACATTTTTGACGGAGAAATGGAATAGTT
>CAZNLL010000020.1:0-38858 GCA_964573885.1 uncultured Desulfobacteraceae bacterium | reverse complement strand
TTGCCTCGAAAACAGGCCGGCGCTTTTTCCATCACGGCTTTTTTCAGAAGCGGAATATCGAGCCTTTTCAGGGCATTCCAGACAAGCTCAAATTTTGATACTATCGGGCGCATTGCCTTTCCGTTCGTCTCAAGTCTGATGGGAATCACCCCGTTTCACCTGCCACGCAACAACCCCCCGAGAAGAAGCGATGCCCCGGCAGGTTCATCCAGGGGCAAAACCGAGAGGCTCAATGCCCGCTTCGCTCCTGCCCCGGTTTTCACGCCGACTTCCACCGGCGGCGGAAGGTCTTCTTCCATCTCTCTTTTTTTGAGGAGGGAAATCACCGTGCTCAAAGAGTCCGAATGAATGACGTTTTCGATATCCATGCCGATAAAGGCTTCGGGCTGAACCCCGCAGATCTCAGCCCACCGGCGGTTCGCTCCCCAGAAATAAAGCCCGTTGCACGCGGCCGCGGGGATCCCCAATTGAAGGATGAACCGGATCCTCGGGAAAAACATCGTGTGGTAATAGGAGCATGTATGGCAGGCCTTCGGGCTCGTTAGGCGGTTGCTTTTCTTTGCGGCGAAACAGGCGGCCAGATTGTTTTTTGACACCACGCACGCTTCGCAATTCCCACCGTGATGGTGATCACCAAAATAGTCCCAGCAGTGCTGAAAGCTCCTGAACAGCGGGTGCGTGAATTTTTCGTTTTCAAGCCCGGCAGGGATGGGCTTCCCCATGGCATCGAGAAACACCAAAAGATCGGTCGTGTGGATCGTGTAGACCCTGCCCGTCCGCCTGGCAACCAATCGTTTTGCCTGGATCCAGTTGTTTATGGTGCCCCGGCTGACACCGCAAAGCTCCGCCGCTTCAGGTACCGAGATTGTCTGTTGTGTGGCCATGAAAATGCCTCCATTGCCGGTTCAAAAAAGCCCCGTGTCGGATGGCAAGGGCGGAGGGAAACCGGGTTGCCGAAACTTGAAACTGGAAACTCCACACCCGACGATTTGACTCCTCGACCACTCGACTGCTCAAACAGTTCCTCCCAGTTTCCCTGCCCCGCGGGAGCTTCGAAAAGGTTCGAGTTTCCAGTATCCGATTTCTCTTTTGCTCCTTGACCCGCGTTGAAAAATTTGGACCTCAAACGAGGGTCGCTTAATTTTCTTGCAAGCTGTATGCCAAAAAAAAGGGGAGGCAAACTGTCAATCCGTTAATAATATCAATCTGTTATAGTTATGCCTCACCCTTGTCCCGGCCTGAACGAAACGCTTCTACCCGTCAAAATATTGACGTCCGGGCGTGCCAGGTGGAATGTTTTGCCTGGATCCGGGGTTGAAATCATTCTTGCGGACGACGGGGACGGCATGAACCGATGCGTGGAATTTTTTACATATTCCCAATATGTAGATTTTTCTTTACATGAATAACAAAATATGGTTATCGAATCGGATAGTACACTACAGGGAATGTGTTTGGTTACCAGGAGCCAATCGGTGGTCAGGTGCGTTGTGGCGTGCTCCTGTCATAGGTGTCAAATGATTGACAAAAGGTGCGTGGACACGCCGCCTGTCGGAGCACAAATCGGCCGGGGCTGTTCTTGAAGGTCCTTAAGGCTCGATTCGTTATCCGGTGACAAGACGATTGAGCCGTTCGACGAAACACGGGAGAGGGGAAAGTGAAAATGGGAAAAAAGGATTGTGTGGAGGAGAAGGAGAAGCGGGAGCGGGAATCCCTAACAGAGCATGAAAGGCTCGCCAGGCTCTTTAGAGAGGACCGGTTTGCCTTTGAAAGGGAAAGAAAGCGCATGATCGATGACGTTATCAACAGCGCAAGAGGCGAGTTGGAGAGAGAAAGGCTTCGGACCTTGCAGGCCTCCTGGGACAGGAAGATGAAAGGGGCCGGTTCAAGGCACAATCGCTTTGTAATGGCCCAGAGCCTTTTCTGGGACCATTTCTACGGGGTGTGGCAGCCTGCTATGGAGCGGTTCAGGCCTCCTAAATAGTTTCCATCCATAAATGGCGCTTTTTCACAAACTCGGCGTCAATCTGCGGGATCACTTGTGCGGTGTAGTATAGTACAACTCCGCGTCATCCCTCGATTTCCTTGATTTTGTAAAAAATATCTCATTTCTGGATAATTTGTGAATAGCCAGTGCTATAAAACGCTCTATGATGGTCTGCTCAAGATTTGCCTTATTTTCCGGGAGACGTCTTTGATGTCAAAGGGCTTCTGGATGAAGCCGCCGCATCCCCGGTCCAGGATTTCCTTGGCCTCCCCTTCCAGGCTGTATCCGCTTGAGAGGAGAACACGCACATCGGGGTTGAGCGCTTTGAGCCTGTCATAGACCTTGCCTCCTCCCATTTCGGGCATGATCATATCCAGGATCACCAGATCGATTGTGTCCATGTTCTTTCTGTAGAGACGGATGGCCTCGGATCCTGAAGCGGCCTGGAGCACGGTGTATCCCAGGTGTTCCAGCATCTGCGCACCCACATCCAGGACCATATGCTCATCATCCACCAGGAGTATGGTTCCCCTTCCCCCGGCGACCTCTTCGCCTGTCCCGGGTTCCTCCCCGGGAATCAGGGTCCTGGAGGCAGGCAGATATATGCTGAAGGTGGTTCCCCCGCCCTTGATGGAATGCACATCGATATAGCCTCCATGACCCTTGACAATGCCGTAGACCGAGGCCAGACCCAGGCCGGTGCCCCTTCCCATCTCTTTGGTGGTGAAGAAGGGATCAAAAATACGTTTGGTGGTCTCTTTATCCATACCCATGCCCGTATCCCTTATCTCCAGTAAGAGGTAGAGGCCCGGCTTCGGCGTATAGAGGTCGGCCTTCATGCTTTCATGGGTGGTGTTCATGGTGGTCACGTGGAGGTCTCCCCCTCCGGGCATGGCGTCCGCTGCGTTCACATACAGGTTTAGGAGGATCTGCTCAATCTGTCCCCGGTCCGCATGGATGGCGAGTATTTCCGGGGTAAGGTCCTGGTGGATCTTGATATCTTTCCTGGTCCTGGCAAAGGTCTCACACACGTCCTTGACCGCCTGGTTTAGATTGATGGCCTTGATCTCATACCGCCCCTTTCTTGAAAACCCGAGGAGCTGGCTGGTCAATTTGGCCCCACTTTGGACCTGCTTAACGATATTGGTCAGAAAGCCATAATGGGGGCTCTCGGAATGCGTCTCTGTGAGCATGAGGGAGGCGTTCCCCTGGATGGCCATGAGAAGGTTGTTGAAATCATGGGCGATTCCCCCAGAAAGGGTTC
Organism: uncultured Desulfobacteraceae bacterium; assembly: GCA_964573885.1. Lineage (GTDB taxonomy): Bacteria > Desulfobacterota > DSM-4660 > Desulfatiglandales > Desulfatiglandaceae > CAZNLL01. Next base: position 35,607 of record CAZNLL010000020.1, on the reverse strand, counting down.
CGATGGCCTCCATCTTCTGGGCCTGGTAGAGCTGCATTTCGAGCCGCCTTTTTTCGGTCACGTCCTCATACATGACCAGTTGCTGACCCGACTCCATGGCCACGGGCCTGAAATGGATCATCTTTTCGGATCCGTCCTTGCACCTCACCTTGAATGTGCGGGGCCTGGACTCTCCATGCCTGGATCCCTTGAAATCGTTGATCCAGCGGGAGATGACATCCCTCCTGTAGGCCCTGTCCGGGAAGGCCTTCTGAAACCATTCTTTGCCCGTAGGGACATCCTGGAGGGCATACCCGAACATTTCGACGAACTTGGGATTCACGTGCTTATAGGTCCCGTCTTCTGCAATGAGCGATACCCCCAGGGGGCAGTCTTCCACGAGGGCGCGGAATTTTTCCTTTTCTCTGCGAAGGGCCGCCTCCATGGCCTTTCGGTCCGTGATATCCCGGATCATACCCCGGAACCCGGTGGGCCGGCCCTGGGGGTCTCTCTTAAGGGACACGGAGGTCTCCACCGTGGCGGAAGCGCCCTTTTTCTCGAAGAAGACCTCGTACTCAAATCCCTTAACAGATTCTCCGGTGTGATAGACCTGACTAAAGGTCTGGTAGATCCGGTCGGCCGTGTCCGGGTCCGTATAATCCCGGTAATTCAGATCCATCAATTCATCATGGGAAGCCCCGGACATCTCACAGAGGCTGTTATTGAAGAAAGTGAGGGACCCGGAGAGGTCGACTTCATAATAGCCCTCCACAATGTTTTCGAGAACCTCGCGGTATCTTCTCTCGCTTTCCTTGAGGAACTCCTCCATCCGTTTCCGTTCCAGGGCGTTCACAAAGAGCTCCCCCACGATTTTAAGGAGAGAGATCAGGTCCTCGGACCAGTATCTTCCCTGTTTTACCGAATCAAACCCCAGGAACCCGAAAAGGGCCCCCCGCAGATGCACGGGCACACAGACCAGGGATTGGATCCCCTGTTCTTGAAAATGGGACTTCTCCGTGTCCGCCTCTGGGGGCAGATCAGGGACGGAGGGAACGTTATAGACCTCAAGTCTCTCCATGAAGGCCATAAACCGGGGCAGGCTGTGGGGGGAGACATCCTTGAGTTGTTCTATCTGGGGTTCGGTCCCTTCAGACACCCATTCATAGAGGCATGACATGGTATCCCCCGCGGGAGAAAACCTGAAGAGGTAGCTCCGGTCACTGCCCACAAGTTCTCCCATCCTTTCCAGGGCGGTCTGGATGCCTTGGTCGATCTCATCTGATGAGAGGTTGATGAAGTGGGTGGATATGGAGGTGATAAGGTCATCCACTTCAATCCGGTATCTTAAGTCCGCCTCCGCCCCTTTTTGTTTAGAGGCATCTTTTTCCAGTTTTTTGATCCTTTTTTTCAGATCTTCATAGGTGGGTTCCTCCGCCATGAAACGTTCCTCCCCTTTTAGAGAAAGCAAGGGCACCCCCAAGAACCTCCTCTGGAAACTTTAGCAGGAATCATGCCAGGTCCCGGGTATGAGGGAATTTAGCCATGGTACTTCTTTTAAAGAATTACGGGGCGCGGTGTATTGAGATGCTTGAAAAGAAACCGGGATCCGCCCTGTAGGGGTGGCCTGGGCCCGGCGAAGCGAAGGCAAAGAATATGTGTCCTTACCGACCCTTTAACCTCTTCGAGTAACTTGGCCTTATTCAAAAATCTAAAACTTCATAAGACAATATGATAAAGTGACATGCACGGTGTCAGGTTTTTGACCCCTGCCCGCCCAGACCGGGAATGGACAGTGCAGGAATAGGAGGAGAAATACCCTGCTGCTCAGACAGATCAAAATGAAACGTATGGCCGCCTTTTGCTACGTGGTGGGGGACGAGAAGACAAGGACCTGTGGCCTCATTGATCCGGCCTTTGAAACAGGCCGCATCCTCTCCCAGGTGGGAGACCTTGGATATAAGGTGACCCACATCATCAACACCCATGGACATGCGGATCATACGGCCGGCAACAGGACGGTGAGGGCCGCCACCGGGGCCAAGTTGCTGATCCATGAGCAAGACGCCCCCCTTTTGGAAAGGCCGTTGAACCGTGTTTTATCAAGACTTTTGGGCGGCAAAGGCTCACCGAGGCCTGATATTCTGCTTAAGGACAGAGATGCCATTGGGATAGGATTTACAACCCTCACAGTGCTTCATACGCCGGGCCACACCCCGGGGGGCATCTGCCTTTATACCCGGGGGCATCTGTTTACGGGGGATACGCTCTTTGTGGGTGGGGTGGGCCGGACCGACCTGCGGGGAGGTTCCCCTGACCTGCTGCTCCGATCCATCCGGGAGAAGATCTATACCCTGCCCGGCGGGACCAGGGTGTGGCCGGGACATGATTACGGCCGGGCTTGCTCTTCAACCGTGGAATACGAGAGGAGGACAAACCCTTTCGCCCGGGGTTAGACCTGCGGCAGGGGACTAGACACCCAGGTATTTTTTCATGATCTCGGGATTTTCTCTCAGCTCTCGGGGTTCTCCTTCCCAGCAAATATGCCCCTTTTCGAGCACATAGGTCCGGTCTGATAAGATCAGGGCGAAGGTGGAATTCTGCTCGGACAAGAGAATGGACATGCCGTGGCCTTTTAGGATGCCCAGTTGCTCATACACGGTCTTAACCACCAAGGGGGCAAGCCCCTCGGAGGGTTCATCCAGGAGCAGCAATTGAGGGTTGCCCATGAGGGTCCTGGCGATGGTGAGCATCTGTTGTTCTCCCCCGCTGAGGGTCCCTCCTTTCTGGTTCTTTCTCTTGCTGAGGACGGGAAATATTTGGTAGATTTCTTGGGGGGTCCAGTTGAACTCACCCGTAGGGGGTTTCCTGGCGATCTCCAGGTTCTCCGCCACCGAGAGATCGGGAAAGATGATTCTTTCCTCCGGGACAAAGCCGATACCCATGCGGGAGATATGAAAGGGCTTTCGCCCCCGGATTTCTTTTTCAAGGAACTTGATGCTCCCCCTTTTGGGGGGGGTAAGTCCCATGATGCTCTTCAGGGTGGTTGTTTTTCCTACCCCGTTTCTCCCCAGGATGGAGATGACCTCCCCCTCGTCCACCTTCAGGGACAGTTTAAAGAGAATGTGGCTTAGGCCGTAAAAGGTGTCTATTTCCTTGACATCCAGGATGTTGGCCTTTTCGGGGACCTCCACGGGCCCGGGCGATACAGATACAACCTGCTCCTCGGAGATCTTATCCGCATCGGCAAGATACACACGCTGCACCTCTTTGTTGGCCTGTATTTCTTCAGGGGTTCCGGTGGCGATAATGGCTCCGTGGTCCATGACCCTGATCTTGTCGGAGATGGTGAATACCACCTTCATATCATGTTCAACGAATACCACCGTAAGGTGACGGTCCTTGGCGAGTTTTTGGATAAAGCGGGTGAAGTTGACGGTGTCTTCGGGGCTCATCCCGGCCGTAGGCTCATCAAGGAGCAGGAGCTCGGGGGCTCCCCCCAGGGCGATGCCCACTTCAAGCCTTTTTTGATCTCCGTATGAGAGGAATCCCGCCGGGGACCCTTCCTTGTCTCCAAGTCCCACAAGGTCGAGGAGGTCCCGGGTTTCTGTGACCAGCATCTTGCCCGCACCCTGAAAGAGACGGCTTCCAAGGCCCCGCCCGGAGAGCAGGGAAAGCTGGACATTTTCAAAAACACTGAGCTCCGGAAAGACGTTGACCCGCTGAAAGGATCTGCCGATGCCCATCTTGGAGATTTTATAAGGGGGTAATGTGGTGATATTTTCATCCTTGTAAAAGAGTTCCCCCGTGTCAGGGCGAAGGTGCCCGGTAAAGAGATTAAAGAGCGTACTTTTCCCTGCGCCGTTGGGCCCTATGATGGAACTGACCTCACCCTCCTCGATTTGGAGAGAGACGTCATCAACCGCCTTTATTCCCCCGAAGGCCTTAGAAAGATGGCGTGCTTCAAAGATCATTGTCTTATGCTTCCCTTCTTAAGGCGGAATAGCGTTCTGAGATGAAACCGGCAATGCCTCCCTGGGCGTATAACACCAGTCCGATAATGATTATCCCCAGGACCAGGGCCCAATACTGGGTGTAGTTGGCGATGATCTTGTTGATCAAAATATAGGCGATGGAGCCCAGAACCGGTCCGAGGAAGTGATGCATGCCACCCATGAGGCATACCACGATGATATCCGTGGATTTGGCCACATCGATATTGGCCGGGAAAATGCTGCCGTTGAACCCCGAGTAGAGAGACCCTGCAACCCCCAGGAAGAAGGCGGAGGTCACAAAGATGCCCAGTTGATACCGTTTCACGTTAAGACTGATGAATTCCGCCCTCCTTGGATTTTCCCTGATACCCTGGATCATTTTGCCAAAGGGGGAATTGATCATTTTCCACATGACAAAGAGGCAAAACAGGGCAACCAGGACCGTGAAGAAGTAGTACTTATCTATGCCGGACAGGATTTCAGGGACCCGAATGCCCACCAGGCCGTCGTCCCCTCCGGTGAAACCGTACCATTTCTGTATGACCGTATAGACGATCTGGGCAAAGGCCAGGGTAAGGAGAGAGAAATAGACCTCCGTCCTGCGTACGCAGAACCACCCGATCACAATGGAGAGAAGGGCCGCACATACAGGACCCGCTGTCATGGCGAGGGCAAAGGGGATGTTTGTTTTCACCAGAAGAACCCCCGTGGTATAGGCCCCAAGGGCATATTGCCCCGCCGGCCCGAAGGACACCATGCCGCCGTAACCCATCATGAGGTTGTAGCCGCAGGCCGCAATGGAGAGGATGAGCATTTCCGTGATCAAACTGATCCACCCGGCATGGAGCCATAAAGGCAGGAGAAAGGCCGTCACAACGGCGGCCGCTATGGAGATCCGGACAAGGAGAGTATGACTTTCAGCCGTCTGCATCTTTCACCCTTATCTAAAGTTTTTCCTCGGCCTCCATGGGTTCACCCATCAGGCCGTAGGGCCGGGCTATGAGGATGATGGCCATGAGGACAAATCCGAAAACCAGGGCCAGTTGCGGGAGATACAGGATCCCGAAGGAATTGAGCAAGCCCAGGATGATGGAACCCAAAAAGGCCCCTGTAATGCTCCCCATACCCCCGATAACCACTACAATGAAGCACTGGACCAGGACAATGTGGTCCATCCCCAGCGTGATGGACGTGACCGGGGCCGCAGCAACCCCTCCGAAGCCGGCCAGACAGGATCCCAGCATAAAGACGCCGGTATACACCTTGGGAACGTTGATCCCCAGGGCATTGGCCATATCCCGGTGATAGGTGACGGCCCGGATGAGCATCCCCAGTTTGGTATAATTCATGAGTAGGAGAAGTCCCGCGAACACAGAGGTCCCCGCCATATACAAGAAAAGCTGGTACTTGAGCAGATAGGCCCCCAGGACAGGGACGGACCCCTGAAAGGGCCAGGGAATCGGCACATAATGGACCTCCATGCCCCAGCACAGTTTGACCAGGTCGGCAATGACCAGAGAAAGACCGAAGGTGAGGATGAATTGATACATGAGGTCCTGGCCGTAGATCCGGCGAATGATAAAGATCTCAACAAGGGCGCCGATAAGGGCCGTGCCTAGGGGGGCCAGAAAGATAACCAGCCAGAAGTTCCCGGGGAAATGGGCCAGCACGATCTGGGACAGCCAGAAGCAGAGATAGGCCCCCAGCATATAGATTGCGGCATGGGCCAGATTGAGCACCTTGAGGGTCCCAAAAATGATGGATAACCCAATGGCCACGAGAAAGATGATCATTCCCGAACCCAATCCGTTCAAAAGCTGCATTACGGCAAGCTGGAGATTCACCTCTCACCACTCCTTTCGGGCTGTTCTTGAGGGCCGACGCCGGCCTCATGCCGGCATCGGCCCCAGGCGGGCCCTTATTGTGCTTGTCTCAGTTTGGCCACTTCTTCACAGGAGTTGTACATGCTGCCCACATTATCAGGCAGAGAAGGGTCCTTGACACTGGGCCAACCGGCTCCAGGGATAAATTCCAGCTCTCCCGCGTACACCGGCCAGGTGACCTGGTGGTCGCAGGCCCGGATGGTCATGGGCCCCATGTTGGATTCAATCTGCTTGCCCTCCATGTAGTCGATGACCTTTTCCGTATCAACGGCCCCGACTTTTTCAATGGCCTCCTTCAGGGTGTAAATGGCAAGATAGCCCCCGTAGGCGTGGGGCGAGGCATAGTTGAGCTTGCCCTTCTTCATGATCTTATCCGCCATTTCCTGGGCCTTGGGATTGTCAAGGGCCCAGTAAGGCCACTCCGCTATGGTTACCATTCCGGTAGGCACAGGGCTTCCCTTTTTCAAGACGTGGGTCGTCTCCAGATCCCCGGCACAGGAGCCCACCACATGAAATTTCTGGTAAAGGCCCATGGGAAGGGCCTGTTTAACAAAGGCCATCCAGGCCCCACCGTAAAGGGCGTGGATCAGGAAATTTCCTTTGGAGGCCATAAGCTTGGAGATATAAGGGGCCCAGTCGGAGGTCCCCAGGGGCGGCCACAGGGCCGTCACCAGTTCCATGCCGGGGTTGGCCTTTTTCCACTTTTTCATGGTGTCCTGATAGGCGTTTTTCCCCTGCTCGTAGTCCAGGTTCAATTGACAGATCTTGTCGGTTTCATCCTTCGGCCATAATTTTGCCGCTGCATCCAGTACCGCGGAGTCGCGGGAGGAAAAATTTGAAGCAAACCGAAACACGTATCGATGTCCTTTTTCTTCGGTGATCTTGGTGGAACGGGCCTCCAAAATGATGAGGATTTTCTGGGCCGACTTGCAGTATTCCGAAACGGCCAGCCCCACACCGCTGCTCAAGATGCCGATGATGAAATCCGCGTCTTCATTCAATACGAGGTCCTTCACCTCCCTGACCGCAACCTCCGGGTTGAGCCTCGTATCCCTTTTGATCAACTTGAGGGGTCTGCCAAGGATCCCCCCTGCTGCATTGATCTCTTCAATGGCAAGTTCAAGTCCCACAGCGGCACCGTTGCCGTACATAGACATCATGCCGCTAAAGGCGTTGGGATTCCCGATAATGATGGGCTTGGATTCCGCCCAGCCGGTGCCCATCAAACCCAGGATGAATATCAAGGAAAGAATGATCGGTATTGCCCCCTTTTTCATGGTATTGCCTCCTTACTGTATGGTGTGTTTAATTTATAAAGAGATTCATGGTTCCTTAATTCCTCACTGGTAAAACCATGGACATCCCCCCTTCCGTACCGTCCCTCCTTTTCTGTACCCCTTGTAAGGGACTAGGCGATAATGAGTCTGTCCGGATCCACCTCCTCCCTGAGTACGCGGAGTTCCTCTTCTCCGGGCGGCGTCATCTCCCGGGCCGAGGCGAGATCCAACGGGAAACCGGTGTTTCCCTCGATCTCTTCGAGGGTGGAACCGGGAAAGTATTCACTCAGATACATGGTCCTTTTACCGGGGTGGAAACGGATGATGCATTTGTTGGTAATCAGAACGCTCGTTCCTCCACGGGTGAGGCCCTTTTGCTCCCGGCTGCGGGCCCCTTGGAGCCACCCCGGACTGGTCAAGTAGTCCAGCCTCTCTACAAAGCGCTCTTTTTGGTGTTTCATGAACACAATGGTCCTTCCTGACAGGCATGCCGCATCGGCGGCACCCCCGCTTCCCGAAAACCTGACCCGGGGCGCCAGGTAGTCCCCGATGCATGTAGAGTTGAGGTTCCCGAACCGGTCGATCTGGGCGGCCCCGAGAATAGTCACGGTTCGGGGCCCTGTTTTATTGTTCTGCAACATGGATATGGCGTCTACGAGTCCTGTGTGGATGACGGCCCCGGCCATGACCCTGGAGTCGGCGACAAACATGGGCAAGTCCAACAGGGGGGAGTCGATGGCACCGGTCTCAAAGAAAATAACGCTTCCCGGGGCATGAAGGTGCTTGGCCGTCCGGGCCACAACAATGGGGAGACCGGTTCCGCAGAAGATGATGTCTCTGTCCGTGATCTCCCTGGCAGCGGCAATGGTCATCAATTCGCTGGCTGAAAAGGATTCGTTCACTGCATTCTCCTGGAGGAGGCCTTGTCCTGGCTCCTGTTGAGGCCGGAGCGGTATCCCAGCCCGGGATCCGCTTTTATGGCTTCAAGGACCTGGTTGCCCAGCCTCTGGATGTATTCCCGGTGATCATGAACCCCAAAGACATGACTTGTTAAGAATTCATGGAGGCTCTCATTGTCCTTTGTGGCATCAATAAGTCCATAGAGAAAAGACATGTCCATGTCATAGTAGTTGTAACATTGCGTGGGATGGGCGCCATAGGGGACCTCCACAAGGGCGTCAACAAAAAAGGACGGCAGTTGGTTGAACTGGGGGTCGGCCCGCAGCGTGCTCGTGTCGACGATTTCCTCCGCAGTGACAATCAGATACTTGGCGCTTTTGGCCTGCTCCACATCAGAAAAAGTAAGGCCCTCAATACGAACATTCCCCTGGGCATCGGCCTTTTGGGCGTGGATGATGGTCACGTCGGGATTGATGGCCGGCAGCAGGATGACATTTTCACCCGGGTCCGGGGCAAAGGGGTTTTTTTGGATCACCAGCTTTTTGTTGGCAGTCCTTTCATCGCCTGCCCGGTAGCCCTCGTCCATTCCCCATCGGTTGATGATATCCGACCCCTGAGAGGTCCGGGTGGGTATGAAGGGCACCCCCATGGCGCCGGCCAGGAAACGAAGGGCCATTTGAAAATTGGTATAGTCCTCGAAGCGGATCCTTTGCTCCTCCACATACCTTTTAAAACAGGGGGCTGTCGGGGCGTAACGGCCCACCCCAAAATAGCCCAGTTCCACCCCGGAAACACACCCGGCCCCGATAAGAAGATCCGGACCCGGTCCCATGATGGCGCCGTAGAGGTGGAGGTTCTTCTTCTCCTGTCGGATGATTTCATAAATCCCGGCCATGGGATTTCGGTTGGCCGTGGAACCGCCCAATGAGATGTGACTGCCGTCCAAGACGAACCGGGCTATGGCGTCACTCAGGGGCATCATCTTTTTTTGCTTTCCCGCAGTCATGCCGGATCTCTTTCTGGATAAACCCCTTAGGGCTTCTTTTCCTCCTGACCTATTGGACCGATTGCCCCGGGAGCCACCCGGATTCGAGGAAAACCCAGAAGGCGCAGCAAAAAATAATGAAAGGCGGCTTCCTTCAGGGTATGGCCGTGACAAATGATGTCATGCGGCTTGGAGAGCCCGGCCCCGTCATAAATCGCAAAGAGCTCTCCCGCACTCTTCAGGCCCGTATCGGGATCGGTGAACCGTTCAATTCCGCCGGCGGTGGCCAGGATAGGCATCCGGATCTGGTCTTCCCTCTCCGGGTCCCGGTCCTCCGGTGCCCCCAAGTAGATCTTTTCAGAGTCAGGCGTGATAGTGTAAGAGGTGGGCGCGATGGCCACATCAAATTTGTGTCGGGGTTTTTCTAAAATGGGGGGTTGGGTGCTGACGGTATATCCTTTCTCGGTCCATCCGGAAAATCCCCCATGGAGGACGGAAACCTTTTTGTGTCCAAAATATTCCAAGATCCAGAGGAGGAGGCTGGAAGTGAGATTGTACCTGTGGTCGTATAGGACCAGTTCGGTATGGTTTGAAATCCCATTTTGACCGAACACCTCTTCCCAGTCTTTGAGGTCGTTGCAGGTCTCGATCAACTCATCTACGGGCAAACTGACCGCATAGGGGATGTGCCCTTTTGTATAGTCCTCCCGAGACCTCACGTCCACGGCCCTGACCCTGGTATCCCGCACCAGATATTGAATCCGCTCTCCTGCGAACCATCTCACCCATTCGGCGTCCCTGAGCATATGTTCATTGGCATAGGTGTGTACAGGAAGCTGTCTGGGATCGGAGAGCCATCCGATAAGGGATTTGAGGTAAAATTTCACCCGCGGGTAGCCCAGGACATGGCGCAGGGTGAAATATAAAGAACTGCCCGCGGGATTTCCCCCGCAGTAAACGATAATTTCTTTTTCCGGGACCACCCCCAGGAGGGCGAACATGCGGTGCAACTTATCTTTGGATTTCCATGTCCTGTCCAGGCTGAAATAGGATGGATAAGGGATGTTGACGGCATAAGGAATATGCCCCCTTCTGGAGTACGCTAAAAAATCCCCGTGGTACCAGGAGGCCAGGTTCGAGTCAACAAGGGTAACATCAGGATTGGCCAGGTTTTCCAAAACATAATCCGTGTCCACTACCGGTGATGGTTCGCAAGAGCGAGGTGCAAAATCGCCTTCCTGGACCACGGGGATGCGGGTGGTAACGGGGCGGCCTTCCATTTCCCATTTCTCGATGCCCCCGTTCAAGATATGGACGTTTTTGAGGCCGTGAAGGGAAAGGGTCCAGAAGACACGGGTGGCGTGAAAGCTCGCCCCATTGTCATAGACCACCACCGTTGAGTCCTGGTTTATACCCAGAGAGCGCAGGACCCGGCCGGTATACTCGGGATCGCCGTCCTGAAAGGGAAGGGGAGAGTCGGGGTCCGTGAAGAGGTCGACCCCCCCGCCATAGGAGGTATTAATACCATATGAGATATACTCTTCCGGGCCGAAGGATGCGCTCACGGCCTTTTCTATATGCATGGTCATGTATTCATCAGTGGGAGAGGCATCGATGATCACCAGGGACGGACCGTTTAATCGTTCAAAAAGCCATTTTGTTTCAACCAGCTTGGTCATATATGTTATCTTTCGGGGGCTCAGATGGAAGCCTTTTGGGCGATCTCCTTGAGCCTCTCCACAAAAAGGGTCTCCAGGTTATTATCGGCTACCCGGTGGATAGGATAGGACATGCCAAAGGCCCCTTCCACCTGTCCCTCTTTGAAGACCGGTGTAGCCAGGGTCTTAAGACCCAAGGTCAACTCCTGGTTATTGACGGCGTATCCCCTTTCTCTCGTTTCTTGGAGAAGAACCCGCAACTGATCTTTGTTTCTCACCGTAAAGGGGGTGTGAGGAACGAACTCCAGGGAGTCAATGATGCCCTCAGCCGTCTCCTTGTCCAGAAAGGCCAGTATGGCCTTGCCCAGGGCCGTGCAGTAACAGGGCAGCCGGGACCCCACGGTGAGGTCCAGATTAACCACCTCCCGAGAGCGCACCCGATCGACAAAGACGATATCCGCTCCGTCCAGCATGGCACACTGGGTTGTGACATCCAGATCCCTCGTGGTTTCGATCATATAGGGCAGCAGCCTCGCGCGGAGATCCATGTTTTTGAGAAGGGGAAATCCCAAGGACAGGACCTTGGGGGTCAGGGTGTAGCGCTTGGTCACGGGGTCTTGCACCATATATCCCAGCGCTTTCAAGGTGGATACATAGCGGGTGCAGGTCCCCAGGGTAATCCTATTGGCCTGGGCCAGGGCCGTCAGGGACAGAGAAGGGGTTTCCGGGGAGAAGGACTGGAGAATGGCGAGGCCCCGTGAAAGGGAGTTGATGAAATACCTGGATTTAGGAGTAATAGCCATAAATTATTTCACTACGTGAAATTAACAGTTACACAGCGAAATAACATTTTTGGCCTGATTTTGTCAAGAAAAAAGCCGGCGATTCCTCAAGGCCCCTTTAAAAATCTTTTTTAATGATTAAAGTATTTCTGAAAATGGACGATATAGATCATGAATCGTCGCTGTTCTTTGGAAAGGCAACCAGGTGCTTCCGGATTGACCCAGGAGAAAAAGAGTTCCCAGGCCCGGAAGGTCCATGAGAAGGAGAGAAGACCGGGAGTGCTTGTCAGGCTTCTCGGATGTGCGTGCATCTTTTCTGCCGGGCAGCTTCAAACATGACATGAGGGGAAGGCATTGCGCCGGCGAAAACAACGGCAGCCCGGGAAGCCCCCAGTTTTGGCAAGGGCCCTGTTGTATGGTTCATGATCAACCTAACCTTCAGCCTTTTTGTAAACCCCGTTGTTACAAACGCATTAACGTTTTTGAGATCTAACTGCAGTAATAAAAAAGACTTATGCTGTTTTGCATCTCGAATTATTAAGCGCCATTTAAGCAACAACGGGGTACCCAGGAAACCAAAGAGGAGACCATTTGAAAGAAACCTCAAAAAAACCCGCGGATCCTTAGGGGTCTGCGGGTTTTATAATGGCAAAGGCTTCCTTTTTTTACAGATTCTTTAAGATAATCCCCGAAACCGCAGTGATGATCTCTCCGGTCCGATCAAAGGTCGTCTCCAGGCGATCGTAGATTTGGGCCCATTTCATGATCTCCAGTAGATCGCTGATCCCTTCGGCACGGTCTTCATAGAGCTCTCCAAGGCCGACCAGGAATAACATGCGGGTTTCTTCACGGAGGGCATCCATTTTTTCCACCGGCAGGGTCGTGGGGGTGATGGTTCGCAGGTTCTCAAGAACACCGCCCACCTCGGCCAGCAGTTCCACCAGGTTCGTACCGATTTGCAGGGCCGCAGGTCTGGGTGCGGTAAAGCCGTACAACCCGGCCCGGGTGGACACGGCCTTGACCCCCCTCATGGTTTCTTCAAAGGCCCGGTTCAATTCGTAGACATCCTGACGTTCCACCGGCTGAATAAGGGTGAGGGAGAGCTCCCGGAGGATTTCTCTGGAAACACGGATCTGCCGAGTCTCCAGGGTGTGGATTTCCGCACACCTCACGCGAAGGTCGCTTAAATCTCTCAATATGTCCTGTAAAAGGACCATGGCTTGGTTCAGAATGGCCCACTGATCCTGAAACAGGCGATGAAAGGGAAAGTCGGGATGGAAGAGTCCAAAGCTCATTAACGGGTCCTCTCAGCGAGGTCGGTCTTTTTTCTACGGTTTACCCATTGGCTTAATTCATCCAGGTACACATAGAAGACCGGGGTAATATAAAGGGTCATCAGTTGGGAGAAGATCAAGCCCCCCACCACGGATATGCCCAGCGATTGCCGGGCCTCGCCCCCGGCCCCGAGCCCCAGGGCGATGGGCAAGGCCCCGATTAAGGCGGCCAGGGTGGTCATCATGATGGGCCTGAAGCGGATGAGGCAGGCCTGGTGGATGGAGTCCACCGGGGTCAGCCTCTGCCGCCGCTCCGCTTCCAGGGCGAAGTCCACCATCATGATCCCGTTTTTTTTCACGATGCCCACCAGCAGAATCAGCCCCAGGTAGGCATACAGGTCGAGCTCCTTGTGAAAAAGGGTGAGTGCGGCAAGGGCTCCGAATCCGGCCAGGGGCAAGGCCGTGAGGATGGTGATGGGGTGGATAAAGCTTTCGTAGAGGATGCCCAGAATCATGTAGATGACCAGGACGGTAACCAGAAGCAGAAATCCCATGCTGGCAAAGGATGACTGGAAGGCCTGGGCCGAGCCCTGAAATCCGGTGCTCATGGTGGTTGGAAGCCTTTGTTGGGCAAAGGCTGTGACTTCCTGGATGACGCCGCCGATGGAGGCCCCGGGTTTGAGGTTGAAGAATATGTTGGCACAGGGGATCTGGCCTGAATGGTTGACACTGAGGGGGGATACGGATTCCGTAAATTCCGCCACCTGCTCCAGGGGGACCAATCTGCCGGATGAAGAGCGGATATAGAGCTGTTTCAAACATTCGGGCTGTACCCGGTACTGGGGCAGCAACTCCAGGTACACGTAGTAGAAATTGCTTGAGGTGTAAATGGTTGAAATCTGGCGGGAGGCATATCCGGAATAAAAGGCGTCCTGGATCTGCTCCAGGGTCAGCCCGTAGGAGGAGGCCATGTCTCGATCGATCTTGATTTCCACGGTGGGTCTTCTGAACATGAGGTCTGATTTGACGTCCGCCAGGGCCGGCATGGCCCTGAGTTTGTCCTCCATGATGCGGCCATATTCATAGAGATCATCCAGGTCCGTGCTCTGAAGGGTGAATTGCCACTGGGTGGTGGCCAGTCGGGATCCGATGGTGATGAGGGGGGGATTGGTGAGGGAGACGAACACCCCGGGAATCCGGTTCAATTTGGGGCGAAGGCGGGTGATGATTTCATCCACTGTAACCTCCCTCTCTGCCCGTTCCTTGAGGCTGATAAAGGCGATGCCGTTATTGTCGCCGGAAAAACCGGCGATGGCCCCCATTTTGGAAGCGGCCACCGCGGGATCGTCCATGATGATCTCATCCAGGGCATCCTGGATGCGAAACATCTCCTCATAAGAGGTCCTGTCGTCGGCCTGTGAGAAGACACGAAAGAAATTCTGGTCCTGGTTGGGAATAAAGCCCTTGGGGATGCGGTCGAACAGATAGACCATGCTCACCACAACGGCCACAGTCAGCACCAGCATCCAGAATCGGCGGTTGAGGCAGAAACCGAGGCTTTTGCCGTAAAGGGCGGTGGCTCCCTCCAAAATCCTTTCAGAGAAACGGTATAACCGGCCCCGGTTCTTGGCGGTCAAACCCTTCAAAAACCGGTTGCTGAGCATGGGAGTGAGGGTGAGGGAGAAAAATCCTGAAAACAGGATGGCCGCTGTAATGACCACGGCGAATTCCCTGAAAAGTCGGCCGATAATGCCGCCCATGAACATGATGGGGATGAACACCGCCACCAGGGAAACGGTCATGGAAAGGATGGTAAAGCCGATTTCGCGGGAACCCCTGAGGGAGGCCTCCTGGGCGGTCTCCCCCTTCTCCATGCGGCGGATGATGTTTTCTACCACCACGATGGCATCATCCACAACAAATCCAATGGCCAGGGTCATGGCCATGAGGGAGAGGTTGTTAAGGGTGTACCCGTTGACCGCCATTATGGGGAATGTGGCCACCAGGGACAGGGGAATGACCACGCTGGGAATGACCGTGGGTCTCAAGGCCCGGATAAACAAAAACATGACCACCAGGACCAGGCAGATGGTCAGGATCATGGTATACTGGACATCCCGAATGGAATCCTTGATGAAGAGGGACTGATCGTAGAGGATATCCATGCTCATGGCCCCGGGCATGGAGGCGGCGATCTTGGGAAGTTTGGCCCGGATCTGATCGGCCAGCAGGACCGTGTTGGCGCCTACCTGCTTTCGGACCCTGACAACCACGCCCTTTTCTTTGCGGCCCTCGCGAAAGCACCAGCTGGTGGAGCGGTTGTTTTCCACGCTGGCCACCGCCCTGCCGATGTCCTGGATGCGCACCGGATAGCCGTTTTGATAAGAGATGATAAGACCGTTATAGTCCTCGGCCTTCATGAGCTGGCCGTTGCTCTCCAGGGTATAGGCCGTTTTGGTCCCGTCCAGGGTCCCGCCCGGGAGGTTGACATTCCCGGCAGACACGGCATCGGCCACCTCATTGATGCCGATGCCCCGGCTGGCCAAGGCGAGAGGATTGACCTGGATCCTTACGGCATAGCGCTGGGTGGGAACCACATCAATATCGGCAATGCCGTTGATGGTAGACAGATTTGGAATCAGGACGTCTTCAGAAAAGGCCTGGAGGTCACTCACGGGCAACTCGTCCGCGGTCATGGCGATAAATACAATGGGCATGTCAGCGGGATTGACCTTCTTATAGGTGGGCGGATTGGGCATACTTTCCGGCAACACACCCATGGCCGCGGCGATGGCGGCGTTTACATCCAGGGCCGCGGCATCGATATCGCGGGCCAGGTTGAACTGGATATTTATGGTGCTTTGGCCGAGGGTGCTCGTGGAGGTCATGGAATCGATGCCGGCTATGGCGGAAAACTGCTTTTCCAAAGGGGTGGCCACGGTCGCCGCCATAATCTCGGGATTCGCCCCGGGGAGATAGGCCTTGACACTGATGGTGGGGAAATCCACGTTGGGGAGGTTGCTGATGGGAAGCTTGTCATAGCTGAGGAACCCCAGGAACATCACCCCCAGCATGACCATGGTGGTCATGACCGGTCTTCGAATCCATATTTCAGAGATGTTCATGGAGGGTTTTCCTCATGACTGCGGGTTGGGGATGCATCACCGCCGGTGGATCTGGTGCCTTGAAGGGGTCAGGATTTCGACATGGAAACCCTTTTGGAGCTTGTTCTGGCCGGTCAACACCACGGTTTCACCGGGTTTAAGACCAGAGGCAATCACGGCATCGCCGTCCACCCGCCGATCCACGGCGACCTCTCTCGACTCAACCGTCATGTCCGGTTTCACCACAAACACATAATTTCCCTTTTGCCCGAGCATGACGGCCCTCTTGGGGACGGTGACGGCGTTCTTTTCATGATACAGGATGAGGCTTGCCCGCACATATTGCCCCGGCCAGAGGCCCCTGTCCCTGTTCTCAAAGCGGGCCTTGAGAAAAAGCATACCCGTCGCCGTATCAATGGCGTTATCCAGAAAGACCAGCTTTCCTTCGTGCCGGGGGGTCTTTTCCTCTCCGGGGGAGGCCAGGACCTTCAAAGGGTGCTGTTTCCAGAAACGCTGTATCTGGGGCAGGCGCCTTTCGGGGACTGAAAAGGAGACATCAATGGGCGATATCTGGTGGATCACCGTGAGGGGGGTGATGTTGGCCTCCACAATGGCCCCTTCATTGACCAGGTAACGGCCGGTTCGGCCCGAAAAGGGCGCCTTGATGGTGCAGTAGGAGTGGTCCAGTCGGGCCTGTTCCAGGGCCGCGCCATCGGCCTGGATCAGGGCCTGGGTGGCCAGGGCCTGGGCGCGGGTCTTTTCCACGTCGGACTCGGAAACAGCACCCCCTTTGGTAATGTTTTCATAGCGCCGGGCCTCGGCCATTTGGAATTTCAAGAGGGCCTTGTTTTGAAGGAGCCGGGATTCGGCCTTCTTCACCTCTTCCAAGAAAGGGGCCTGATCCAGGGTAAAGAGCGTGCGGCCTTTGACCACATCCTCTCCTTCCCGAAAACCGATCTTCTCCAGTTGACCGGTGATCCGGGAGAGGATGGTGACGGTCCGGACCGGTTCAACCGTGCCGGGGGCATCCACCGCAAGGGGCATGTCCTTGGAGACCACCTGGGCGACCGTTACCGGGATCTCGGGGGCCTTGGCCGGCTGGGCCTGAGGTGCCTCGGAGCACCCCAAAAAGACTATAAGCAGGCATAGAGGCAATAATGAATCTTTCATGGGATCATCTTTTTCTGGAATAAGCATTTCAAGATGGGTTTTTGGAATAATGCAGGGCCACGTTATAATATTGATCCCCGTAAGACAAGACCAATTCCCCATCCATGGCGGTATTTGTATTGAAATCGGGTGAGGGGATAAGGTAGGGTTTTCAGAGAAAAACCTTCAGGGGACCAACCATGAGAGACGACAGCCGGATGACGGAGTTTTCCAGGATCAAGTGGGAGCGGGCAAGAGAACTCAAGAAGGCCGGAGCCTTTATGGAACGGGTTTTTGGGTTCGATCGTTTCAGGCCCGGCCAGGAAGAGATCCTGGAATCCATCTTCGGGAATTCTGACACCCTGATCATCATGCCTACGGGAGGGGGGAAATCCCTGTGCTACCAGCTTCCCGCATTCATAAGGCCGGGAATCACCCTGGTTATCTCTCCGCTCATCTCTCTTATGAAGGATCAGGTCGACGGTCTTCGTGTCCTGGATCTCCCCGCCGTAGCCGTCCACAGCCTCATGTCCCGCAAGGAGCAAGAAGGGTCTTTGAACCAAATCGTTTCAGGAGAAACAAAGCTGGCCTATATTTCCCCTGAGCGGCTCAGGAATCCCGGGTTTCTTCGTGCCCTGAAAAGGGCCCGGATCTCAATGGTGGCCCTGGATGAGGCGCACTGCATCTCCCAGTGGGGGCATGATTTCAGGCCTGACTACCTCAAGATAGGCCATGCCTTGGGAATTATGGGCAGGCCCCAGATCATCGCTCTCACAGCCACCGCTACTGAAAAGGTACGAACCGACATTGTCAAGCACCTCAAGATGAGGTCTCCCAGGGTGTTTATAACGGGCTTTGACCGGCGTAATCTTTTCTGGGAAGTGGTCCCCGTAGGGAGTGATGGAGAGAAACTGGAAATGATCAAAAAACGGCTTCGGCCTGTCACCGGGGGAGCCATTACCTATGCGGGGACAAGAAAGGCGGTAGAACAGATTGTGGAGGCCTGCCGGCAGGACGGGCTGAAGTTGGAGGCCTATCATGCGGGCATGGATAAGGGAGACAGGACAAGGGTCCAGGAAGACTTTATGGAGGGCCGGGCGGACTTGGTGGTGGCCACCAATGCATTTGGCATGGGCATTGACCGCGCGGATATCCGGATGGTCATCCATCACAGCTTCCCGGGGAGTATGGAGGCCTACTACCAGGAGAGCGGTCGGGCGGGCCGGGACGGTGATGATGCAACCTGTTTGCTTCTCTACTCACCCGCGGACAGGAGGCTTCAGGAATTCTTTATTGAAGTGCGGTATCCCTCCCGGGAGACCATCTATACGGTCTATGATCGTATTCGAAAGAGGCCCGAGGATCTCCTCTGGCTGACCTATCGCGAAATAGGCATGTTGGGGGAGGAAAAGATTAAGGATATGGCCGTGGCTTCTTCCGTCAGAATCCTTGAAGAGGCAGGCGCCGTGATGAGGGTCCCCCATATGGACAATCAGGGGGAACTCTATTTCCGCAAAAAACCGGCAGATATTCTAGGAACCCTTCCACCCGCGGCCAAGGTCAGAAGGACCCTGATTCTATCCCTTTCCCGGACTTATAAAGAAGAAGAACTCGCGGAGGGGATCCGCTTTCTTCCCCGTGACCTGGCCGTGAAATCAAGGATCACCGATGAGTCCCTAAAGAGGGCCCTTTCTGAAATGAAAGCCCGAGGTGAGGTGGATTATATCCCGCCCTTTCGTGGCCGTGGCCTGCGGGTCCTGAAGCGCGTCCGCCCTGATGATCTTGAGATCGACTTCGAGACACTCCAGTTAAGGCGGGCCAGCGATATGGAAAAGCTGGATCAGGTCGTGGCCTACGCCACCACCACCCGTTGCCGGCGGCATTTTCTGCTCCGCTATTTCGGGGAGGACTTTAAAGTGAGTGGATGCGGGGCCTGTGATCTGTGCCTCCGCGGCCATGAGACAGGGACCGAGGCCAGGGATGAGAAGACGGATCCCCTTTTGGCCATTAAGCTCTTGAGCGGAGTGGCCCGCCTTAAAGGGCGCTTTGGGGTGCAGATGGCGGCCAAAGTCCTATGGGGTTCCCGGGACCGGATGATTTTTCAATTCGGCCTTCATCGTCTGTCTACGTACGGGCTTCTTTCCGATTACACACTGGCCCAGATCCAAGCGTGGCTCAAAGAACTCCTGGCCATAGGCTTTTTTGTCTCCCGCCGCACCGTCATGGGAAAACGAATATACCGGGTCCTGGAACTCTCTGAAGGGGGATTCAGGGCCATGAGAGGGGAAGAAGAGGTCCGTCTTTCTCCGGCGCCGGAAGAGGAAAGTCCCGTAACGGTTCCCCCCATCCAGGGGCAAGGAGAAGAGAGGGCTGTGTTTGAACGGCTTCGTGAGTTGAGATCCGCCATTGCCAAGGAGGAGAGGCTCCCTCCTTATTGCATTTTTCAAGACCGGACCCTGAGGGAGATGGCAAGAAAAGATCCCTCAAACGCCAACGAACTTCTGGGAATCGCAGGGGTGGGTGAAGTGACCCTCCGGAAATACGGAAACCGTTTTTTGAGGCTTCTGAATGAGATAAGAAAGGAAGCCAGCAGGTAATGGAGGAGAAACAGGGTGGAAGAAGACCAGAATAGGCCCTTGAAGATCGGGGACCTGGTTGAGATACCCGAGATCAGAACGGTCATCCAGTTGGACGATCTCGCGGACACAAATCTCCGTCAGATGATCGTGGATACTTTCGTGCTCACATCTGAGGTCCTGGATAATCTTAAATCCGTTCTTACCTGCCTCTCCGGCCCCGAGGCCTCGGGGCCGGAGTCCTTTTCCCGGTGGGAATCTCTGGTGATTAAGGGCCTCTCTCCACTCCCCTACTTAAAGGAGGGGCTTTACGAGATGCTTAAGCGTATAAATCTGTCTCCACCCCCCTTTTTAAAACAGGAAGTGAATTCTTTTAACCAGAGATTTCAAGAGGTCACCCGGGCGTTCACCCGCTTCTACAGGCAGGCCCTCCCTTTATGGGAAAGGGGTGAGGGGCCCCGTCCCTTGATGATCCAAGACATTCCCTGGCTTCTCTCTAAGAAGAGGGATATCCCCGAACACAGCGGAGTGCTTTACCTGCTCATGGACGGGATGCGTTGGGACCTCTGGGAAAAGATCAAGTCGGACTTTTTTGGAAAGATGCCCGAGCGCTTTCGTTTCGTGCGGGAAGGGGTTTTCTGGGTCAACCAGCCTTCAGATACGGCTCCCCAGATGGAACGATTTGACCAGGAATTGAGAAAGGTTCATGGCGACCGGGATGTGCAGGACCTGCTTTGGAAGGTCAGCGGTATTGATGAGAAGGTGCACACGGAAAAAGGCCCTCTTTCTCATCTCTTTGGCAATGTGGTCAGTTACCTGAGATTGGAGATTCTTTATCGCCTCAAGGCCCTTCCTTCAAGGACCCTGCTGATCCTTTTTGCAGACCACGGCTTTGTGGAAAATCCCTCCTTTAGCCCGGCCAATAAGTATGAGTCTCCCCGCTACCTCCACGGCAAGGATTCACCCCTTGAGGTGATTGTGCCCTGGGCCTGGGTCATGAGGATTTAAAAAGGTCGAAGGGGAACGTTCCCCCTCACAGGCGATCGGCGAATCGCTTACGGAGGTATTCGACCCCGGCATCGATGGGAGAGCCGGGCGGAAAGACCTCGGCCACGCCCGCCTCTTTGAGGGGGGCGATATCCTCCTCCACAATGGTGCCTCCCACGATGAGCGTCTTGTCTTGGGCACCCGCCTCCTTCAGGCCCTGGATGATCTTTCTGCACACACTCATGTGGGTCCCGGAGAGGACGCTCAAGGCGATCACGTCCACATCTTCCTGAACCGCGGTATTGACGATCTGCTGGGGGCTTTGGTGAAGTCCGGTGTAAATGACTTCCATGCCTTCGTCCAAAAAGGTCCTGGCCACCGCCTTCGCCCCCCGGTCATGCCCGTCAAGGCCGGGCTTGGCCATCAAAATCCTTATCTTCCGGCGCATTCAATTCCCTTTCCCAGGATTCAATGGATACCATGAACAAATAATCTAGACCAACAAGGGTTCCTTGAATGTCCCGAAAACCTCCTTGAGGGCATTCATGATTTCACCCAGGGTGGCGTAGGTCTTGACCACGTCAACCAGGCAGGGGAGGAGATTCTCTTCTCCGGCCGCCTCGCGTTTAAGCCGGTCCAGGGCCGCGGCAACGGCCCGGTTGTCTCTCTCCTCTCGCACCTCCTGCGTCCGGGCCACCTGCCTTTCAAACATTCCTGGGTCGAAACGGTGATATTGCATCTTTCTGGGGGAGGACTCACTCTGGAAGCGGTTGACCCCGACCACCACCCGTTTTCCGCTCTTCTCTTCCATGGCCACGCGGTAGGCTTCATCGGCGATGGCCTTCTGCATAACGCCCTTCTCAATGGCGGTGACCGCACCCCCCATATCATCAATGACCTGAATGCCCTTTTCTATGTCCTGCTCCAGCTTGTCCGTCAAGGCCTCCACGTAATAGGACCCCCCGAGGGGATCGACCACCTTGGTGACGCCCGTTTCATAGGCGCATATCTGCTGGGTCCTGAGGGCCAGCTTTGCCGTCTCCTCCGTGGGGATGGCAAAGGGCTCGTCCAGGGCGGGGTGGAGCATCCCCTGGACCCCTCCCAGGACGTTACTCAGAAGGCCGTAGGCCCCTCTCACCAGGTTGTTCTGGGGCTCCTGGGCGCGGTAAAAACTGCCCCCCACCGTCCCTGTAAACCGGAAAAGCATGGAGGCGGGGTCTTTGGCGCTGAAACGCTCTTTCATGATCCGGGCCCATAGCCTCCTCGCGGCCCGGTAACGGGCCGCCTCCTCAAAGATCTGGGTCCCGGTGGAAAAAAAGAAACTGATCCGCCTGGCAAATTCGTCCACCCCCAGTCCTCTCTCCACGGCGCTCTGGATATAGTCCACGGCGTTGGAGAAGGCAAAGGCCGCCTCATCCACCATGGAGGCCCCCGCTTCCCGCATGATGATTCCCCTGATGTTAAAGGGATAAAACCGGGGCATGTGCCGGGTACAGTATTCCACCACATCGGTGGTGAGCCTCAGGGCGGGTTCCGCGGAAAAGACCCACATCCCCCGGGAGACATATTCGCACAGGATATCGTTGGACAGGGTGCCGGTCAGTTTTTCCGGGGGCACCCCTTGTTGTTCCCCCAGGGCCACATACATGGCCAGGATGACCGCCGCCGGCGCATTAATATTGAAAGATGATACAATCCGGTCCAGGGGGAGATCCTTGTAAAGGTTCTCCATGTCTCTCAGGCTGTCAATGGACACCCCCACCCGGCCCACTTCATCTTCGGCCTCCGGGTCGTCGGAGTCGAGACCCATCTGGGTGGGCAGATCAAAGGCGCAGGCCACGCCGTTGTTGCCTTTTTCGAGGAGAAATTTCCACCGCCTGTTGGTGTCTTCCGCGGTTCCGAAACCTGAATAGAGGCGCATGGCCCACGGCCGCACCCGGTACATGCCCGGGTAAACGCCCCGGGTATAGGGATATTCGCCCGGAAGTCCGATCTTGTCCATATAGTCGATCCCGGCCGTGTCAAGGGGGGTGTAAACCACCTTGAGGGGCTCGTTCAGGTCGCTTACGGCCTCGGGCAGGGAGGCCACATCTTTTTTCTCTTCCCATGCCTTCAGCCTTGTCTCCAGGTCTTTTAGATCGCTCATTTGTTCCCCCATGACTGCCTAAAACAATTCCGCGGCTTCCTTTTTAAGGTCATCCTGAAACTTGGGATGGGCGATCCCGATTAAGGCCTCGGCCCGCTCCTTCATGGACCGCCCCCATATCTCCGCAACGCCGTACTCGGTGGCCACGTACTGGACGGAGTGCCTGGGTGTGGTCACCGCCGATCCGGCCGCCAGCCGGGGAACGATGCGGGAGATCTTTTCGTCCGGGGTGGTGGCGGTGAGGGCCAGGATGGAACAGCCCCCTTCAGAAAAGAGGGCCCCCTGAATAAAATCGAAGCTTCCCCCAATGGCGCTGATTTGCCTTCCCTTCACGGTCTCCGCATTGACCTGCCCGGTGAGGTCCACTTCTATGGCCGAGACCACGGAGCAGAATTTGGGGATCCGCCCCGTGACCCGCGGATTGATGGTCTCGGGCAGGGTCCGGCCCTCTACCATGGGGTTGTCGTGGACAAAATCAAAGAGCTTTCTAGAACCCAGGATTTCCGTGACCCGGATCTTGGGTTCTCCCCCGGGAAGGACCACGCCTTTTTCCACCATGTCGAGGATCTTGTCCACACCCATGGCAAAGAAGCGCAGGTCCTGCTTGTTCACAAGGCCGTCCAGGATGGCTTCCGGGATGGCACCGATGCCGATCTGGAGGGTGGCCCCGTCCGGGATGAGCCCGGCCGCGTGTCGTCCGATGGCCATTTCTTTCTCTCCCGGTTTGCCCGCGGACGGGTATTCCATGAGTTCCCGCTCCGATTCCACCAGATAGTCGATCTGGGAGAGGTGGATGAAGCTGTTTCCCAGTACCCGCGGCATGTGCGGGTTCACCTCGGCAATGATCAGTTCCGCCTCCAGGGCCAGGGGCAGGGTGTGACCGATGGATACCCCGAGGCTGCAAAAGCCCTTATCGTCAGGGGGACTCACCTGAATGAGTGCCCCATCCACGGGCCAAGGGCCTTTCCGGGAAAACACCCTCACTGCATCCCCCTGCCGCATGGGGATATACTTCACCGTCCCCTTTTTGAGCAGGTGCCGGATGGGCGGGGCGCACTGCCAGGTCCTATAGGTAAAGGCCTGTTCCAGTCCCTCCTCCAGGAAGGGGTAGGCGATCTGCAGGCCGCTGACGATTTCCACCCCCCGGAGCCTGTCCTTGTCCGCGATCAATGCGTCGATGATATCCTGAGGAAGGCCGCAGCACAGGGGCAAAACCAGGCGCTGGCCCGGCCTGATGTGGCCCACGGCCTCCCGTGCGGATACATTTTGATGTTTTTTCCCACCCTTCATATTTTCTGCGTCTCCACTTCTATGGCCGTGCTCACAAGAAGACGGCCGTTTCCTTTTTGCTCATTGAACCGGGATAACCGCCCGGCCTAGGACGGCCCTTTCCCCTTGTTTTTTCTCAATAAAGAGGTCGCATTCCACTACCTTGCCGCCGTCTTTTTCGGTGACCGCGGTGATGGTCCCCCCGATCCGGATGGTGTCCCCCGGCCGTATGGGCGCCACAAAACGGACATCCAGGAGTTTCCCGCCCTTCACCCATCCGGCGCCAAAGCAGGCCATCATAAGCTGGTTCAAAAAGGCCAGGGACATGGGGCCGTGGGCGATGGTCCCTTTGAAACGTGTTTCCGCGGCATAGGCCGGATCCACATGGAGACGGTTGAAGTCGCCGCTGATCTGAGCCCAGGCCATGATCCGTTCCTGGTCCATCTTTTTTTTAATGGGAGGCAGGGCCTCCCCCACCTTTGCGTTTTTTAGAATCATGGTGACACCTCTTTGGTCGTCCATCCCTAAACCTACTTGGGCCAGATCGCATAAAGCCGGGTCAGGGTGACGGTATCCCCGTTTTGATTTGCCGCTTCAATCTGGAAATTGACCCGCTTCCGATCCTTTTTGTCCACATAGCTCTCCGAGACACAGGCCGTGACGGTCAAAGTTTCTCCCACCGGGATGGGCCTGTGGAATTCAAACTCTTGTTTGGCCAGGACCCCTCCCGAGGGCATGGCGTGGTCTTGGAGGTAGGAGAGACGGGAATAGATGGCCGCAAGGCCAGGGGGGGCGATGTTCGCCTCCAGCCCGGCGGCCTTGGCCGCCTCCGGGTCCTGGTAAAGGGGGTTACGGTCTCCCACAGTGTCTACATACGCCGCCACAAGTTCCCTGGTGACGGCGTAGGACAGGGACCGAAATACCCGGCCCCCTTCGAGGTCGGAAAAAACGAGCTCGGGTTTTTCCATGTCCATCTCCTCTCGAGTATTCATGATATAATTTCTTTTTTATACTCCTTTATAAAATTGTTGACAATAAGATAAAATATATTGCATACATTTTTTCATGCCGTGCCCCCGGCCACGGCCACATTTTTCCCTGCCCGGAGGTGCTTATATGATCATGGACATCATGGAGAGACTGCCCAAAAAGGTGAGCCTGGCCGACCTGACCCCCCGGGACGGCTTCCAATCCGAGAGCAAGGTGATCCCGGCCGAAGGAAAGCTCTACATCATCCATCAGTTGGTTTCCGCCGGTTTCAAGCAGATGGAGGTCTCGGCCTTTGCCCCGCCCAAGTTTCAACCCCAGTTCAGGGACTGGGAAGAGGTCGTCAAAGGGCTTCCGGACCGGGACGACGTCACCTATTCTTATGTCACCACCGGTAAAAAGGCCACGGAAAGGGCCCTGGCCGCCAGAGAGAAGGGGTACCGTATCGACCGGATCCTCATGGGAATCCTGCCTGCCAGTGAAACATTCAACAAGACCGTCATGGGCATGACCTATGACGAGACCTGGAACTGGATCGGCGAGACCGTTAAACAGGCCCACGCCCTGGATATGAAGGTGAACGTGTTTCTCACAGGCATATTTTCCCCACCTGATCCCCGGGAAGGGGAGGTGGACCTGGTGGGCCGGGCCCTGGACTTCATGGATCGGCTCCTGGACATGGGGGTGAATGACATCGAACACCCGGACCACATGGGGGAGGCGGCTCCCCATCAGGTGGCCGCCTATTTCACACGGGTCTTTGAAAGGCAACCCGATCCCAATCTGCACATCTTTCATGTCCACGACGCCAGGGGTATGGGGTTGGCCTGCTACCTGGCCGCCCTACAGGCGGGCGTCAACCGGTTCGAGACCACCCTGGGCGGCCTGGGCGGGTGGCCGGCCAATTTTGTCGACGGGGTCCCCGTCCCCGGTCTTATCGGACTCAAGGAGGTGTCACGCAGACCGGGACTGGTGTCCACGGAGGACTTCCTGGTCATGCTCGACGCCTTCGGACTAGAGACGGGCATCGATCTCGTAAAGACCTTGGACCTGGGACGGATGGTGGAGCGGATCGTAGGGCGCAAACTGTGGAGTTTCTGCCTGGGCACAGCGGATCGACCGGGCTCAGGCCCCCTTCCAAAGCACCAGCGATATGAGACGGAGAGCCGGTAGCCATGCCGGCGCCGCCCACCCTTGGCCGACCCTTAAGGGTGGGTCCATTCGGGCTTTACCCCACATTTAACCTGGGCTAATATCCCTCTCCCGAAAAGGTGTGCATCCAACCACATACATACAACCAAAGAGGGTCGTCTGGAAGGAGACGGATTATGGGCTATGAGCTCACTAGAGTGGAGAAAAAGGGACACGTGACCATCCTGCTGATAAGCGGTCAAATAAATTCAGAGGCCATGAGAATACTTCCAGGGTGGATGCCGGTGGAGCACCCACAGAATGGGAGGGGCTACTCCGGGAGTTTGTTCCAGGTTTTCAGGTAATGATCCATCCACTCTTCAAAGGAGAGATATCTGCCTGTGCTGCAATCGTAACAAGGCTCAAGGGGCTTTGTGTCGTCTTCCTTTTTCATTTCATCCACGAACGCCTCTAAAACCTCTTTTACCGCTTCCCGGGTAAACCCGTACTTCCGGGCGAGGGCCTTTGCCCCATGGGGATTTCTGTAAACCACGGAAATTTGGCCGATGGCCTTGCAACGCAGTTCCTGGAGCTCGTCTTCGGGCAAACCGTGCTGTGCGGCCAGGAGGGCCGCCCTCACAAAACGCCCTTGCTCGATTTCGGCCTTTAAAGCGGTATGATTGCTGTTCTCAGACATTGGGAATTTCTCATGGGCTTACAGGAGAGGCGCGGGACCCGGCCAAGATAAGAACGAGCCCGGACAGGGATTACCCCTGCCCGGGCGATGGGTGTTTTTGGTTTTTAGTACATGTCCTCGGGGGACATCTGCGGGGATGCCTGCTGTTTCTTCTCCGGTTTTTCGGCCACCATGGCCTCTGTGGTCATCAGGAGCCCGGCCACGGAGGCGGCGTTCTGAAGGGCGAACCGGGTGACCTTGGTGGGGTCGATGATCCCGGCCTTGACCAGGTCTTCATACTCGCCGGTCTCGGCATTGAAGCCGTAATCCCCCTTTTCGGCCATGACCTTCTGAACCACCACCGACCCCTCGAAGCCTGCGTTATTGGCGATCTGTCTCACAGGTTCCTCAAGGGCCCGCTTGATCAGGTTAACGCCCAACCCCTCTTCCCCTTCCAATTTTAGCTTTTCGAGGGCCTTTATGGCGCGGACCAGGGCCACACCACCTCCGGGCACAATACCCTCTTCCACCGCCGCCCGGGTGGCGTTAAGAGCATCTTCCACCCTGGCTTTTTTCTCCTTCATCTCCGCTTCGGTGGCGGCACCCACGTTAATAACGGCCACGCCGCCGATGAGCTTGGCCAGACGCTCCTGAAGCTTCTCCCGGTCATAATCGCTGGTGGTCTCGTCGATCTGGGCCCTGATCTGCTTCACCCGGCCTTCCAGGGCACTCCTGCTGCCGCCGCCGTCAACAATGGTGGTATTCTCCTTGTCCACGGTAATCTTCTTGGCGGTCCCCAGGTCATTGAGGGTGACGTTTTCGAGCTTGAGCCCGAGGTCTTCGCTGATCACCTGGCCTCCGGTCAGGACCGCAATGTCCTCCAGCATGGCCTTGCGGCGGTCACCAAAGCCCGGCGCCTTCACGGCACAGCATTGAAGGGTCCCGCGGATCTTGTTTACCACCAGGGTGGCCAGGGCTTCGCCTTCCACATCCTCTGCCACGAGGAGCAGGGGCCTGCCCGATTTGGCGATCTGCTCCAGGATGGGAACCAGGTCTTTCATGTTGCTGATTTTCTTTTCATGGAGCAGGATATAGGGATCTTCTAAATGGCCCTCCATCTTTTCCGCATCCGTGACAAAATAGGGGCTCAGGTAGCCTCGGTCAAACTGCATGCCTTCCACGATTTCCAAGTTGGTCTCCATGCTTTTGGCCTCTTCCACCGTGATGACCCCTTCCTTGCCCACCTTCTCCATGGCCTCTGCGATGATATCGCCTATGGTCTTGTCATTGTTTGCAGAAACGGTACCCACCTGGGCTATTTCCGTCTTGTCCTTGGTGGGTTTTGAGAGCTTCCTCAATTCTTCCACGGTGGCCTGAACCGCTTTGTCAATCCCGCGCTTGATGGACATGGGGTTGGAACCCGCCGCCACCAGCTTGGAGCCCTCACGGTAAATGGCCTGGGCAAGTATGGTGGCCGTGGTGGTACCGTCGCCGGCGACATCAGATGTCTTTGAAGCCACTTCCTTGACCATCTGGGCGCCCATGTTTTCAAATTTGTCTTCCAGATCGATCTCCTTGGCCACGGTAACACCGTCCTTGGTGGTTGTGGGAGAGCCCCATGACTTTTCAAGCAGGACATTTCGTCCCTTGGGCCCCAGGGTGACCTTTACGGCGTTGGCCAAGGTGTCCACACCTTTCATCATCCTTTCACGGGCTTCACCACTGTATTTAATCTCCTTTTTTGCCATCGCTCAAACCTCCCTAGATCATTTCTCGACAATTCCGAGGATGTCGTCTTCCCGCATGATGAGATGCTCTACACCATCGATCGTTATGTCTGTCCCCGAATACTTGGCAAAGAGAACCCGGTCATTTTTTTTGACCTGAAGAGGGATTCGTTTTCCATTGTCATCCCGTTTTCCGGGCCCGACCGCCGCCACCTTGCCTTCTTGGGGCTTCTCCTTGGCTGTATCCGGGATAATGATTCCGCCCGAGGTCTTCTCATCCTCTTCGATCCTCAAGACCAACACCCTGTCGTTTAAAGGTTTAATGGCCATTTGCTAGAACCTCCTTTCAAAATAAGAAAATTTCTATCCTGTCCCGTAGGGGGTGGGAACTGTCTCTATTGGAACAGTATAAAGGGTGGAAAACATCTAACTCATTGATATAAGGAAAGATACCAAAATTTGTGAACAAATTTAATCACTCTGGAAAATTTGTCAAGGGGGATTGAAAAAATTTTTTCAATCCTCCAGTCCTTATCCATCTACTTGTTATGCCTTTGACAAGAAGAGAACCTTCTGACTCAGGATATCCAATGAGAGAGAAAGTTTACGAGTTCATCAGGTGGTTTGAGCCAAAGATCGGCGGCGGTGGGCCGATAATCCTCTCGAACCAGGATACCCATTCCCCGGCCTTTAATCGCCATAAAGGCGCTTTCATCGGTAAAATCATCGCCCAGATAGGCTGCCACGGTCCCTTTATCCATTTCGTTCAGGGTGGTTGTAACGGCATCCCCCTTGTCTTTTCCCGGTACCCGCAGCTCAATGCCTCCGTCAAATTCATTCAGGCTCAGTCCCCACCCTTCCGCAATGAGGGGCAGCTTGGACTGAACCTTGCGTCTGATCTCTGCCACGCCTTGTTCATCCTGCCCCCTCCAGTGGATAGCCAGGCAACCAGGCTTTTTCTCACAGTGGGCTGCAAGGCCTGCGCCTTCGATCCATTCGTCTGCTGTAACCAGGCCGTTGAGGGGCTCTTCATCCATTGATTCGATTTCATAAGAGCCGTCCGGCCTTAACCGTTCAAGCCCGTGAGAACCCCATATCTCCGGTTGCTCATCCAAAGGCAAAAGGGGCAATAGGTCCCGGGTCCATCTGCCGCTGATGATGACCAGACGGATGTGGGGGGCCTTTATGAGCCTCTTGAGGAGTTCGCTTATACCGGGGTAGGGGTGGGCATTTCTCCGATCCTCTCGAAAAGGGGCGAGTGTGCCGTCATAGTCCAGGAATAGGGCCTTATGAGAGGCCTCATAGAGGTGTTTGAAAAACGTGTCAACACTTTTTTCTGTATTCAAAATTTTCATAAAGACCTTCAGGTTTCAAAGCATCTCCCATTCAAGGTTTTCAATGGGATGTAAGATATTCTAACTGAGTTCGATCCTTTCCTCTTTTTGGTGTAAAAGGGCGTAGATGAGGGTCAGATATTCCCTTAACTGACGTGTAATAAGAAAATTTTGACGAACAAACTCCTTTGCTTTCCCGCCCATCTCTTCCATGATGTGGCGGTTGTGAAAGAGATAACGGATCCTTAGGGCCGCCCCCTGCGGGGTATTGACCAGAAAACCGGTGTGGTGATTCACCACCTGGAGACGGATCCCCCCTGTATCTCCTCCGATGACGGGCTTATGCTTCCACAGGGCCTCGGTCACGGTTAATCCAAATCCTTCCCTGAGGGATTTCTGGATCACAATATTCGCGTTCCGCTGAAGGGCGTTGATGGTGCGATGGGCGTCGCCGGGCAGGAAAAGGATATGGACATCTCGGTCATCCATCCCGGCCGTACGAACCTCTTTCAGGATCTCATCCCCTTCCGGGTCATCCGTAGCGCCTCCTCCGGCCAGGACAAGTTGTAAAGAGGGAATGAATTCCTTGGCCAGCCGGTAGGCCTGGATGACACCCACAGGGTCTTTAAATCGATCAAAGCGGGAGACCTGGAGGATTATGGGCCTTTCAGGATCGATTTCAAACATGTCCTGGACCGCACTGATCTCTTCGTGGTCCAGATCCATATTCTTCTCATGAAGGGGGTCGATGCTCGGGGCGATGAGATAAACGGGATGGGGCAGGCGCCGGGCAAAATCGGAGATGGAAAAAATGCTCGCGTCATAGCCCAGAATGAATTCCCTTAAATACCTCCACACCGGTCTGAAGGGCCGGCTCGCATCAATATGGCAGCGCCACACCCACTTGCCCTTGCGTTTCGGAAAATGCTTGATGAGGGCAACAGGCTGAGGGTCGTGGACAATCACCAGATCCGCATCCTCCAGAAGATCTCTCAGGCGCTCCGCGGTCTGTGCATTGGTCTCTTCATACTCTTTGAGGTAACTTTCCGGGATATTGGTCTGAAAACCCTGGATGGCGTTGTGAAACCCCTTGGTGCACTGATAAAAAGTGCTTTCGCCGGTGATCACTTCCCAGTTGGTTTCAATGCCGAGCTCCTGCATAAGCGGCATCATTTTCAGCAGGATCTCCGCAACGCCTCCTCCCACGCGGGTGGCGTTGACGTGTACGCACCGGAGCCCTTTGAGGGGCCGGGCCAGTTGCCGCAGATGCTCAATCACATCGGGGCCGGCAATTTGGGCGTATTTTTCAAGCATGGGTCCCCCTTTCAGCCCCGTCTTTTTCAAAGTACATGGCAAATACCCGGCCCAGCTCCTCGCGCAGCTTGACCAGGGCCGTGAAATAGGTACATATGCCGTTGATCATCTCACACAGGCCCCTGTATTCGTCTCCAAGAGTGCATAACCAATTCTGGAAGTCGTCCAGGGAGTTCTCGTTTCGCCGTCTGGCGTCAATGAGATGGTAAAAGATGCTTCCCACGGATAACCCGGGTATGATGTCCGAGAACCCCTCGGGGGCCTCCACCGAAAGGTTTGTATCAAACACAACGATTTGGTGGCGGATAAATTCGAACTGATCATCTCTCTTGGCCCAGGTGGGGTACTCTGTTTCATCCAGGTTTTCCTCGATCATTTCCACCAGTTCATTTCTCAAATCCTCCATGGAATCGTAGGCCACCGGGTCTATGACGGCCATGCGTTCCGCCAGGACCTTGTTGTGAAGACTATGGGCCACCCAGATGGCAAAGTCGTTATGATACTCAGGATCATCAAAACGGGGACGTAACAATCCCCCCCAGAAGTGATAATAAATGCTGCCCCCATCGATTTCACGAAGGCATTCCCTGAGCTCCCGCAGGTTTTGGGCCTTTTTGCCGGTGGCTATGGCGATTAAGGCACAGTCCTTAATGGAAAAAGGTGCTCCTTCAGAATCATTCAAGATAACCTCCTTGGGGGTGATTGAGGCTCAAAGGATTAATGTTCTTCTTGCAAAATATGGTTCACGGAGGTCCTAAGGTTATCATAAGGTCTTCCCTCGCCCGCTCCTTCATCCTTTAGAAGGCCTATGTCCTTTAGCCGCTTAACGATGGCGTCTTTGGCTTCAGTTTCTCCTTTTCTCCTGGCCAGCTTCAGCATGGTTGTCAGGTAGCTCACATCCTTAACGTGGTCTAATTCCATTTCTGCCTCCTTTTGCTGCCCCATCCTGTAGGCGTTAGGGTTGTAAATTTAGGCTCCTTTCCCTTATTGTGGCGGAAAAGGGCAAAAGAAAAATTAATTAGCAATAACAATATGTTGTAATTAATCCTTTTAACTATAATCACCCCTTTGTTTGTGTCAAGGCTTGGGATTAGGGCTTTTTTTGCCATGAACCTTGACAGGCGGGAAATGAGCAAGGGTGCGGGATCAAATCAGGGCCTTTGTGGAGAGACTCCCTGAATCACTCAAGGCGGGCTTGTAAAAGGGGACCATTAAGTGAAGCCCCGTTGGTTAAAGATTCAAAGTGGGTCCTTTGATCCCTTACCGCGGCTTAGCTTCTGGAAAAGACATCCAAAACGATCAACCCCGCACGGGCGGCAATCCTGGACTGCCTCTCATCTAACGTGAGGAATCTTTCAGCCTCGAGGGTTAAGGCCGAGGCCACGTGAAGGATGTCCAAGGCCCTCGAACCTAATTCAGCCGAATATTTTTCGGACAGAGTAAAAAATGGGGTGTCAAGTTTTCCGAAACAGAATCTTGACTATTCCATCCCTTGACACAACTTCATGGGATTTTGGGCGTGCTGGATATCAAGCTGGTAGGTTTTCCATTGACAACCAAAATCTTGGAGTTATAATGAACATGTTCACTTAAGAATCATGTTTCTATCTTGGGAAAGGGAACACATGGCACAGGGTCCGACTTGGCGACAGCAGCAGAAGGATCACACCCGAAGAAACATTCTTCGTTCGGCATACGAGCTTTTTGCCGAGTCCGGTTACGAGCGGGCCACCATGCGGGCCCTGGCCTCCAGGGCCGGGGTCGGCCTGGGCACCATCTTCAAGCATTTCCCGGACAAGCCGTCCTTGCTCGCCGCCGCCTATCAGGAAGACCTGGGTGCGGTCATCAGGGACGCCTTCACGACCATGCCGCGGCACGGCCTCGTGGATCAGCTGGTCCACCTTACGGCCCGGATCTATGCCTTCTACGCCGAGAACCTGCATTTTTCGCGCACCCTCTTCAAGGAGGCCCTGTTTCTCGGGGGTGAACACGGTGAAGTTCTGGACCGGCAGCTGGAGGAGTTCTTGAAGGCCGTGGCAGGTCTGGTACGGGCCTCATTCCAAAAAGGGGAGTTTCCGCCGGATATGGATCCCTTTTTGACCGCCCGGGTGTATGGCTCCTTTTATCTGGGTTCTCTGGTCCTCGGGTTGAAGGGGGAGACTTTCGATGTTCAGTCTCAGGTCAGGCTCGTGGAAGACATGCTCCGTGCTTATTTCCGCGTTTCCGGCGAAAGCGGGAGCGGAGGGTGATGGCGCCTCGGCATCGGTTAAAAGAGGGGGCATTGCCAGGACGCAGGAGGGAAAATGAATTTAAGATATATGCTTTCGTTTCTTCGGATCATGAAAACCGCGGGGCTGTATTCCATAATGAAAGACTGGGAGGCCTTCATCAGGATGCATTTCCTTTTTTCCGCCTATGAATCGGGGTTGTTGAACGCACTGACGACACCCCGGGACAGAGACTCGTTGCTCAAAGACCTGGATGCAAAGCGTCCCGAACTCCTGGATGCCCTTTTGGAGGTGGGGGTCGCCGCCGGAGAACTGGCATTAAAAGAGGGGCTGTATAGGATCAAAGGAAAGCGATCCAGGGCGGTTATGGGGGTCAGTGGAGATATGCTTGCCGCCATGATACAGGCCAATGTCACCTATTACAGTGATGCCTACCGCAATACAGCCGATAGGATACGCGGGGGTGAGCTTGGAGATGAGCTTCATAAAATAGGGGCTCTGGTGTCCAGGTTTTCAAAAATCGTCGAGCCGGTCATTAAAGACTTTGTTGCCTCTATTGTCCGCGACAAAAATCCGGTGCGGGTTTTGGATGTGGGGTGTGGATCCGGGGTATTATTAAAAAGCGCCTATGAGTCAAACGGGAATGCAACCGGTGTGGGTGTGGACATGGATGAAGCGGTTGTCCGGCAGGCAAGGGAGAATATCTTGAATTGGGGCCTTTCCGATCGATTTGAGATCCGCCAAGGAGACATCCGTGACATATCCCGGGAGATCGCAGGGCCTTTCCATGTCATCACACTGTATAATATCCTTTATTATTTCGACGAAGAGTCGCGTGCCGCCTTGTTGAGGGACCTTAAAGATATGCTTTCCCGGGAGGGGGTGTTGGCCGCAGCAATGAGCTTTCGCAGCAAGGGTATGGACATGGCCACGGCGAATCTCAACATGGTCAACTGCTCCTTAAAGGGGCTTACACCCCTTCCCGAATTGCACCATATTACCTCGCTTTTGAAGCAGTGCGGTTTCGGACCCATTAAAGTGCACCGGTTTATGCCCGGGAGCACCTTTTATGGGATCGTTGCGGATAATCACTGATTTTGCAAGGCCAATCAGAACGGTGGAGTCTGAAACGACAATCACTTTTTAAGCCTTTCAGACAGCATATCAGAGGTTTCAAAGTCCCGCTTTATTTCATCCTGATCATGATCAATCACCGGAACATAATTTTCGCTGAGATATTCTATGAAATCCCATTTGGAAAGGCCCGAGAGTTCAGCCGCCCTGCCCAGGGAGAGGACCTTTTCTTTGAAACACTTCAGGGCGAGGAGCTTTCTCGATTCATTGACTATCCTCTCCTTGGTTAAGCCGGAGGCTGAGAGGGAAAGATAAAGCTCCTCTGGCAAATCTATGACCGCCTGGACATTTCCCATGACCATCACCTTCCTTTTTCGTTTGGAATTTCAATCTAATATAATGTAACTCTAGCATGTTAAAGGTAAATGATCCAATGAAAATGATCAGTGTGCTTATAAGGCCGCCCAACAGACAAAGGTCATTCAAGTGAACCAGACATAGTC
The DNA here is from genome assembly GCA_964573885.1 of uncultured Desulfobacteraceae bacterium. Classification (GTDB taxonomy): domain Bacteria; phylum Desulfobacterota; class DSM-4660; order Desulfatiglandales; family Desulfatiglandaceae; genus CAZNLL01. The sequence goes on along the minus strand of CAZNLL010000020.1, from coordinate 672 downwards.
AAGATATCTTTACTTTTATATCAATATGGGAATATTAAATCGCGTGGGACTATCTGCCCGTGATCGTTATAGGAGGCGGATGGGTTCCCCTCGTGTACTATCATTATCTCCTGGCAGACAAATCCAGAGAGCCCATCAGGACGCGGGACATTGATCTCCTTGTTGACATTCAGGTACCTATGGTGGGTGACAAAACAGTGGACCGGTTGCTCCTGGAGGCTGGCTTCGAACCAATATTTAAAAGCTCGGATACCCCTCCGGTAATACACTATGAGGGAACCATCGATGGAGAGGAGGTCGAGATAGAGTTTCTGACGGATCAGCGGGGACCCAGGGATGATGTGGTCATTGGGGTCCAGAAGGGGCTCCACGCCGAGGCCTTTCCAAAAATGACCGAAGGGCAATTCAGAGAGTATATTATTGGTATTTTTAAGGAATTTATAGGGGCCTTTCCATTATCCATGATTAGGCCCCTCGTTCAACAGGGACGATGCCCGGAACGCAATAAAAAGGCTTGGTGAAGTCCTCACCAAGCCTTTTACTTCTTATTTCTGGTGCGCCCAGGGTGATTCGAACACCCGACCTACGGATTCGTAGGCAGCAACCCTGAGTTTCACAACCTCCTCAAATCTCTATAAATATTTGAAATACCCGCGTTCTATCTTTTCCGAT
>CAZNLL010000019.1:0-40986 GCA_964573885.1 uncultured Desulfobacteraceae bacterium | reverse complement strand
GACACCCTGGCCCTGCAGGTCTCTCCCTGATCCCCCTTTCCAACCTTGACATTCCATTCAGGCTGAATAAGATTCGGTCCAAAAAAAGAGGACCCCAGGGGGAGCCCTTTGTTTTAAAATTGAGGTATTGTTTTTCAAGGCTTTTGCCGATAAGAAAGATTGAGGCCTTTCCCCCGATGTAAGTCTTTCAAGGGCGGCGACCTTCCGGCGGTCACGTCCGGAGGGAGATGTTCTTCACCCACAAGTCCCTGAAAAAAAAGAATATAATGACTCGTCTATTCAAAAAATACCGGCCGCCCCGTCCGGAAACCGGGAGGAGACCTGAGATACTTGAGGTGAGGGAGAAGCTCTTCAGGCGGATCATTGTTCCCATCCTGGCCCTGGGCCTTCCCGCTGTGGCCATAGGGTCTTATCAGGCCTATGAACAGGGGCGATGGCCCTTTGCCCTGGTCTACTGGACCGTGTATCTCCTAATGCTGGTCTTGACCCTCCTCCATCGCCGACTTCCCTTCGCCCTGACGGCTTTCGCGCTGGTCTCTTCCCTTTATCTGATATCCCTGGCTGTGCTTATGAGGCTGGGCCTCAGCGGGGTCGGTATTGAGCTTCAAATGGGTCTATGCGTGGTGGCGGGGGCGCTCCTCGGCCGTAAGGCGGGCGTCTTTTCCATCGCCCTTTCCACCGTCACCATCGCCTGTGTGGCAACGGCCATGGTCACCGGCATTCTCCCTGTCCGTGTTGAAGGGATGCTTACCTCCATTTCCCCCCTTGCCTGGATGACGGCCCTGGCCGTATTCACCCTGATTACCATAGCCATGGTCATGATACCCCGCATGTTTCACTCCCGACTGGAGGAATCTCTGAGCCTCCTCGAGGAAAACGCCAGGAAGCAGCAGGAATACACCGAGCGGCTCAAAAGCGAAATCACGGCAAGGACGGAAGAGGAAAGGACCAGACTCCAAGAGCAGCTGGTGCAGGCCCAGAAGATGGAGGCCATTGGGACCCTTGCCGGCGGTATTGCCCATGATTTCAATAACATCCTCGGTGCAATCAGCGGGTACACCGAGCTCTTGCAGATGGATGCGGCACCCGATACCCCCACAAGGGCCAGAATTGATCAGGTTCTCAAGGCCACGGCCAGGGCAAAGGGCCTGGTGGACCAGATCCTTGCCTTCAGCCGCGAAGGGGAGCATGAGGAAAAACCCATAGACATGGCCATGGTGGTAAAGGAGGTGTTGAATCTCCTCAGGGCATCCATACCAACCACCATCGAGATTCAAAGAAACATAGAAGCGAACGGTGCCATGGTGCTGGCCGACCCCACTCAGATTCACCAGTTAATCATGAACCTCTGCACCAACGCGGCCCATGCCATGGAGGAAACAGGTGGAATCCTTGAAGTGGGCCTCCAGGTGGTTTCCCTAAACAGGGGTGGCCCTTCAGCCTTGCGAGAGCTTCCTCCGGGCTCATATGTCATGCTTTGGGTCAGGGATAACGGCCACGGCATGAGCCAAGAGATCATGGACCGGATATTTGATCCATACTTCACCACAAAAGAAAAGGGCGTGGGAACGGGACTTGGCCTCTCGGTAGTGCACGGAATCGTCAACCGGCATAAACGGGCCATAACCGTGGAGAGCCAGCTTGGAGAAGGGACCCTTTTCACCGTGTATTTCCCCAGGGTTCATATGGAGTCTTTGGAGGGCGAAGATACCGTGGATCTGCCTCAAGGAAGGGGGGAAAGGATCCTCCTTGTGGACGATGAGGTGATGATCGCAGAGGTTGAAAAGGAGATGCTTACCCGTCTTGGATATAGAGCGTTCTCCGTGACCAGCCCCCTCGCGGCCCTGGAAGCCTTCCGGGAAGGGCCGGAACAATTTGATCTTGTCCTCACCGACCAGACAATGCCCGGCATGACAGGAGAAATGCTGGCCCGGGAAATTATGGCCATAAGGACCGACATGCCCGTGATTTTATGCACAGGTTACAGCCACCTGATTACGGAGGAAAAGGCAAAGGCGTCAGGGATAAGGCGCCTCATCATGAAGCCCCTGGTCATCCGAGACCTGGCCGAGACGGTCCGCAGCGTCCTGGACAGAGAGGGGAAGAGGAGAAAAACAGCTTAATGACAACAATGGCAAAAAAATACGGCCATGCCTCGATCCTGGCCTGGTTTATTTGGGCCATCGTCACCGCCTACTTCTTCTGGGACTATCTGCAACAGGTTGCTCCGGGTGCCATGGGACCTTACTGGATCAAGGCCTTTCACATTGACCATGCCACTCTGGGCGTGATTGCGGGCTTCTACTTTTACTCTTACGGCATTATGCAGATACCGGTGGGCGTGATTGACGACCACTTGGGCCCCCACCGTCCCTTGGTTGCAGCCGTGTGTGTGGCGGTGGCCGGCAACGTGATTATGGCCCTGGCAGACAGTCCCCTGTCCGCCGAGATCGCCCGCCTCATGATCGGTGCAGGAACAGCCTTTTCCTTTGTCTCCTGTCTCAAGCTTATTTCAAACTGGTTCCCCCATCAGTATTTCGGCACCCTGGTAGGCCTGACCTCCCTCATCGGGATGATCGGCGGCATCGCCGGGGAGGCCCCATTGACAGCCGCGATAGGAGCCTTTGGATGGCGGACCACCATATGGATGCTGGCCTTTATCGGGATAGGGCTGGCCGTTCTTATTGTCTTGGTGGTCCGCGACCACCCGGCCGGTGCCGTCCGTTGGGAGGATCACCCTGAACGTGAGCGGGGCAAGCATAAAATCCTATCTGATCTCAAGCATGTCTTTTCCAGCGGTCAAACCTGGCTGTGCGGGGCCTATGTCTCAGGAACCAATGCCGTCTACTTTGTCTTTGGAGCCCTGTGGGGGCCGGATTTCCTCCAGCAGGCCTACGGGGTGACCGAGGTCCAGGCCGAGGCAGCCATGTCCATGCTCTTTGTGGGAGGGATCCCCGGGACTATCTTCTTCGGGTGGTTTTCCGACAAGATCAAGCGCCGGAAGATGCCCATGGCCGTTGCAGGGTTGACCGCCCTCGCCGTCATGGCCTTCTTGCTTTACGGACCGGTGATGCCCCGCTCCATGATTTATGTGCTTTTGATCATCCAGGGTTTCATGTGCAGTTCCTACGTGGTGGCCTTTGCCCTGGCCAACGATGTCAGGCCTCCGGGCTCGGCGGCAATCTCGGGAGGTTTTGTCAATACCTGTTCCGTGGCGAGCAGTGCCATTTTTCAGCCGGCCATAGGGGTCATCCTTGATTCACTCTCCGCCAAGGGCGGCCTCACGGTGGGGGACTACCGCATCGCCCTGAGTACCATGACCGGGCTCCTGGTCCTGGCCTTGCTTATGGCCCTCTTTTCACGGGAAACCCATTGCAAACCCCTTTACGAAGACAATTTACCGTAGCGTACCGGCACGGCCGACCCTTGAGGGTGGGATCAAAAAAACCCTACAGACCGTGGGGGTGGAGGCGTGGTTAAGAGAACCTTGTTTTGTCTTAATATTGCACGGGGCACGGGGCTATCCGCCGCCCTTTTTCTGATGGGATGTCTTGCCTGGGCAGAGGCGGCGGATATTGCGGCTGATGATCTCACTCCAACCGGTTCTATAAAGCATGGGAGTACTGGGAAGAAAGAACATGAAGGTATCATATGACCATCTGAGGACCGTATCAGATTCAAGGGGCCTGGTATTTGAACCCCTGGTGGCGGGCGATTTTCCGGATCAAAGGAATGCACACCTTGTCCTTAGTCTGCCCGGCGTGATCCGGGGGAACCACTATCACCGGAGAGGCAAGGAGACCATCGCCGTTTTAGGCCCCGCGCTGGTGAGATATCAAGAGGATATTGAGACAAGGGATGTAGAGATCCCGGCGGGGCAGATCTTTCGCTTTGTTTTCCCTCCAGGCATACCCCATGCGATTCAGAATTTGAGTGACGGGCCCAATATTCTGGTCGCCTTCAACACCGTGGAACATGACCCACAAAATCCGGACACAGAGAGGCTCATTTTGATTGAAAAGTGAGCCCCTCCAAAAACCCTTTCAGCCCCTCTTCTACCTTTGCCTTTACCATGCCCTTCGGCCATAAGGCACCTACGTCGGCGTCGTCCATGTCTTCGATATCATAGCTCACCAGTTGCAGGTCCGTGTTGACCAGGACAATGCCGAAATAATGAGAGGGCATGTAAGGGTAGCTGGGAATGGAAAGAAGGATGACGTCATCTATAGTCGACTCCCTCGGGAGAAAAACGGGAAAGGCGTAAATGGGGTAAAACACCCACTGATATTCAAACATGATCCCCAGCACCAAGGCGCCCAAAAAGGGTTCGGGTATGATGGGATCGGTGTTGTAAAAAGTGCAATGCAGGTCCACGGGTCCACCCAGATAGACAGGATTGGGGACCGCCCATATGTCGGCAAAGGGTGGAAGGGGCGCAAAGGGTTCAAATTCTAAAAACACCCCTTCACTGAAGGCCGCCCCCCATAGGAACTCATCGAAGATATAATCAAAGGCAAGGCTGGTCACATAGTAGGACAGGTCAAATTGCTGCTGCATATTGCCCATCAGGTCCATTTGATAGAGCAAAGAGGTTCCGTTTTCATTCACCATGGTGTGCCATAAATTCTGCCCGTCAAAGGCAAGGGCCGAGGGGAGGAGATCACCGGGTCCCGTGTCGGTGGATTCCGGAGTGGGGACAGGGATAGGGATAATCCCCTGGGTGGCCCCTGTGGCCGGGTCCATGGCGTAGATCTGCTTGGTTGTCTGAGAGACCACAAGGAGCCTGCCATTATCGTCAAAGCACATGCCCTTGGCCCCTGAATCGGGAAAGGCGAACTTGCGCTGGAATTCAAAAGCGTTGTTAATGACAAAAATCATCTCTTCGGCCGAGTCAGCCACATAGTAATACTGTCCGTCCCATGCCAGGTGGTCCGGACTGGGACTCAGGGTCCAGAGGAATTTGTCCACCACGGTCTCGCTTGCGGGGTCGACCATGAATATCATGGGGTTGCCGTTCTGACGGGCGGACACAAAGAGATAGGTGCCGTCATAGGTCAGGCCTCGAATGTGGTCCACATCAACGGGAAGGGGTTTGAATTTTCTGGTTGGCTCCAGGGGCCGGGCCGCCCATGTGGATGCAACCAGTGCCAGGGCTGCAATGAAGAAAAATACAGGAAAGGCCAGGTATCGGGTGAAATTGCGCTTTTTCATGAGCCACCTCCTTGATCAAGAATATGCGGGGAGCAATACCTCCTTGTTCCTGTACCCCCTTGTGGATACACCCTTTGCTCCGGTCTGCCATGTCAAAAAAACATCCCGATTTCAACGGGCTTATAGGACCTCAAAGTCAGGGATATGTCAAGGCTCCGGGGACTTTTTCTCCTTTTATCGGCTTCCGCCGTCAAAATATGCCCTGATCCGGCCTGTCTTAAGGACGCACAACGCCTTGCCGTTGTAAAAAGGAGACAGTTCTGTTAATCTGGCCGAAATCAACCGGCCATGGCATAGGCCGGTGAATCAAGCAAAGGAGGGTTTTCCATGAGTAAACACCATGCCGGGTTACACGGAATCCTTGTTTTTTTGATGATGGCTTTTGTTTTCACCGCCTTACCCCCCAGAGGTCATGCGACTGAGACCTTTGAGCAGCAGGCCCTTGTTGACAAGGCGCGGCTCACCTTTCAGAACTTTCTCATGGACGACTCCATGTCGTGGGTCAGGGACAACCTGCATAAGGCCAGAGGCCTCCTCATTGTCCCCAGCCTCCTCAAGGCGGGTTTTATTTTGGGCGGCTCCGGTGGAAGCGGGGTGCTCATCGTGCGCAATGAAGAGACCGGGGGGTGGAGTCAGCCGGGGTTTTACACCATCGGCTCTGTCAGTTTCGGCCTCCAAATCGGGGGTGAAGCGGCCGAAGTCATCATGGTTGTCAGGACCACCAGGGCAATCGAGAAACTCTATGCCAGCTCATTCAAGCTTGGGGGAGATGCCTCCTTTGCTGTCGGCCCGGTGGGCGCCGGGGCCAAGGCCAACGTGATGGCCGATATTGTATCTTTTGCGCGGTCCAAAGGCGCCTACGTCGGATTATCCCTTGAAGGGGCTGTTGTGGAGACCAGGGATGACTGGAACGGGGCCTATTACGGAAGACCGGTGAGGCCCACGGATATCTTTGTAAAGCACGCGGTGAGCAACCCCGGGTCCAATCAACTCAGGAAAGCCGTGGCCCGGGCGGAGCGCGATAAAAGGCCTCCCAGGCCCCCCCGTTCTACAAGCAATTATCATGTGGTCAAGAGGGGGGATACCCTTTACGGCATTTCCAAGCGATCTGGTGTGTCCATTCGCGAATTGCGCCGCCTTAATAACATCGGCCAGGGAGAATATATCTACCCGGGTCAGAAAATCTACCTTGATTAAGGCGGAACCCGGGAGGAGGCCGTCATGGCTCAAAGGTTTATTGACCTCTCCATCGCCATTGAGGATGGTTTGCCCTCTGATCCCCCTCAGATGATCCCTAAAATCGATTACTTGGGACACCGTGAAGGGGCCCGGAGCATGGTAGATTTCTTTCCCGGCATGGACCCGGATACAGACCTCCCCCAGGGCCTGGGGTGGGCCGTAGAAAGGGTCACCCTCAGCACCCATTCCGGGACCCACATGGATGCACCATGGCATTATCATCCCACCCAGGATCGCGGGGAACCCGCTCTCACCATCGATCAGATGCCCCTGGACTGGGCCATGGCCCCTGGCGTGGTGCTGGACTTCAGGGGATTTGATGACGGATACCGGATCACACCCGAGGATGTGGATGAAGCGCTCGCACGGATCGGCTACACCCTCAAGCCGGGGGATGCAGTCCTTGTCATGACCGGCGCTGACCGATACTGGGGAACGCCGGAATACCTCCTTAAAGGCTGCGGCATGGGCAAGGACTCCACCCTCCACATCCTCGAAAAGGGGATCCACGTGGTGGGAACCGACGCCTGGAGTTGGGACAGGCCCCTGCCCTTTATTGCCCGTGACTTTCAAGAGACCCGGGACCCCTCCCTGATCTGGGAGGGCCATTTCGCGGGTATTGAAAGGGGCTATTTTCAAATCGAAAAACTGACCAACCTGGACCAGGTCCCCCCTTACGGATTTACCTTTTTTTGCTTCCCCATCAAGGTCAAGGGGGCCTCGGCCGGGTGGATCCGGGCTGTGGCCCTGGTGGAGGAATAGAAAGGGAACGCCATCCCTCTCCTCTCGCAGTGGGGGGGAGACCGTGCAGGAGGCAACCCGGCCGCCGGGGTTGATCAGGCCTGGCCCGGGATTGAGGAAGGCGGCAAATAATCCTGGCATGATCAAGATCACGGAATCCATTACCCTTGACGAGCAGGAAATCCATGAAGATTTTGTCCGGGCTTCAGGGCCAGGGGGTCAAAACATCAACAGGGTGGCCACCGCGGTTAAACTGCGCTTTGATGCGGCCGGGTCCCCTTCTTTGCCCCATGACGTTCGTGAGCGGCTCATACAATTGGCCGGTAAGCGGCTCACTGAAGAGGGCGTCCTCATTATTGATGCACGCCGTTTCCGCACCCAGGAGAGGAACCGCCAGGATGCCAGGGACCGCCTGGTTGCCCTGGTCCGGAAGGCCGCACAAAAACCCCGGCCCCGGCGGAAAACCCATCCTCCAAAAGCGGCCAAGACACGGCGGCTCGAAGAAAAGCGCCATCGAGGGCAAATCAAACAGAAAAGGCGACCTCCCCAAATTCCGGATGGGGAGCGTCAATGACCAAGGCACCGAAAGATGGGACGACCGAGTGTCATAAAGGCGGTCTTGTGGGACTTTGGGGGGGTCCTCACCACGAGCCCCTTTGAGGCCTTTAACCGGTTTGAGCGGCGCCACAATCTGCCGGAGAATTTCCTGCGGCGGGTCAACGCCACCAACCCGGACAACAATGCATGGGCCAGGTTCGAGAGGAGTGAAATCACTCTTCAAGAATTTGACAGGCAATTTGAAGAGGAGACGCGCAGGGCCGGATACCCTGTGCAGGGGATGAGCGTATTGCCTCTCCTTTCAGGAGAACTCCGGCCCCAAATGGTGGAGGCCCTCCGCCGCTGCAGCCTTCACTTCCGTACGGCCTGTCTGACCAACAACGTCAGGACGGAAAAGGATGCCAAAACCCCGCAATCAGGCGGGGGAAACCGGGCCGTTCAAGAGGTCATGGCCCTCTTTGACCTGGTCCTGGAGTCCAGCAAAGTGGGGTTACGCAAGCCGGACCCGCGCTTTTATGAGATGGCCTGTACCCTGCTTGAGATTACACCCGGGGATGCGGTTTATCTCGACGATCTCGGGATCAACTTGAAACCCGCACGGGCCATGGGCATGGCCACCATTAAGGTAACGGAACCCGGGGCCGCCCTGAGGCAACTGGAGGACCTGGTGGGGCTAGAACTCACCTGAGAGAACCATGCATCCCGGCTCTCTCCTGTGAATGCCCGCGGCCTGTGGCGCCTTTTCACCAGGAGGCAAGCCATGTCCTGTTATTTCAGACATATGAAGGATGTCCTTGAAGAGGCGGGCATCCGTATCACCGAGAAAAACAAAAAAGAGGTGGACCGCCTTTTACACGAACTGGTAGGCGTGGAATACAAGCATTGTTCACCGACTTGGAAGGCCATTAAGGGCCACATCAAGGAAGATCCTGCCGCCAGAAAACGGTTTATTGAGAGGCTCAGAAAGGCCTATCCTGTAACCGGCGAAAGGGCCTGATCCTTAAAACGGCCTTTTCTTAGGGAACCCCGGGGACCTGCTGGATGGACACCAGTCGCCACTCCGTACCGTGAAGGCCCACGGTGGCCCAGGAGGCCCGCTTTTTGATCGCCTCTTTGAGGCCCGGCCCCAGAAAATCATAGATCCCTTTTCCGGTTCTCTCCTTTGCGATGGTCTTTCCCAGGGCGAGGAGTTCCGGGAAAGACTGGTAGACCGGATCTTGAAAAAGGTTCCGGCCGATCTCCTCCACGTCGGAATCATAGAGAATTCTTCCCCCCGTCTCCATGGCCCAGACATCTATGGCATGGTCTTTGCCCCGGGGCCTGATCTGATCTCCGAGCAAGGTCACGGGCCTGATAAGCAGGCTCACGGACCCGATCATTTTTCCTCCCGGAGAAAATATGGGATGCTGTAAATCCACAGCGTCAAACCCTTCAACGGCCCTGAAGGAATGACTGAATACCGGCCGCTTGGTCTTGCCCACACGGATGACTTGCTCCTGGTCACTGATGTCGGCCCCCTCGTGCATCTTGAAGGCCTGAGGTTCCACCACGACCATACGCCCCCTCATATCCACGGTGCATGCATCGACCGCATTGGGATGCTTTTCGCACAGGGCCAAGAGAATAGATCTCGTATCCTCCCCCTTGACGCCACCCTTGGAAAGGGCCCGGGCCGCGATACCCAGGTCTTTGTCCATGCCATCGAGGATCGATTGTACGGCCTCCTGCACGGCCTTCAAGGCGGGAGGGAACCCCATGGCCGACATACCCTGGGCAAAGGCGGGTGTAGAAAAAAGGGCCAGGAAAAACAGGATGTTTATTGTCTTTTTCATAGGTCCACCCTTTCAAGTTGATTCGAATCGATGTTCTTTGCAGAGATCCAGCGCCCTTTTGGTGGAAAGGTAATTTCCTTTTATGCTAAAATCAAGAATGACCACATCTGGGGGGGACTGGATGATATACTATGTATACTTTGACGGTTACGGGCATCCCAAAAAGGCCATCACCAAAGAGGAATTGACCGAGCAATATCAGGACGATCCTCATGAATTCCTCAAAGCCCTGGGGAACCCTGAAAGGCAAGGCCCACAACACGCCACGGGTCACGTGGGCATCCTTAGGTTTAATACCCATGCGGAACTCGAGGAGTTCCTGAACTCCCTGGGAGATGAGATAACCGGTTTTTACGGATGCCTGTCGGATTCGAGGCCCTACAATTTCTAGTAAACAACCTCATCCTGTTCCAGCCGGTGGATTTCCTCAGGTGACATACCCAGGAGTTCGCCCAGGACATACCCATTGTGCTCCCCCAAAAGGGGTGAATGACGCTCGATGCCCCCCGGGGTGGCGGATAGCCTCCACGGCGGGGAGAGGACCCAGTCCTCGCCGATCACCGGGTGCTCGACCTGCCTATAGATATTTCGCTCCCCTAGGTGGGGGTCTTTAAAAAGGCCTTCGCTGCTCAAGGACGGGGCCGCGGCCACGCCCTTTTTCTGAAGAACTTCCATGACTTCATAATAGTCCTTGTCCCGGGTCCATTCGCTGATAAGCGGATCGAGCGCCTCCTGATTCTTGTAGCGGTCATGAATCCCGGCAAACCGTTCATCATGGATGAGGTCAGGTCGGCTCATGGCCTCGCAGAGCCCCCGCCATTCCTCATCCGTGGCCACAGCGATGCTGATCCACCGGTCCTCTCCCTTACACCGGTAGCAGTTATGGGGCGCCATAAGGTGGTCCCGGTTCCCCTTCCGGGTCTGCACCCTTTTGTTCATAATATAGTCCATGAGCACATCCCCGATTAGCACGGAAATGGTCTCCTGGGACGCCATATCAATGTACTGGCCTCTGCCGGTGCGCTGTCTCTGGCACAGGGCGGCTAAAATGGCCAGGGCCGCGGTTGTGGCACTTCTCAGATCGATGGCACCCATGAAATTGCTGGGGGGCCAATCCTCATATCCGGTGATATAGGACACCCCGCCAAGAGCGGCAAAGGTAGGAGCATAGCCCACATACTCCCTCTGAGGACCCTTCTGTCCACAGGCCGAAGACGAGAGATAGATCAAGTCCTCTCTCTCCGCCCGCAATGCCTCATATCCCAGTCCCAGCCGGGGCATCACTCCGGGTCGCATGTTTTCCATAACCACGTCGCTGATCTTGGCCAGCTTTTTGGCGATCTCAACGGCCTCGGGTTTCTTGAGATTCAGCGTAATACTTCGTTTGTTCAGGTTCAGGTTGTCAAACACCTCGGACTCGTCCGGTCCTTTGAATTCCTTCCCCGTGCTGAAGGAAAGGGATCTGGAGTGGTCCAATCTTTTACGGCTCTCCACTTTAATGATCTCCGCACCCAGAAAGCCCAACAGGCACGTGGCATAGGGACCGGCCCAGGCCGAGGTAAACTCAGTGAGCCGGACCCCTTTAAGAGGTCCCTGTCTCATCTCAAATAACGCCCTCCTTCTTCAATTTTTCAATGTCCTCCCTGCTGTACCCGAGCCGCCCGCAATACACCTCTTTATTGGACTCCCCCAGGAGTGGGGCCGAACGCTCCAGCCGCCATGGGCTTTCAGAAAACCGATAGGGACTGGAGGGGAACTTAAGGCGGCCCATCTCGGGATGGGTGTTTTCCACAAAAAATCCCCTGGCCTCCAATTGCTCTGATTTAACCAGATCCTCCGCGGATTGGCAGGGAGAAACAGGGCAACTCAGGGCCTGGCCTTTCTGGAATATTTCCTCCTTGGTATGCCGGCGGGTCCAATCCGCCAAATACCCGTTTATCTCATCAGTGTGGTCGGCCCGGATGACCCGATCCCGGCACCAGGGTTCTTTTGACCACTCGGGATTTCCCAGGAGTTCCATGAGGGCGTCCCACTGGTGTTCCTCCGGGGTGATGACCACCACATGCCCGTCCTTACAAGGCAATACCCCGCCGGGCATGGGCCTTTGAGTACCGGTCCGGGTCATCACCACCTGATCATTTGCGTAGGTCACGCTCTCCACCCGCTGCATGGAGATCTGAGCCTCTTGTTTGGATATCTCAATAAACTGGCCCGCTCCTGAAATCCCCTTCCAGAAAAAGGCCCCCAGCACGGCCACCGCCGCCACCAGGCCTGCGTCGTAGTCGCTCGTGTAGCCCCCCACCTTGACAGGGGGCCGCCTCTGATGGGGGGAGAGCAGGGGAAGCAAATAGGCCTGCCCGCTCGCATGGGCCAGATTAAGGCTATGGGCCCTGTAATCCTTAAAGGGCCCGCTCCGGCCGAAAGGTGTGATAGAGGTCATGATAAGGCCCGGGTTGGTTTTTTTCAGTGTCTCGTATCCCAGCCCCAGGCCTTCCATTTCTCCCAAGGGCCTGTCCTCCACAAGAACATCCGCTCCCTGGATCAGCTCCTGTAAAATCTTCTTGCCCTCAGGCCTCGCCGGATCCAGGGTAACCCCCTGCTTGTTGGTGTTCAGATAGAGAAAGAGCCCGCTCTTTTCCTTGGAAGGCTTATCTCCCTGAAAGGGAGGCATGCTTCTTGCCCGGTCCCCCTTCCCTGGAGGCTCCACCTTGATGACCTCAGCGCCCAGGTCCGCCATGAGTTTGGTGCAGTATGGGCCGCTGACCATGGAACACAATTCCAAGACTTTCATCCCCTCGAGGGCCCGGCCCATGGTGCCGCCCTCCTCTGTCGTATGCGATTCGATAGTATCAACCTCCTCTCACGTGTCTGCACTTCCAACCCCTGCCCGCACTTACTTGACCAGCTTGAGCACTTCTTTGAAGGCATCGGTCCCCGCCCGTCCCAGGATCTCATAGATGACCATCTCGGTGGAGGTGACGGTCACGCCGTTCTGAATCATCCTTTTAATCGCCACCTGGCGGTTATGGGGTGCCCTGGAAGAAACAGCATCGCTCACCACATGAACCAGATACTCGGGAATCCCTTGCAGGGCCGTTTGGGCCACACAGATGTGCGCCTCAATCCCGGCCACAATGAGCACCCCCTTTTGGAGCCGGCGCACCTGCTCGGCAAAGGCCTCTGAACCGAAGCAGTTAAATTCCACCTTGGTAATGGGCTCGACGTCCGCCAAGATCTCCCGGATCCGGGGCAAGGTGGGGCCCAGTTTCTCCTGTTTGGTGAGTACCACCGGAATGCCCATAATACGGGAAAAGCGGGCGAGCTTTTCCACGTTGTTGATGATCTCTTCCTTTTCCGACATAACTGGAACCAGGCGTTCCTGCATGTCAATGATCACAATGGCTGAATCGTGCTCCGCGATAAGGGACCCGTGGGACGGCTGAACAGAATTCATAAAAAAACCTCCTCCGGATTGGGTTCTTAGATTACCTATCATTTACCCGTGCCTGTTCACAAATAAAAACAGGAAATTGAACGCACGGGGCCGGGTGCTGTTCCCCAAGCAATGCATGAGATAAGGTTATCAAGGGTGCCCTTAACCCTTGATCAACGTAAGTCCCTCAGTAATGATAACGTGCTTGCACAAAATCGACCCTATCATGTCCTACCACATAAACAAGTCGATGTTCCTGTGTTATTCGACGAGACCAGACACCAGATCCAAGAAATTTTATAGGTTCGGGTTTGCCGATCCCCTGAAAAGGATCCCTTATAACCGCCTCTATCAATTGAAAAATACGAATTGATGTCTTTCGATCAGTTTCGACCCAGTAGCCCAGGTCTTCTCTAAATTCCGCTTGGAATACGGATTCTCTCTGTCTTTTAGTACCAGTCCCCTTCTTGGTTCTTTTACTCAAAACCGACCTCAGTTCGAAGGTCGTCGATCGTTTGGGAAACACCGTAGCCTTTTTTGACCCTCTCAAGTGCGGCCAGGAGCCGTTTGGCATTTTTTGGTGAACGAAGAAGATGGGCAGTTTCGAGTACACCGGCGAGCTCATCAGCGGTAATCATGGCGACATCTTCATGTCCACGTCGCTGGATTATAACAACCTCGCGGTTTTTCGTGACTTCATCCAATAAAGAGGCCAAGCTTGCACGGGCTTTAGTGTATGTTGTTTGTATGGCCATATTTCCCTCCAATGTAAATGTACAGATAAACGGTACATGTTTTAGAGAGGATTGTCAATGTTATCAGAAAAGCACCAGAATCAAGCGGCTGCCAAGGCTTCCGGATATCCGGGGCCTGTAAACCAGTCAGGTAAAATAGAGAGCTGGTTAAGGGTCTTCCTTAAACCAGCTCTCCATTCTACCCCGTCCCATCCTAGGCGTTCAACAAGCGCCGTTGCAGCAGGGACTGCATGTCACGACGGCCGTCAACAATCAGAAGAACGTACACAATATTCTCCATAACTCGATAAATGATGCGATAAGGTTCAAAAAAAATCTCTCGGTACTCGCGAATCCCTAGGGCTAGTAGTTCTTTCGGATAGACACCCCGTTCGGGGAATGCTGACAGGCTGGAAAAAATTTTCTCGATCCGCTCCAGAACATGGTCGGCGTTTTGGGGAGAGTCTTGGAGAGCGATATACTTATAAATCTCGTCAAGATCGCGGGCCGCGTCATGGGTCAGCAAGACCGCAAATCCCATCACCGAGCCTCCTGCCCTTCGCGCAGCCGTCTTACCACGTCCTCAGCGGGCAGGATCCTGCCTTCCTCAATTTGGCGCATCCCGAGGGCCAGAATTTTCAAGAGGGCCATTGTCTCCTGAGTTTGCTCGTAACTCTCGATGTCCTGAATGACTACCTTGGCTTCCCCATTCTGGGTGATGACCAGCGGCTCCCGCTGTTCACCCAACTTCCTTACGATTTCAGCGGCATGGGCCTTTAAATAGCTTATGGGTTTAATTTGCGCTGATAGTTTCATGGTGTTCCCTCCATTTGTCGGATACGACCAAATATAGTCCATAAACAGGTCGTGTGTCAAGATTTGAAGGAGGTTTGCCCAGGGCTTTTTCGATCGGGCGATGATGACCATCGACTTTTAAACTTATGGACGTCCCCCTCCTGTCAAGAGCTACCCTCTTAAATATCTTGTTTCGTGTAGAGCCCTCCCCAGAGCCGGATCTGTTCTTTCCCATCAACCATCACAACCTGCACCGCTCCTCCCCTGTTCCTTCCCAGGCCGCGGATCCTGCCCACCGTATCGCTGACCGGGTCCAAAACCAGCCAGGCGGACTTGGCCTGAATGGTGAAGCCCAGCAAGAGGACTCCGTCCTTGACCGTGAGTTCGACGGTACGGCTCACGGGCTGCACCTCTTTAGGAAGATACCTTGAACAATCGTCGGGATACAGGTTCGAGATCACGTATTTTCCTGCACGATCCTTCCAGAGGGTGGGCACTGGCGCAGGTTCGAATTTCTCGCCCCAGATGGATCTTCCGATCAGACCGAGCAGGACGTCGCCATGAAAAATCATGACATCCCGCCCGGAGATCTTTGTGAATTCAATCTGGAGCTCCTGGGAATCCGGGGGAGCGAACCAGCCGTTTTCCAGCGGCAGCAACTTCTGTGTCTTGTCCCCGTAGCTTGACCACCATTGCAGACCGCCCGGCGCGGCCTTGATGATGTCGTAGCCGCCCTCCGTAGCGTACATTCCTGCCAGTGGCTTAAGCTTTTCCGGTTCCCAGGCGGTATAAGGTGAATATTTTGTCCATTTCGGTGTTTTGAGTTCGACGCCGGCCTTGTCCTTCACGGCCAGCTTCAGCGCCTTCCTGGCGGCTTCCAGAGCGATCACCGCTTTTTCAGTATTGGTTAGCACCACCACGCCGAGCTGATAATCAGGGAGGATTTCGATATGGCCGAAAAATCCGTTGGTGGAACCGGTGTGGTTGCCGTTTTGTCCGGCATCTCGGAGCTCACGGTCCACAAGAACCCAGGCCAGACCCTGTTTGAGATCCAGGTCGAGAGCCACGTTTTCGTTTTGAATCGTGAGCATCTCGTTCAGCGTTTCCGGCCTCAGGACGCGCACGTCGCCGATTCGACCCCGGCCGAGAACCATCATTATGTATCTGGCCATGTCCGTAACCTTTGACCGGACGCCGCCTGCCGCCCACATGTTGTCATAGAACCGTTCCAGTGGTTCCCCACGGAGGTATCCTCTGGCTACGTTATCTTTCACCGCGGGCTTTTCGTGAAAGTACGAGGAGTGATGCATCCCCATCTGCTCGAAAAGCCCGTCAGTGTATTCTTCGAAACTTTGGCCTGAAGCCCTTGAAATGACCTCGCCCAACAGCGAGAAAGCAGTGTTGGAGTAAGCCCAGATGAAACCGGGGGGATAGCAGGCGTATGATCCTTTTAGATAACCCAGAACCCGGGCGTTGTAATCGGTCCTCGGCTTAAGGGTGAATCCCCCGTTCTGCAGGTCTCCGGGAAGACCGGAATGGTGGGTAAGCATTGTGCGGATGGTGATCGGATTGTCCGGGTTAAGAGGGAAGCCCAGCGGAGGCAGAATCGAAAATTCGGGGATATACTCGGCCAGAGGGCGGTCGATATCAAGAAGGCCCTGGTCCTGGAGACGCATGATCGCCGTGGCGCTGATCGTTTTTGAGATGGAACCGATTTCGTAAATGGTCTCCGGGGTTGCCTTTATTCCTTTTTCCTTGTCGGCGAAACCGAAACCCTGCGCCCAGACCGTATCCTCGCCGTCGACCAGGACGATCGAAAGCCCGACAACCTTCTCTTCAGGCATCTTTTGCTTGATGAATGCCGTTGTGTGCTCAATAGTCTTCGAGTAATCTGTTTTCTTCTTGGAGCCACCGACCGCACCCGAAGCCAAACAAAAAGTCAACAAAGGGACACAGCATACAATATGAAAATACTTCATGATTGAATCCTTTAAGATTTGTTTTCTAACAAGCTCACCTGCCGCTGCGAAGCTTAGCGGACTAGCGGCCAGGTGCACTGATAGGTTGGGCGGACACCTCATCAAATGGCTCTCTCATCATCAGTTTTTTGCCTTAGATATGCGCCACATCCGCACCAGTGACAGGTTATTGATGGCGGGCTGTATATTCATCTAACAGTCTGCGGATCATTTTTTGATACTGAGTGTTGTATTTTTTTGCTTCATTTTTAAAAAAATCCACACTTGCTTTGCTTAGAGAAATAGTCACCTTAACAGTCTCATCCTTTAAAACCAGTTCTTCAGGGGAAGGAAGGAAGTCAGAGACAACCTTCACTTTTCCAATAGGTTCATCGGTGTATTTAATTTTCTTTTTCATATATTTTCTTGCCTTTCCGCCAATATCCGGCGCCAATAATTCTTATTCTATTATTTCGGTATGTAAATCTTACGGTCATGATTCCGTCGGAGATTTTGCCAAGGCAATAAAATCGTTTCTCATCCTCGCCATGTTCCAGATCCTGTAAAATAACACGATTAGGGTCCAGAAAGGCAAGCTGCGCCATGGCAAAAGAGACGCCATGATTCTTTTGATTGAATTTGTCTTTAGCAGAATGCCACTCGAAATCAGATTGTTTTTCCATTAACGTAGGATATGACAGATCAAGATGTGTGTCAATATATTGATATGGCTTATGATATGGTTTTTAATCCATGACAGGCTACGGATCAGCAGCAAAATCGGGGGCAAGGTTGTTTGCCGATACGTGACGCCGGCGGATGGTATCCGGAAAGCCGGTTAAATACAAAATGAACCAGACTCCGCCCAATAGATCTGTATACGGGATCTGGTCTTCACTCACCTTTAATTCATTCTACGGCGATGAAAACCTCATAAGGTTTGAATTGTGTTCGTCTTATTCCTCTTCATGACCCTATTCTCAATAATCTCTCCCATGGGCCGCTCGCTTTGGAACCAACGTCCCCCTCTTTAAAGCACACGACGCCAAAAATCGCTGTTTAGTAAAGATGCGATTGAAAAAGCCGATGGAAAAGCCCGGTCCTTCTTCACCGATTTGTCCGCCCAGTGATCAATGACTGTTTGATTTTCTTAGGGTCACGACGTAAATCAAGGACTCTATACACTACAACTCGTGATCCTCCTTCAAGCTTATAATAGATGGCGTAAGGAAATCTCTTGGACAACATGCGATAGTAACCGAAAACCTTTATGTGGATTCCACCATAAAGTATCAGCGAATCGATATCAGAAAACAGAGAATCAAAGAAATACTCTCCCAGCCCTTCTCCTTGTTTCTCGTAGAACAATCTCCCGTCATATAAATCTTCAATTGCTGAAGAAAGGACCTTGATTTTCATTCGAATCGGCCCCTGAGTTCCTTTTTCGCGGTGTGCCAGTCAACTTTCTTTTCCTCTCCCAAATTTAGCCGCTTTTCCGTTTCCTGGAGAGCTTCCTGATGCCATTTAGGTGATTCTACCTCCTCATCTTCCTTTGACAAGTCTTCCCAAATAGCCTCCATTACTCTAAGCTTATCTTCTCTGGAAAGGTGTCCTATTTCGAAAGGATTTTGCATGATTTAACCTCCTTTGCCTTTTGTTTAAAAAAGTAACATCAAGCTTCTCGAATGTCAAAATCGTACTGCGGTCGAAAACGATCTGCCACCAATAGCGAGTATAGGCCCCTAAACCGGATGGCTCACGGGGTTTCAGAATGACACAAAAAACAAGGGCACCCGATTAGTGGCTGCGGGAAAAAAGGGTTGCACATCGGCCAAAAAGGGCCCAGAATTGCATCCAGCAAAATTACGGGAGGATGACCATGGAATTCAAGACCATTCGATATGAGGAACCGGAGCCCGAAATTGGCGTGATCACCCTGAACCGTCCTGACCGACTCAACGCCCTCAATCTGGACATGCTTGAAGAGCTGGCGGCCCTTTTTGCAGACCTGGGGCCCGACGACCGGGTGAGGGTACTCATTGTGACCGGAGCGGGGCGGGGATTTTGCTCAGGGGCCGACCTGAAGGACGGCCGGGTCCGGAGAGAGGCCAACGAGCTCTTTGCCTCGGTGGCGGCCCACCTGATAGGGATCCAAAAGAAATACGCCGCCTTGATCAGCGGCATGCGGCGCCTGCCCCAGCCCATTATCGCCGCGGTCAACGGGGCCGCAGCGGGTGGGGGGATGTGTGTAGCCCTCGCCTCCGATGTGGTCATCGCAGCGCCGGAGGCCGTTTTCATCCCCTCCTTTATCAACATCGGCCTCTCAGCGGGTGAATTGGGCACTTCCTACCTCTTGTCTAAGGTTGTGGGCCTGGGCCGGGCCTCTGAAATCCTCTTCACCGGCCGCACCGTAACCGCGGAGGAAGGGGAACGGATCGGCCTGGTAAGCCGGGTGGTCAAAGGGGAGAGCCTCATGGATGAAGCCATGAATACGGCCCGGATCATGCTGGGAAAAAGCCCCATGGGATTGCGCCTTACCAAAGAGGCCCTTAACTACAACCAGAGCGCCCCTTCCCTGGAGGCCGCCCTGGAACTGGAAAACCGCAACCAGAGCATCTGCTGTTTCACACCGGAATTCCTGGAGGCCATCGAGGCCTTCGGTAAGGCAAAGTAGCCCTTCACGGGGGTCCGTGCCGGGGCCGAGCAGATCGGGGAAAAAGGAGCCGTCCATGTTTAAGACCCAATTATGCGATTTACTGGAAATTGAATATCCCATCATCCAGGGGGGCATGGTTTGGGTGAGTTATCATGAACTGTGCGCCGCGGTTTCCGTGGCCGGGGGTCTGGGCACCCTTGCCGCCGGGAGCATGACCCCCGAGGAATTGCGGGACCAGGCAAGGCTTGTGAGGGAGAGGACCTCAAAACCCTTTGCCGTGAACGTGCCCATTCGAAAGGGGGATTCCCCTGATCTCGTCAGGGTGGCCGTAGAGGAAAAGGTGCCTGTCATAACCACTTCTGCAGGAAATCCCAGGCGGTTCACCCGGGATATCCAGGCCGAAGGCATCAAGGTGATCCACGTTTCCCCCAGTCCCGCTCTGGCCTTAAAGGCCGCCGAGGCGGGTGTGGACGCCGTGGTGGCGGAAGGCATCGAGGCCGGAGGCCACGACGGTTTTGATGAGGTTACTACCATGGCCCTGGTCCCTCAAATTGTGGATCTCGTGGAGGTCCCGGTGATTGCGGCAGGCGGCATTGGCGACAGCCGGGGTTTTGTGGCGGCCCTGGCCCTGGGAGCCAAAGGGGTTCAAATGGGCACACGTTTTGCCGCCACCTATGAGGCCATGGCCCATCCCAAATTCAAAGAGGCCATCCTGAAGGTCAAAGACACAGGAACGGTGATCACAGGCAGGCTCCTGGGCCCGACCCGCTGTGCCAGGAACAGGCTCACAGACCGGATCCTCGAGGCGGAAAGGAAGGGTGCCCCCCGTGAAGAGATCCTGGAACTGATCGGACCGGGACGATCAAGGCGGGCCACCGTGGAGGGGGATGTAGAGGAGGGGACCATTTACTGCGGGCAGATCGCCGCCCTCATGGGACAACTCAAAAGGGCCGACGAGGTGATCTCGGAGATCATTCAAGGGGCAGAGACTTTGCTCAGGGCACTGGACAGGCTCCAGGGATAACCCCGGCCATCACGCCCTCGGGGGGAGAATTCTTTTCAGGAAATCCCGGATCTTCTGAACAAGCCCGCTTTTCACCCGGATCTCTATATAGAGATCACCCGGGGCTCCCCCGCCCTTGCCCGGGTCTCCCATGCCTCTGAGACGTACACTCTGCCCGGCCCTGATCCCGGGAGGAACGGTGACCAGGAACTCCTTGGATTTGGGCCGATAGAAATAGCGCATCTTGCCCCCGGTCCGGGCCAGAACAGGCGAAATGCTTACCCTGTCGTGACGATCCTTTCCCCGTTCCGGCCACTCGATGCCCCACTTCTTCTTCAAGGCATACCGTATAATGCGGCCCAGATGCCCTTTCACCGGAAATCCGCGACTTTCCCCAAACCATATCTTCCCCGAGGCCCCCGGTCCACGGAACCCAAAACTCTTGTAAGCCGGCCCATAGGTCTCCCGGAAGATCTCATCAAAGCCCCTCAAGCCGAAGGCCCGACTCAGTTCTTCGAAAATCCGCTGAATATCCGAGCCCCTGAAGATATCCTGTTCGGTGTAGGCCTGTCTGAATTCACTATACGCCGAGGAACCGTAGGCCTGCCGCAGCCCATCATATCGCCTTCTCTTCTCGGGGTCCGAAAGCACGGCATAGGCCTCATTGAGCTCTTTCATTCGTGCTGCGGCTGCCGCATCCTCCTTGTTTCTGTCCGGATGATACTCAAAGGCCAGCTTCCGATAGGCGTCCTTGATCTTCTCCTGGCCTGCCTCTCTGTCCACACCGAGGATCTGATAGAAATCCTTTTGCTCCATAAGCGCTCCCGTCCTCCGGGGCGGGGACCGTCCTCTCACCCGGCTTGCACATCTGATTGTTCCATTTTATTACAGATCCTTGGGTCTGTACACCCTTGGTCACCCCCCTGGACACCCCTGAGCAACGTCGAAGGGCTGCGTTGCCTTGGGTCGCTTCTCCTTGCCCCTAACACCTCCTTCTCAAAAGACGAACCCTGTGTTAAAAGAGAGGAGACCAGGATCGGATCCGGCGAACTGGAGGTATGCCTTGAAGACCGTGCGACAGGAGATCATCACCCTCTTGGAGGGGCAAGAGATGGGGGCGAGGGAGCTCTCCCAAGCCCTGGGTATCCGGGAAAAGGAGGTCTATGAGCATCTTCCCCACATTGCCCGGTCATTAGGGGCCCAGGGCAAAAAACTGGTCATGATACCGGCCCGGTGCCTGACGTGCGGGTTCGTATTTGAAGAGCGCAGGCGGTTTACCCGGCCCGGACGCTGCCCAAAATGCAAGCAGGGCCGTCTTCAGCCACCCGCTTATCGGATTGTTTAGGGGACCATGCCCCCGGATCGCTTAAGCCCCGTATACAGGAAGAGAGCCAGCCCATGGAGATCCTTTTATCCCATTCCCCTGCCTTGAAAAGGCATATCATGGATGTCCTTCATAAAAGCTACCAGGGGGAAAGCCTTTTTCCCAGGGGGCTCTCCCGTTCCACCACCAGTTCCGCCGTTCTCTTCCTTCTCGGGAACAAATGCGGCCCCCATACAACATCCCTCGGCCCTTGCATGGTTTTTAACAAGCGCTCCCACAAGGTTAAACAGCCTGGGGATCTTTGCTTCCCGGGGGGCAGGGTGTCACCCCGGCTTGATGGCCGTCTTTCAAAGCTCCTCACCTTACCCGTGTTCCCCCTCTCCCGCTGGCCTTACTGGCACCGGTGGCGGGATCAGCGCCCCAGGGAAGCCCGCAGACTGGCCCTCCTCCTGGCGACCAGTCTGAGGGAAAGCCTGGAGGAGATGAGATTGAATCCCCTGGGAATACAATTTTTAGGGCCCATGCCCGCCCAGAGTTTGCACATGTTCGACCGGATTATTTATCCCATGGTGGGGTGGATTACCCATCAAAAGGTGTTTTTCCCTAACTGGGAGGTGGAAAAGGTGGTTCACATCCCCTTAAGGGAACTCCTCAATCCCCTTAATTACGCCCGGTACCGCATTCGTTTCAACACGGACGACCTCCCTGAGCACGGTGGCCAGGTGCAGGATTTCTCCTGCTTCCTCCATGAAGGGGAACATGGAAAGGAACTGCTCTGGGGGGCCACCCACCGAATCGTTATGGTCTTTCTCAAGATCGTCTTTGGATTCAACCCCCCGGATAAGGCCGCCCTTCCCCTGATACACGGGGCACTGGATAACCGCTATCTCCACGGCGCCCAGAGCCCCCCTATCCATCAAAAAGGTGGCGGTCCCCGCTCGGCGATTCAATAAAGGGGAGAAGGAGAAAACATATGATCGACCTGGTAAAGCGATTTTTTGGAAAACAGACCCGGGCAGAGGCGGCATCGGACCAGACCCATGACGTCTCCCTTGCCACCTGTGCCCTCTTTATTGAGATGTCCCTTGTGGACGGGGAGTTTACTCATGAGGAAAGGCAAGACATTTTGGCTACCCTCAAAAAGGACTATGACCTCTCCAAGGAATATGCAGACGCCCTTATGGAGGCCTCCCAAGAAGCATTGAAAAAGAGTGTGGATCTGTGGAAGTTTGCACGGCTCATCAATCAAAACTATTCCATAGGGGAAAAAATCCAGATCATTGAGAGAATATGGCAAATCGCCTTCGCCGATGGCAAGCTGGATAAACACGAGGACTACCTTGTTCATAAACTGGCCCAGCTCCTTCGGCTTAGTCACAACCAACTCATCGAAGCCAAGCTCAGGGTGAAACAGGGCAAGCCCTCCTCTTAGCCGGAGAACAAAGGAGGCCCCTCTATGGGCAAAGCGGTTCCAGCCGCCACAGGCGTGCTTTTGCTGATCCTTCCCTTCCTCGCCCTTGCCGCCCCCTGCCGGGGATCCGACCACCCCCGGATAAACCCCACACGCCAGTGGGGCCATTGCGTCCGGCAAACAGGAGACGGCGGTTTTATTATTACCGGGAACACGTGGCGCTGCGGGATAATGTGCAGCAATATTTGCCTTTTGAAGACGGACGGCCAAGGAAATAGGGTGTGGGCCAGATACTTCGGAGGAAACAATGTGGCTTGGGGATACGCAGTTCACCAGACAAAGGATGAGGGATACATTGTTGCAGGAACTTCCTGGCCCTCCGCTTCGGGGATGAGCCACATCTGCCTTATCAAGACGGATAAGCAAGGGAATAAGGTGTGGGCCAAAGACTTCGGAGGCCGGGGCCGGTATTATGCCTATGCCGTGGCACAAGCCAGGGACGGGGGATATATCGTGGCAGGCAAAACAGACCTCGCCGCTCGGGGCGAGTACGATGTATTTGTTCTCAAAACCGATGAAAGCGGGACGACCACTTGGACCAGGACCTTCGGAGGGAAGCATGGGGATTGTGCCTATGCGGTCCAGCAGACAAAGGATGGGGGATACATTTTTGGGGAGACCACTCAATCATTTCGTGCCACCCACAGCAACGCCTACCTCATCAAGACCGACGGCAGGGGCAAGGCCCTTTGGACCAGCACACTTGGAAGGGGCCACCGGGACTGGGGGAGGTCGGTTCAAGAAACCGCCGACGGGGGTTTCATCCTGGCCGGCTCCACCTGGCCTGTGGCTGGAAGATACAGCGACTGCTCTCTGATCAAGACAGACCCTCTGGGCAACAGGGTCTGGCACAGGACCTTCGGCGGCCCTTACGGAGACCACGCCTATGAAGTTCAACAAACCCTTGACCGCGGCTATATCATTGTAGGAAACACATGGCCTTTCGGTGACCTGGGGGGCAGTGACATTTTGCTTTTGAAAACGGACGGGCAAGGCCGTAAGACGTGGGAAAAGACCTGGGGGGGGGACGGTGACGACTTCGGGTATTCCCTTCAAGAGACCAGAGAAGGGAACTATATCGTGACCGGGAAATCAAACTCCCATGCCTCCCGGAAACACAAGATATATCTCTTCATGGCAGATCCCAGGGGCGACAAAATATGGGAAAAGACCCTGGGCTAGGGGTGGCCTGGATTGGTTCACTCCGCAGGAGACAAAAAGCGCACCCCCCGGAGCCGGTTTATGGCCGCCGCAACCTCGAACCGCCTGGGCCTGGCAAAACTGCCCGGATGCCTTTGGGAACGAAGAAAGGGATCCAGGAGGTCCAGCCCATGGGCATCCAAAAGGGCGTCCACCTTTTCCAGCACCCCCCGTAAGGAGGACCGGCCATCCATGAAGCGACTGGCCGCGAGGTGAACGGCCATGCCCACGGCCCGCGTCTGGCTGAAATCCACCAATTGCTCCACTCCCCGCAGGTCTATCATCCGGGTCCCGAAGAGGACCTGATCAAAATCCTTGGCGTCAATCTTCACGGCCTTTCTTCCCCGCGAGGGATCAAGGCTGTCAGGAAGAGGGGTCCTGTTCAAACGCCAAGAGGTGCAGGGTTCGGTCTCAATGCGCCGTCCCGTGGCATAGGCGGCCGCCACCTCCCCGGCCCCTTGGGTCACGTCCTGGGGCAAATACTCTTGCATCATAATCACTGTGTCAGCCACATCGAAGTAGTCCCCGCATCCGCCCATGACCAGCACCGTGGAGACGCCCAAAGTGTCGTACATTTCACGGACCCTCTCGATGAAAGGGGTGATGGGCTCAAATGGCTTGTGCACCAAATGTTGCATGCGCACATCCCGGACCATGAAATTGGTGGCGGAGGTATCCTCATCCAGGAGCAACGCCTCCGTCCCCATCTCCAGGGCCTCGATGATATTGGCCGCCTGACTCGTGCTTCCGCTCGCGTTGTCCGTGCAAAAGCCTTTCGTGTCCAACCCGCGGGGCAGGTTTGTGACAAAGGGGCTGATGTCCACCTGTTCAATACTCCTCCCGTCTTCAGCCCGGATCTTAACGGCGTCGCTGCGGGTCACCACATATTCCCGCCCGTCATCAGGGATATGGGGATATACGCCTCTTTCCAGGGCCCTTAGCAGTGTGGATTTCCCATGATATCCCCCTCCCACAATCAGGGTAATCCCCCGGGGAATTCCCATACCGGTGATGCGATTACCGGGTCCCGGTCTCCCGGGAACAGGATTGGGCAAGGCCATATCAACGCGGAGGGAATCCGGGCTCTTGAATAATACCGCCTGGTTGTGGTTGAGGGGTCTCTGGCTGTTTCCTCGCTCTCGGGGCAGAACAGCACCGTCCGCAACAAAGGCCACCAGGCCCATTTGCCCGAGCTCATTACGGATGAATTCCTGGTTTTCTATGCAGGCCACAAAGGACTCCGCCTCTTGGTGGGGATAGTTGCGCCACAATAGACCCTGTTCCACGATATCCGGCAGGGAATCACAGAGCATGGCCTCCGCCTGCCTGCCCAGTATCCGCCGCCCCGCGGCCGGGAGTCCCGCATAGATGCGCGCCTCCACCCAATCGGGGGTCACCTTACAGGCCGTCCTTTCCAGGACCTCCTGTCCCCCTGCATCAACGGTCATGATACCGTTTTTCCCGCTTCCCGCACCCCTTCTTAGAATCCGGCCCATGGCCTTCTGCACCTGACGGGCCACAAAATCCTCAAAGGCCGTGGAACGCACCCGTCCCTCAAAAAGGGCGGGAGGGAAACCGGCCCTGTCCATAGGGACGCGAAGCCGCAGTTTAGACGGTGCTGCAAAAGGGTCACCCTGCACATGATCTACATGGAGTTCGAAGAGGCCGAAGCCATAGGTTCCTTGAATTTCCTTGTAGGCCTTGTATCCCCGCCCGTCGATGCGGGACAGGGTCCTCCGCAGTTGATCCCTTGTTGTCATGTCATCTGTCCCCCGGTATCCTTACCCGTATGGCTTGGCCATCCAGCCGGGACCGACCTATTTTAAAAATCCAAGATGTTACAAGAGATCTACAAAATGAACGGCCCGGCGGCGGGAAAAAGATCGAAGAAAAAATCTCACCGAGGCAAAGAAGTCAGCCTTGTCGGCATGGTATCCTCCGAGCCCCGGCCCAGAAGGATCTTGTCACATTGGTCCTGGTCAAGGCAGGCCCGAAGTTCCCTTTGAAAGGATTCGAACTCCTTAAGCCATTCCTCCCCTATGGGCTTGGCAGCCGGTGCCCGCTCCTGCGAGGGGTTGACGGCAATACCGTTTTTCCACAGCCTGTACTCAACATGAGGACCGGTGGCCAGACCCGTGCTCCCCACATATCCGATAATATCCCCCTGATTTACGGCCGCCCCCGGTCTGATCCCTTTGGCAAACCGGGAGAGGTGAAGATATTCGGTGGCATAGACGCCGCTGTGTCGGATTTTCACGTAATTGCCACATTCCCGGTGATAGGCGGCCTTTTGCACAACCCCGTCGGCCACACTCATGATCGGGGCGCCTTTCGGCGCTGCGTAGTCAATCCCCAGGTGGGGGCGGTATCTCTTGAGAACGGGATGGAGCCGTCTCCTGTTATAGGGGGAAGTAATGCACCCGTACTTCAGGGGTGCTTTCAGAAACGCCTTTCTCAGGCTCTTTCCCTCTTGGTCATAGTAGCCCCCCCTTCCCTCCTTTTTAAAGTAGAAGGCATAGTGGGGCTGCCCCCGATGAACGAACTTGGCCCCGATAATCCTGCCCAGGCCCGCCGCTTTCCCCCCGACAGCCTTTTCCTCAAACAGGACCCTGAAGTGATCCCCTTTTTGGAGATGATGAAAATCAATGGTCCACGCATAGAGTTCAGAGAGCCCCAAGCCAAGTTCGTAAGGTAATTTCTCCTTTTTAAGGGCCTGGCATAAGGTGGACTGGATCGATCCAGAGGCCCTCCGGAGGGTGACCGTCACCTTCTTTTCCCCCCGGTACACATGCACGGGTTCTTTGACCTGAAAGACCACGTAATCAACGGGGGTTTCCTCGTAGACCAGGCAAAGGAGCTTATTTGACAAGTTTGAAATGAGCGAATACCCATGGCCGGCCCTGAGTTTGCGTACGTCAAAGACAGAGGCGGATTTTTGGACGAGACGATGGATAACCGGGTACGGCACCTTCTGATCGCGAAGTATCCCGAAGAGGGTCTGGTTCGGTTTGATAAAGCGCCTCTTCACCCGGCAGTCCTGTCCCTCCAAGGTAAATCCTTCCTGCCCGGTATCCTGAACAAAGGAAAGGACCTTGACCGAGCCCATGGCCTGTGACACCGGCCCGATTACAAAAAGGGCCGCCACCAGCAAGCTTATAAGACCCCGGCACAAAAGATCACCTGTCGCGATTTTTGGAATATCCCCGACCATCAGTCTTTTTCCCTTCTCCTAAGCGCCGAGGCGTTTATACAATAAAAACCTCCCTTTTTCAAGGTCGCCCCTGACTTCTTCCTTTAAAAGGGGCGTATCGCCCCGGCCCGTCTTCCCGGCCCCGTCACAGCCTTCGCAGCGGCTCCGAGCCACAAGGGGACTAAAATCCTTGAATTGAGCCCAAAAGGTGGCTATTTTATACAGGCAGAGATGAATAACCTCTTAAAGGACATGTAGGCGCGGGCCTGATCTCCAGACACCCCCTGTAAGTCCTGGATGAGTCGTTCAAGGCCCGGATTTTCTCAGAGGCCGGGCAGGGGCGTGTATCCAGAGAGGCGCCCGGGAAAGGAGCAAAAAAATGCCGTTTTTTCTTAGTCCAAAGGTGGTCTTTGGCAAGGGCGCCTTGGAGCGGCTGGGCCTGGAAATCGAAGGTAAAGGGGACAAAGCGGCCGTCATAACAGATAAAACAATGGCACCCTTGTCCGGCAAACTGGTTGAGACGGTCAAAAATGCAGGATATGAAGTCAAGGTCTGGGATGGGGCAGAGCCCGATCCGGCCATAGAAGTGGCCCTTTCGGGCAGCCAATTCCTTCTCTCTTTCGAGCCCCAGTGGATCATCGGTTTTGGAGGCGGCTCGGCCATAGATACGGCCAAGGCCGCATGGGTGCTCTATGAAAAACCCGAACTCGCCACAGGCGACCTCGCCAAATCCGTGCTTCCAAAGGCCCGGCTCAACCTCCGCCGCAAGGCCCGGTTCGTGGCGGTCCCCACGACCAGCGGAACCGGGGCCGACGTGACCTGGGTGGCCGTGCTCACTGACAGGGCCAAGCAGAGGAAAGTCATCTTCGCCCATCACGATCTCGTTCCCGATATGTCGGTCCTTGACGTAGGGCTCACTTCGGGCATGCCCAAGTCCCTTACCGCCAGCACCGGTATTGACGTGCTTGGCCATGCCGTAGACGGGTTTACCTCCAGGCAGCGGACTGATTTCACCGACGGCCTTTGTCTCCAGGCCATAAAAATGACCTTTGATTGGCTTCCCAGGGCCTGTGAAGACGGTGGCGACCTCACCGCCAGGGAGAAGATGCAAAACGCCGCCACTATCGCGGGCCTGGGATTCGGGAACAGCAATACAGGGCTCTCTCATGCCCTGGCCCACGCCTTGGGGGCCCTTTTTCATATCCCCCACGGCCGGGCCGTGGGAATGAGCCTGCCCCCCTCCCTGGACTATATCGTCTCCACACCACCCCACCCCAAAGCGCCCGACCCGGTTGAGAGGCTTGCCACGGCGGCCGCATTCATCGGGATTGATGCCGCCTCCCCTGGGGAGGGGAGCCAGAAATTCATTCAAAAGATACGAGAGCTTCAAAAAGACATTGGTGAACCGGTGACCCTTGAGGAGGCCGGGGTAAAGGCAAAGGACCTGGCGGACTCGATGGAGACCCTCGTCACGCTGGCCCGGTCGGATCCCAACATGTACACCACGCCGTGTCCTTGTGAAGAAGAAGACCTGCGTCGTCTCTTTCAGGGGATGCAGGCCTGATGCCATCCGCGGATTAAAAAGGGCAACCCACAAGCACGCCCCGGGATTGGGGAAATCGAGCATGAATGTAGGCTTTCTCCTGACAAATGCCGCCCGGAAGTATCCTGAGCAATGGGCCATTGTTTCTCCGGAGGGACGATGGACCTTCCGGGCATTTAATGAAAGGACAGACCACCTTGCCCGAGCCATGGTAAAGAGGGGCTTGAGAAAGGGCGACCGGGTAGCCATCCTGTTCTTTAACAGCAGCCATTTTGTGGAGGTCTATTTTGCCGCCCTTAAGTCCGGCCTGGTTGCCACGCCCGTCAATTTCCGCCTGGCCGGGCCTGAGATCACCTATGTGCTCAATAATTCCGGGGCAAAGGCCCTCTTTTACGGTCCCGAGTTTGAGGAGACACTTCAAGGAATCCGCGCCGACTTGGAGACGGTCGACACCTTTGTGACCCCCCAAGACAAAGCCCTCCCCCTGGGAACACCATATGAGGCCTTCCTGTCCACAGGAGAGGGAAGCGCCCTCTATCCTCCTGTACAAGAAGATGATCCCTGTCAGCTCATGTACACATCGGGAACCACGGGAAGGCCCAAGGGTGCCGTCCTCACCCACCGAAATGTCCTATGGAATCTCTTTAATACCATTCTGGGCCGGGAGGACCGCCCCGGGCAACGGGCCATCATTGTGGGCCCTTTATATCATACGGCCGCCCTGAATAACCATCTCACCATCCAAGTGGCCCTGGGGGGAACCAGTATCATTATCCGAAAATTTGAGCCTCGGTCTCTCCTCAAAACCATAGAAACAGAAAAAGCCACGGTCATCTCCGGCGCTCCGGCCCTCTTTAACATGCTCCTGAATCATCCTGAGGCGGACCACTACGACCGGAGTTTCATTACAAAATGCACCCTGGGTTCAGACAAACTTCCCGGGGCCCTAAAGGGCAAAATCCTTGATTTTTTCCCCAACATTAAAGGGATCTATGACGTGTACGGGTGTACCGAGGCGTCCCCCTGTATCACCATCATGAATGCCGAGGATTCCTTGCGCAAGGACGGGTCCGTGGGCAAAGCATTGCCCTTCCTGGATGTCCGTGTGGTGAATGAGGAGGGTCAGGTTTTGGGCCCCGGAGAGGTGGGCGAACTCATATGCAGGGGGCCTACTGTGATGCAGGGTTATCACCAAAACCCGGAGGAGACCTCCAATGCGATCCGGGACGGGTGGCTTTATACGGGAGATCTGGCCACCACTGATGAGGAAGGCTTTTTCTACATCGTGGACCGCAAAAAGGACATGATTGTAAGCGGCGGGGAAAATATCTATCCCCGGGAAATCGAAGAAGTCCTTATGAGACATCCGGCCGTTGAAGATGTGGCCGTTATTGGCGTGCCCGATCCAAACTGGGGAGAATCGGTCAAGGCATATGTTTCCCTGAAGCAGGGCGAAGCCCTCTCCGAACAGGAGGTGATCGATTTCTGCAAGACCCATCTGGCCAGTTATAAAAAGCCGAAAACGGTCGCCTTTGTCCCTTCCATTCCAAGAAATCCTTCTGGCAAGGCCTTGAAACGGCTTCTAAGAGAGGGATCCTGACCTGAGGGCTTGTCGGCAAGGGAACCCAAAAAGCCAACCCTAAAGGGCCCGCAAACATCACCCTGTAAGCGGGCCCTTTTTATGTGTCACTTAACCAGGGGCTTTGTGTCTCAGGGGAAAGTATTCCCAGACCTTGAGTCCCTAAACGACCGTCACATTGACCGCAGAAGGGCCTTTCTTCCCTTCCTCGATGTCAAAAGTGACCTGGTCCCCTTCATAAAGGCATTTGAAACCGGTCCCATTGATCCCCGTATAATGGACAAATACATCGGGACCATCCTCTTGCTCAATGAAACCATAACCCTTTTTCTCGCTGAACCACTTTACTACTCCATTAGCCATAGTGACTCCCTCCTTTCAAAAATTTCTCTTGGTCCTAAACTTCAGGTCGCCACTTGTGACAAATGGATCTTACCCTCAGAACGAACCTATTATGGACATCAGATCATAGACATTTCTCCTATAAAATCAAGATAATTCTTGCAAAAACTCATGAAAGATAAGTTCCCCGTTCCCTTTTTGATGCCAAGTACGTGCCCCGAGGAATTTGCCAGGCATTGTGAAAAGCCCCTTTTCATGGGCCTCATCCCCTGTCTGGGCGATCACCTCGAAACCCTCAAGGGCCACGGAGGTGAACCCCATGGTGATCAGAAGCTTATCCCGGCCGTTGGGGAGGAAGGGCTGGAAATTGACCAGCCGCCCCGGATCCATGATGGCGGTGACAATGCCCACCGCGGCGATGAAGGCGAGCGTGAGGGTCTGGCCCACGGTAAAAAGGGCGCCCATGGTAGCCGTTTCCAAGGC
Source organism: uncultured Desulfobacteraceae bacterium (assembly GCA_964573885.1). Taxonomy (GTDB): domain Bacteria; phylum Desulfobacterota; class DSM-4660; order Desulfatiglandales; family Desulfatiglandaceae; genus CAZNLL01. Next base: position 9,694 of record CAZNLL010000019.1, on the reverse strand, counting down.
CCCCCGATAATTGATATAGACAAAAAGGACGGCTACTCCCTTTTCTACCAGGATGAGGCCGGAGCCGGATACTTGGATGATCCCCAACTGGGTAAGGTAGTGGACCGTGTAAGCGGATAGATAGCTTTCGCGGAAAAATTCATGAAATCGAGACGGGCCATCATACCCCTGTGAATGGGTATATCAAATTGAAAGCACCGCTCTTGACACGGGGCACCCTTTCCCCTATTTTTCTCCATAAATTTTGTACAGGCCCTTTCAGCGGGCTGTCTGCCCCACAGGAGTAGATGCGGCATGGAAAGGAGTCCGTGCCGTGCTCACGAAAAACCACCATGGCCAAAGGCATGGGCGCCTTGAAATGACGCATCTTTCGGATCCTCCTCGCTCATCACGGGGCGCAGCCCGAGTCGCAGGAGGCCCTCAGACAGCCCCCTGGCCTTTCCCCGGCCTTTTGCAGCCTCCAGCAGCGAGGGCTGCAGACACCGTAGGAGTAGATGCGGCATGGAAAGGGGCCCATGCCGTGCTCACAATAGGACAATTAGAGATGACTGAGAAAGAATTCAATTTCTGGCAGGATCACTCCCTCCGTTTTCTGGAAATGGCCCTCAACTGGGACAGGCGGGAGATCGTGGAAAACCCCGATGCCCTGGGCCAAACCACAGGCCAATGCGGCGATACGGTGACCATGTACCTGACCCTTCAAGGCAACCGCATCACCTGGGTCTCCTTTGATACAGACGGGTGCATGAACACCAACGCCTGCGGCAACACCGTGGCCCGTCTCGTGGAGGGCAAGACCGTTGATGAGGCCTGGGACATCACCCCCCAGGACGTCATCGCTTACCTCGAGACCCTGGCTCCCGAAAACCATCATTGTGCCGAACTGGCCGTAGGCGCCCTCTATCTGGCTCTGGCCGATTTCCATTCCCAAAACAATAGTGGGGGGGCTTCCCATGGAGGGATATAAGAAGATCGCCATTCTGGATAATGAATTTGAGGCCCAGCTCTTGGACTCCATCCTCTCTGAACGAGGCATACCCCACGCCATAAGATCTTACCATGATACCGCCTTTGACGGCCTTTTTCAGACCCAAAAGGGATGGGGAAAGGTCGATGCCCCGGCCTCTTTTGAAGGGGAGATTTTGGAAATCCTCTCCGAATTGAGGGAAGAGGCGGACCGAATATCCCCTCCTGAAAGGCCATGATCTCCGTCATTCACACCATCGTCCCCGTATTTTTGGTCATCCTCCTGGGCGCCTTACTCCGATCCCGGGGATTCTTCCCTCCCCATTTTCTCGAACCCCTCAACAGGATGGTGTACTACCTGGCCATTCCAGCCATGATTTTCCAGACTGTGGCGGCGGCCGGCTTTGAGGCCTATTTTCATCCCCTCCTCCTCACGGGGACCCTGATCCCTGTGCCTGCAGTTTTCCTGATTTCCCTGGCCCTAGGCCGCCTCTTTTCAATACCCCGCCCTGAATCAGGGACCTTTTTGCAGAGTTCTTTTCATGGTAATCTTGGATACATGGGGCTTGCCGTAGCCTACTATCTCCTCGGCAAGGAGGGGTTCACCCTTTCCAGTATCCTGGCACCATTTCTCCTGCTTCTGCAGAATATCCTGGCCGTCCTTGGGCTCCAGGCCTTTTCACAAAGGGATGAAAATCAAACAAGCCCCCTCTTTTTCTTGAAAAAGGTAGCCGTAAATCCCGTAATCCTATCGGCCCTGGGAGGCATCCTGTTTTCTCTCTGTGGCATCCCCCTCCCAACTCCCATCAACAGGACCTTTGACATCATTAGCGGAATGGCCCTGCCCCTTGCCCTGCTGGTCATAGGCGCCTCCCTTTCCTTTGGCCTCATGAAGTCCTATCTCGCCGTGAGCCTGGGGGCCGGCTTTCTCAAACTCCTTATCCTCCCCGGCCTTGGGTTCTGCACCTATCATTGGCTAGGAATCTCTCCGGCCCTGTTCACACCGGGCATGATACTCCTGGCCTCCCCCACGGCCACCGTGACCTATGTCATGGCCGGCGAGATGAAGGGATCCACACCCCTCGCCTCGGCCGCTATTTCTATAACCACCCTCCTCTCCTTTTTGACCTTCATCTTCTGGCTGAGCCTCCTGGATTAACACCGGCCTCCTCACGAGATTTATGGGCGAAAGAGCTTTTCCCCCCGGCCCAGGATCAAGAAAGGCGGCCAGGTCTTTTGGAGGAGCCAGAGAGGAAATGACAGGGTGTTTTCCTTAGCATTTGACACGCCTGGGAAAGTCTGTTTTAGTGATGGAGTAGGGAACGGCAGGGTGGATTACAAGAAAAAGCCATGGATTATCTCGCCAAGACAACCATATCCAACCAAGACGGTAACGCACTCCGCCAAATCTTGGATGAGAGCCTGAAGGAAGACGACTTCTTTTCCCCCAAGGCCCGCAGCCAGATGACCAAACTGGGTCTTCCACACGAAGAGGCCCTCATGCTCCTCGCCCGTCACAAATCCAGAGCTGTATACGGCTGCGAACTGTCCGAGCAGACCCTTACCCATCTCTTTGACCTTGCCAGGAAAAGGCCGAAGGAGAAGCCCTTCATAAGCCTTATGGACTCTCCTTTTTTCTTGATCAAGTCATGCTGGGTTTACGATCACGCCCCCTATTTCTTCTTCTGTGGCGAGGATGAAACTGAGAACCGGGATTCCCAGATCATCGACTTTGCGCGGCATTATGAGACCGACTTCCTGAAAAGCCGCGTTGATTATGAGAAATGGGAAAGGACAAAGAGGCCCAAGCGCGTGCGGGCCACCACCTTCTGGGAAAACAAGACATTCGACCCCCTCCTCTTGATCGCCAAGGTGAGGGACGAAAATCTGGAAGGCATCGAAATCAGCATTGATTTTCATCCCTTCAACTACACCAACCTCCTTCCCGAAGAATTGAGCCCGGCCAGGCGAGCGGTCATCAGGGAGGCCAGTCTAAAGGGCGGGGTCAAGATTGATATCCACTCACCCATTGTGGGCCCTTACACGCCGTCCCCAAATCCTTCAAAAGGGAAGCAGCGGTTTTTTGACCCCACCCGATGCCTTGAAGTCCAGTATCAGACCATTGACCTGGCCAAAGACATTGGGGCGGGTGCGGTGGTATTTCACCTTATCTCTCCCTCCAGGCTCAAGGAACTGGCCGGCTTGGTTGAGAGAGCCGCCGGTAGCGATGTGAGAGTTACTATTGAAAACTATTGTCAAACAGGCACACCCCAGACTTCCGACACCTTTATCGCCTGTGTGGATGAGATCCTTGCCTCCTTGCCCAAAGAGGCGCGGGAAAAGAATTTCGGCATCACCCTCGATGTGGGGCATTTCAATATAGAGGGTGAAGACCCCCTGGTTGCGGCTGAAAGGGTTGGGAAATGGTGCCTGGACAAAAAAGTCTTCCTCCGGGTCCATGCCACCGACAATTATGGCAACCTCCTTTTCAGCCCCCCGGTTTACAGTGCGGACGTACACAGTAACGTATCAGGGAGAGGCATTAACAACGCCCTTATCATCAAGTTGTTACGCAGCATGGGCCATCACTTTGAAGTGGTCGCCGAACAGATCCAGCCCCTGAAGCCTGAGGATGTGGCCGTCATCCACCAGGCCCAGACCTCCCGCATCACCAAATCCTACCATGACTTTGTGGATGAGGGACGGCACCGGCTCTCTGGGGCGGAATTGGGGGCGCTCATAGGCCCTGAAATCATTGAGGAACCGGCTTATCAGTTCCTGACGGGCATACAGGACCTCCCGGCCCTCAGAGAATACCTGGTCTACAGGAAAATCCAGGACAAGAAGTATCTTTCTGTTGAAGAGGCCAAGCGCATCTCTCAGGAGTTCATGAGGATGCCCCGCAGAATCAAATCGGACTTAACCACCTATATAGATGATCTCCTGCTGCCTGTTCAGGCAGAAACCGGAAGCATTCAGAAAAGCGAATTAGATCTGATTTGCCAGAACATCAGTGGGGCCCTCTTCGGGACCATCAGCAACGAACACCTCAATCTGATCTTTTCACCGGATAGGATTTACCGAAAAGGGGACGTCATCTGCCGTCAGGGTGAGGCCGGCCATGAAATGTATTTTATCAAGAAAGGGGAGGTGGAGGTCCATATCAACGGCGCTTGTCTGGCCTGTATGGGACCTGGAGAAATCTTCGGTGAGATCAGCCTGTTTTATAACATTAATCGGTCGGCCACCATAAAGGCCTTTACGGAACATACAGTCGTCGGAGTCTTGTCCCGGAGAGGCTTGGAGGGCCTGTTTAAGGACAGCCTGGGGTATGCCCATGACCTGATTTACCGGCTTTATAACATCCTGCCTGAAAGGCTGAGGAATCTGAACGACAAATACAAGGCGGCCATCCGCACCCTTCACCTTATCTTTGACGGACGGGAGGAGGAAATGCCCAGCGTGGAGCATCTCCAGGGCCGAATAAGCGGGGAAAAGGTGGAGTTCCTTCCCACCTTGGCCCAGGATGAAAAGACGGCAATATACCAGAGGGTGAAGACCCTCAATGCCAACCAGGCTGTTTTCGCCGAAGGAGACCACGGTGACGGCGCCTACTTCATCATCGAAGGGAGAGTCAAGGTGGTGGGTTTGTCCTCAGATTTCCAAGAGATCCTCATCGGCGAGCTGGGGGAAGGAGAAATCTTTGGAGAAATGGCCCTTATAGACGACAAGCCCAGGTCTGCGAGCGTGGTTACCCTGACCTCATGCAAGGTGGCCTTTATTGAAAGAAAGGCCTTCAATGAGTTCATTCAGACCGGCTCAGATTTGGCGGTCCGTTTCATGGGCTTTATCTGCCTGTCCCTTTTTAGACGTATCCTGCGGCTTGACAGTCTTTATTCGGATATCAAGAAAAGGATCAGGAACCATTAAAAAGGCCCCCATCCTTGCTGGGGATGAAAAGAGAGGAGGCCGAAAATGAAACAAAAAATATTGATCGCCTTTGATGATTCGGAGAATGCCATGAGGGCCGTGGAGTTCATAGCCCGGTCCTTTACACCGGATCACAGAATCACCCTATTCAGCGTGATCCCGGATACGGCCGCCATCTGCGACATGGACAGCCCCAGTCTTACGCCCTATTTTCTGGCCCAGCAGGGGGCTTTCTGTTCCCTGGAGGAAAAAAAGCGCCAGTTCGTCAAGGAGGCCCTGAACAAGGCCAAGGAACTTCTCCTCAATGCGGGGTTTGAAGAGGATAACATCATCTCCAGGATTGAGACCAAGAAAAAAGGGATCGCCCGGGATATCATTGAGGAGGCCGAGTCTGGTTATCACCTTGTCGTTTTAGGCCGGCGGGGCCTATCCGGTATTGAAAGATTCCTGCTCGGAAGCGTCTCCCAAAAGGTGCTCCACGCCGTCAAAGGAGTATCCGTACTTCTGATTGATTAGCAGACCGGGGCTATTTATGGACCCCCGTGGAGAGCCGTTTCACCAGGGTAAGGGCGAATTGTCTCAGGAAAAGCAGCTGCACAGAGGTGGAGGCCCTGTCCAGCAAACCGGCACCGATCTTCAGAAGGACGCATTCCGTTTCCGCCGAAACGGTTGCTGATCGCACTTGACCGCTTATAAGGGCCATTTCACCGAAGCACTCCCCCCTGCCGATAAAGCCGATCTTTTCATCGTTTTTGTGAACGGCGGCACTCCCGCTGAGCACGATATAGAAAGAGTCGTCGATCTCTCCTTCCGTGACCACGACTTCTCCCTTGGGAACGTTGACAATCTTGCTGGCCCCCAGGATCTCTTTGATTTGTTCATCTGAGAATTCTTCAAAAAAGGGGGAGCCGTGGATATAGTCGATGACATCTTCAAATTCAGGTCGGGTGACCGTCCCCCTCAAGTCCCTCAGGGCTACGCTCAAATCATAGGCGAAATCGCCGCAGGTCTGGTATCTCTTTTGAGGGTCCTTGACCAGCGCCTTTTCCACGATGTCGCTCAACACCCCGGGCACCTCGGGCCGGATCTCTTCGATGGGCACCGGGTCCTCTCTCACGATCTTATACATGACGGTGAAATCTTCTTCCCCGGGGAAGGCCTTTTCCCCGGTAAGGAGTTCATAGAAGATACAGCCCAGAGAAAAGATATCGGTCTTATTGTCGTCGGGCACATCCTTCACCTGTTCGGGGGACATATAGCTGGAAGAGCCGATGACCCCCTCTGAAACCGACTGTTCGGATTTGATCTGGGCGATTCCGAAATCCGATATTTTCACATAACCCGCCTTGCTCAGCATAATATTGCCAGGCTTGATATCCCTGTGAACCACGCCTCGCTTGTGGGCATAGTCCAGGGCCTTGCAAGTGGTGATGACCACCTGTACTGCATTGGGAATGGGAAGCAGGTAATCCTTCTGGCAAAACTTCTCCAGGGTCGGTCCGTCGATATATTCCATGGTCATGTAACAGAAATCCTTGTACATGCCCGCATCGTATACCGCCACAATATTGGAATGCAAAAGCCCCCCTACGGACTGGGCCTCGGTAAAGAACCTCTCCCGGTATCGATGGGCCTTCTCCCCCTTCACATGGGCTCCAGGACGGGTCACCTTGATGGCCACCTTTCGTTTAATGTAAGGATCTCTTCCCAGGTAAACCACGCCCATGCTCCCCTGTCCCAGGCGATCAATAATCTCGTAGCGGTCCACCCTGTCCATATCGGATAGATCGGCGAGGAATTCGGTGTCAACCAGGCTGTCCTGCTTGCTTTTTCCCAGGAATTTGGGCCTCAACCAGGCGGTAAATCCATGCTTCCTGGTCTCAGACCTTCCCTTGTCTTCTTTCTCCCCCAAGCGTTATTCCCCCGGCACTTTCAATAAACAGGGCCCTCGATCCCGTCCTCTTTCCCTTATACGCCATTGTTTCATCCCTGACAAGGCTTCCCCGCCGATTCTCCGGCCCGCCCTTTTCAGTCCCCGGTCCTGATACGGCGGCCATCGCGAAAGATATGGGTCCGGCGGGGCTCAATGCCCAGGCCCAGGACTTCTCCCTCTCGGCAGGAGGCGTCTTTCTCCACGCGAACGGTCACCTTGGCCCGGCCGAGACGGGCGTGGACATATTTCTCCGAGCCTGCATCGCTCATCATCTCCACCACGGCCTTGAGAGATTCATTCTTACCGACCCGGATGTCCTCAGGGCGTACACCGAGTTCTACTTCCCCTTCCTTGAATTGCCCCTCAGAGGCCCCAAGCCCCAGGCGAAAGCCCGGTCCCTCAAAAAAGGCCTGGCCCCCTTCATGGAACAGCAGGCCCTCATAAAGGTTCATCTCCGGGGACCCGATAAAAGTGGCTACAAAGGTATCTGCAGGACGGGCATAGATGTTCTCCGGCCTCCCAAACTGGTGGATCCGGCCCTCTCCCATGACCGCCACCCTGTCACCCAGGGTCATGGCCTCCACCTGGTCATGGGTGACATAGAGAAATGTCCCCTTCAGTTCGCCATGGAGCCGCTTAAGTTCCAGTCTTACACTGGACCGGAGCCGCGCATCCAAATTACTCAAGGGCTCATCAAGCAAGAAGAGGGTGGGCCGCCTCACCAGGGCCCGGCCCATGGCCACCCGCTGCCGCTGTCCTCCGGAAAGTTCCCTGGGTTTTCTCTCGAGGAGGTCCCCGATTCCCAAAAGCCTGACGGCCTCCAAGACCCTGCTCTGGATCTCCTCCCCGGCCGTGCCCCGCATGCGTAAACCGAAGCCCAGGTTCTGGGCCACTGTCATGTGGGGATAGAGGGCGTAGTTCTGAAAGACCATGGCCATATCCCTGTCCCGGGGGGCCGATCGATCAATGGACTTTCCATTGAGCATCACCGTTCCCTCGTCTTGGGGCACCAGGCCGGCCACGATATTAAGGAGGGTACTCTTGCCGCAACCCGAAGGCCCCAGGAGCACGCAGAATTCCCCGTCTTCCACGTGGAGATCCACCCGGGAGAGGACGGTGATCTTTTCAAATCGCTTTGTAACCCCCTTGAGGGTGAGGGATGCCATATCTGAGATCCTACCCGCTTGAGGTGGTGGAAAAAACTATTGAACCCCGTCCCGTTTATAATCCACTCTCTTTTTTAGGGTCAACAGGATTGTGGACCCGGCCCTTGTAACCCGGGGGCATTAAGATTATGATGAAAGAGACATCTTTATCCCCCGTTGGAATCGACCCACCCCTGTAAAAAGAGCTTTAACGGATGGGGCTTCGGACACAACGTCTCCGGTAAAGGTACGCGATGGAGCCTGAGGAACAATGGCGGTTGGAGCGGGTTGATGAACTCAAGTCCCTGGCGGACCAGAGATGCCCGCTCCTGGTTTATAACGCCGAGACACTCAATGAAGTCTTCTTTGATCTCTTTTCTATTGACACGGTTGACAAGCTCTTCTACCGGATAAGTGCCAATCCCCACCCCAAGATACTGCAGAAGGCCTTTGAAATGGGCCTGGCCTTTAGATGCCTGTCCTTGAGAGAGTTCTCCTCCCTGATGACACGTTTTCCCCGCATGGATCCGGACCGGGTGTTGCTCGGCCCCCTCCATTCCCTGGGCCCCGGAGAGTCTATCGGCGCTTTCAAGCCCGGGGCTACGCCCCTGGTACCGGCCGATCCCTATACCCTCAAGGGCCGGGCCGGACTTTTTAAAAACAGGGAGATTATGCTCTCCTTTTCTCTGGGAAAGGAAAAAAATCCCCAGGACGAGGTGAAAGAGGAAGAACTGAAAGAAATCTCCACCCTCTTGAAGAACGCAGGATGCTTCCTGATGGGCATTCACCTGGAGGCCGTGGAGGCCCTCTCCCTGCGCGAGGATCCCAAAGGGCTCCGATGGCGTCTTGAAAGCTTAGGGGGTTTCTTTTCCGGCGTGTCCCTGTGGAGCCTTGGCAATGGAGCGGGCACAGCCGCAGGTCCGGCCCACAGCTCCCTGGACATCCCGGCCACGGGGGGCAACCTGGAAAGTATCAGAGAAAACCACCCCGATACCTCTCTGTGGCTTGAACCGGGTCCTCTGGCAATCGCCGGGGCCGGCATCCTCTTGACAAAGGCCATCCAGACCCGGAGGGAGGGCACCTACACCCTCATAACCCTTGATGCGGACATGGGGGCCTTGGGCCTAAGGGGCCTGTCTCACCAAGCCCATAACTTCTCGAGGCCCCATGAAGAGGCCACTGTCCCAAGCCGTATCGTCTGGGCCGGTCATGGGCCCGACCGCGGACCATGGGAAATGGGGCCTTTGCCGCCCGTGGAAAAGGGGGACATTTTGCTCTTTACCAACGCCGGGGCCCGTGAACCCCATGCCGGAGGCCCGGCCTCTCCTCGCCGGGTCCCCGAACACTATTTGCCGGCCAGGAGCATGTGCCCTGTCAAGCTTTAGGCCCCCTTTTCAGGGAAAATGGGTCTCCCCTTTCCGGCCGGAGGAGACGGCCATGATTGACAGGAAAGGGGACCTGACGATATAAAGAGGACCTTAAATCATGGGCCGGCCCGGCAAAAGGAGGAAAATATGAAGGTAAGCAGCGTTTCTGAAATGCGCTCCCTGGACAGGACCGCTATTGAGAAATACGGCATCCAGGAAGAACTCCTCATGGAGAATGCGGGGCTGGCCACCTATGCCGTCATCCTGGAGGTCTTGGGAATCAGGAACAAACGTTTCGTCGTGTTCTCGGGGGTGGGCAATAACGGGGGTGACGGCTTTGTGGTGGCCCGCAA
>CAZNLL010000018.1:0-42373 GCA_964573885.1 uncultured Desulfobacteraceae bacterium | reverse complement strand
CCGCATGGAGGGCGCCGAAACTCTTACTTAGACTCTTTGTGGTCAATAGGGCCATTGCAATCCGCCTTTTCTGCTCTCACCTTTGCCATGGTTGACCGAGGTTGGGGGACTTTCATAGATCCCGCAATCTGGCTTTCACCACCTTGCCCCCCGGGTTCCGGGGGAGCTCATCGAGGAATATAAAGGACCTGGGCACCTTGTAATCTGCCAAGTGTTGGGCACAGAAGGCCCTGATTTCCTCTTCAGAGGTCTCCTGTCCGGGTTTAAGTACCACGGCCGCTTTGACCTGTTCGCCGAAGACCTCATCGGGTACTCCGAATACGGCCGCTTCCAGGACCTTTGGAAAGGCGTACAGGGCGTTTTCCACTTCAATACTGTAAATCTTTTCTCCTCCCCGGTTGATCATATCCTTGAAGCGGTCCATGATATAGACATAACCCTCTTCATCGATGCGAGCCATGTCCCCTGTGTGAAGCCAACCGTCTGTAAAGGCTTCCTTATTGGCCTCCGGCTTGTTCCAGTACCCCCGTACCACCTTACAGCCCTTGATCCACAGTTCTCCGGGCTCCCCTGGAGGCCTTTCCCTGCCTTGGGAATCCACGATTTTCATGTCCACCAGGGGCAGGATTTGACCTACGGATTCAACATGGGAGAGGGCGTCCTCATCCGGGAGATGGGTATCATAGGCGTGGGTCTCCGTGAGACCGTAGCCGTTGTGGATCAGCACGCCCGGGAGTTTTTCCCGCATCTCCCGGATAACATCGGCTGCGGCCGGGGACCCGCCGTAGAGTATTTCCCTGAGGCTCGAAAGATCGTAGTTCTCAAAGTTCTCGTGATTCAGCATCAACCAGTATACGGTAATCACCGAAATCATGGTGGTTATGCGTTCCTTCTGAATAAGCCTAAGGGCCTCCTCCGACTGAAATCGGTTCAAGAAGACCACTGGGACCCCGCCGTAAAGAGGAGCCATCAGGTTCATGGACAAACCGGTGGCATGAAACAGGGGCACCACGCACAAAACCCGGTCACGATCATGTCTATAATTCATGAATTCGCATGTCATCATGGCCGTACCGATAATGCCCCGGTGGGTCTGCATAGCTCCCTTGGGTTTTCCTGTGGTGCCCGAGGTGTACATGATGTTCAAGAGATTCCACTCAGAGATCTCCGGCGCCTCGAACCTCTCGGTCTTATAGTGGAGCAAGTCATTGAAGGACTGGGTTCCGGGAGAGGGCTCTCCACCGTGGATAAAGACATGGGAGAGGGTCATGACCTTGTCTCTCAAAGGCTCCAGGCTTTCATAAAGGGCCTTCTCACTGATAAGCACCTTTGCCCCTGAATCATTGATTTCATAGGAGAGTTCTTCTCCCTTATAGCGGGTATTGAGAGGGACAACCACCGCACCCAGGCGGACGACGGCCAGATAGGCCAGGGCAAAGGGGATTCCGATGCCCAATAAAAGGGCGACCCTGTCTCCTTTGGAAAGGGCACATTCCCTTTGTAAGGCTGCAGAAATGCGATTGGCCGCCTCATAGGCCTGAGCATAAGTGATGCGCTCTTCTCCGTCGATAAAGGCGATGTCATCAGGCCATGTGGAAACGGTCCCCTCTACCATGTCAAAGAGGTTTTTCGGCCTGTTCTTATAATGAATTTCTCTAAAGCCTTCCGGAGATGTTTCTTCTACAATCTCCCATTGACTTTTAAGCTTCTTCATGGGCCCCTCCTTTTTGGTATAAACTCACGGTCAAATGGATCAAATAAAGCCCGCGGAGAGATATTGAGAACAACCTTGCATCCTCCACAATCAATGCGCCCCGCCGCCTGAGGGCGGACCGAGATTAATTCAGCCCTCCTCCTACTTTTAGGACCTGCCCAGTTACATATTTGGATTCATCAGAGATCAGGAAGTTAAGGGCATTGAGTACATCAGAGACCTCTCCCAAACATCCCATGGGAACGCGTTCAAGGGACTGGTCCGCCTTTTCTTTTTCAATGCTCAGGGGCCTGGCTCCTCCGATAAAGCCGGGGAGAATACAGTTTACGTTCACCCCTGAGGACGCCGTTCGGTCGGCAACAGCCCTTGTAAGCGCTACTGTCCCACCCTTTACTGTTTCATAACGCAGGGGATCGGCATAGCCGTCCCAGGCCCAGGGGGCCAGATAGACGATATGGCCTGATCCCCTCTCGGCCATTTCCGTTACCAAAGATGACGCCAGGCCTTGGGCCTGCTGGAGGTTCGTTTCCAGTTCCTGCAAGGCCAGCAGCCTCATTTTTTCGCTGATGGTGGTTCTCAAATAGCCGATCCCCACGTCCTGAATGATGATGTCAAAGGAACCGAAATCAGCGGTAATTCCCTTGAGGAGTCGGGCTGTTAAAGGCCCGTGATCTTCCAAGGGGTAAATCCTCAGCCTGCCCCTGTCCTCAGCGGCAAAGCGGGAAATATCCGCGCCTTCCTTGCCTCTCTTGGTGTGTACCGCCACGCTTATTCCCTTGGAAAGGAGAAAAGAGGTAAGGGCTTGACCCAAAAGCGTCCCCCCGTGGGTGACCAGAGCCAGTTTGCCTTCGGGCATATTCCGGGGCTGGAGCGGAAGGCTCTCGAATTCTTCCCCTTTTAGGAGGCCGTGAAAGACCAAATCCAAGATGGCTTTTTCCATCTCCAGTCGGCTCACTTCTCCTCTAATATCCCACCGTTTGACCACCCAGGTCTCTGCCATAATCTTGATTAAGTTGGCTGTAATCCTGAGATTGGCATCTCTCAGCCTTCCTGCCTGAATGCACTCGTTGAGAACGGCCTCGAAGCGCTGGACATGCTTTCTCTCTGTTTGGAGAAGCCTCTTTAAAAGGGCATTACTAAGGATGTGGGTCTCCTGATAGATAAGGAGTATGGCATCTGACCACTGATACATGAGATTGAACTCGGCACGTACCATGCGACGGAGTTTTTCCAGAGGGGCATCAACATTTCTTATGCTCTGAGTGATGGCTTCATCAAAGAGGCGGTGGACGAATTCATGGACCAGGAAAAAGATATCCTCTTTACTTCGCACATAGTCATAGATGTTGCCATGGCTTATGCCGGCCTCTTCCGCCAGCTCTCTTAAGCTGGTTTTGTGAAAGCCTTTGCGGGAGAAAAGCTTGATGGCAGCCAGCACGATCTGTCTCCGCCGCCTCTCGACAAGTTCTTTGTTTTTGACTTTGCTGGGGATGAAAGACATGAGCACACCTGACATTATTCAATAGTGAGGCGTCCTCCTCTAATTCTGAACGGCATATGGATTCAGAAGAATGTCCGCCTTCTCATCGTCTTCGCCTGTTGGCAGGGGATCTCTAAAGGATACCACACTATTAAATGTTGATTTGCTTTAGGGCCGTGCCACCGGTCAATTCCCGGTTCAAGCTCCCACAGTATATCAAGTCAAAGGATAATCTGGTGTTTTACTCTAGGCGGTGATCCTCCGCCAGCCAGGGCGCAGACAGCCGTAAAGCGGGATAAGGGGCGTCTGATAGTGAAGAGACAGAAGGGATGAAAGCCTCTTTGAAAACGACTGCCTCGGCTCCAAAAGGGTGGCTTACCTGAACAAAAGTTGACAAAGGGCCTCCTGGGATTTCTGATGGATTTTTGGCTGTTATATGGAGTGAACGATTTGGTCACAAATCCGACTATACGGTGAACTTATGACTACCCGTTTTTATAGTAAAGCACAGAACGTTGTCAAGCAAAAAGGCCTTTCTTGGCCGGGATCTCCTTGGCGGCCGGGTCCCCGCGGTTACTCTCCTTGCTTAGAGACCGCACCACTGCTTTGCGATTTCCAGATAGGCTTCAGAGGCTTCTTCGATCTTAGAAACCGCACACCACTCGTCCGTCCTGTGGGCCATAGTGGGTTCTCCTGGACCCAAGATCAGTGTTGGGGGCTGGCCCAGGGCCGGGGTTAGGACCGAGGCATCTGTAAAATAGGTGCCGCCGCGGGCCACGGGTTGCATTTTTAGGTAAGGTTTCATAATGCGGAATACGTCCTGAACCCAACTCCCCGCTGGATCTGTAGCCACACCGTCCACGTCCACCAAAGACTTAAGCTCCCATTCCGCTCCGAGACGGGAGGCAAGTTTTTCATGGACCGCCTTGTTGGTTTGCCCTGGAATGGTCCGGATATCAATGCCTATGAGGGCCTCGTCGGGTACCGAATTGATATTGATCCCCCCTGAGATGGTCCCTACGTTAAGGGTGGGAGGACCCAGTGTGGGATGGGGTGAGATTCCAAAATCGTAATTGCTTAATGTCATGACTGCCCGGGCCGCCTTGTATATGGCGTTGACCCCTTGGTCCGGCATGGAGCCGTGTGCTGCAATTCCCGTGGTGCGCGCTTCCAACCAAAGGGCCCCTTTATGTCCCACAAGGGGGAAATTGGATGTAGGCTCTCCTACCACCAGGGCTCCTGCCGCAGCCAGGACGCGGTCAAGTCGAGCCAGATGATAGGCCCCTTGGCAGCCCGTTTCCTCGCCAGCCGTTATGACCAAGGTGATTCCGGACTGAGGAGACGGCCCCTCGGCGAGACGAAGTGCGGCGATAACCATGGCGGCGAGGCCCCCTTTCATATCGCTGGCCCCCCTTCCGTAGAGCTTGTCTCCTTGGGTTTCTCCTGTAAAGGGATCCCATTTCCACGGCGTGGCCCCAAGGGGGATGGTGTCGGTATGACCTGTAAAGCAGATGGGCGACTTTTGCCCCGTGCCCTCTAGACGGGCGATGAGATTTGTCCTGGCCTCAGCAAAATCGTAGAAAGTAACCTTAAACCCTGCGCCTTCTAGCAGGCTTCCCAGGTATTGGGCGCACTCCCTTTCGTGGCCGGGAGGGTTCATGGTGTTGAATCTCAAGAGCTTGCGGGTGAGGGAAAGGGGGGTTAAGTCACTTATCACCGGGCACCTCCTTAGCCGTTTTTCCAGTCCGGCATTTCCTTGTCTCTATCCCAGCCGTGATCCGAGCGCTTCCTCTCCCTTTCTTTAAGTTCCATCTTTTGGATTCGCTCGGTTGCCGTTTTGGGAAAAGAGTCAACAATCTCCACATATCTGGGGACCTTAAAGTAGGAGAGTTTCTCTTTGCAGTAACGGATAAAATCAGGAAGGTCGATCTCCGCCCCCTCCACGGGTCTAAGAAAGACCTTAATGTCTTCCTCCCTTAAGGGATCGGGTACGGGCACGACCGAGGATTCGGATACGCCCGGATAGCCGTTTACCACGTCCTCGATCTCAAAAGCGGCAATGTTTTCTCCGCCTTTACGGATCATGAATTTTAAACGGTCCACAAAATAATGGTACCCATCCGCATCCCTTCGGACCACATCTCCGCTATGGAGCCAGCCGTCGGTAAAGACCTCGTCGGTCTTCTCCTCTTCTCCCCAGTATCCCTTCATGTTAAAGCCGGTTTGAATCAATTCCCCGGTGACATCCTCCCCTTCCCGTCCCATATGACCATCGGCCACGAGGATGGCTGTTTTTCTTCCCAGATCAGGAAATACGGGGATACCGAAAGAGCCGATTTTCCGTTTCCCGGAATCCGGGTCGGCATTGAGGAAGAGGACAGGTGATTCACTTTGACTGTATCCCTCAAAGATGGTGACACGGAACTTCTTTTCAAACCTTTGCCAAAGCTCCACCGGGGTCCCTCCCACAAATACGTATTTTGCCGTGTGTTCCGGCACCGGAGTATTTTGAAAGGCCGCATCAAGGATTTGCATCATCCCGCCTATGGAATTGAAATAGGTGGCCTGGAATTGATTGATTTCTTTAAAGAATTTCTTGGGGCTGAACCGGTCGGAAAGAACCAGGGAATTGCCCATGCACCGCATGGCCATCATGGAGTAAAGCTGGGCATTGGCATGAAAGAGGGGGAGGGCAGTGTAGTTCCGCGTCGTGGAATCGGTCCAGGGGATGGCGAGCACACTCTGGGCCGCCAGAAGGAATATCCTGTGGGTAATGGGTGCCCCTTTGGGCATGCCCGTGGTCCCTGAGGTAAAGAATACCACGCAGGGGTCGTCCCCCTTGAGAGACACTTCGGGATCCGTGTCCCTTGCACCATCCAGGAGTTGTTCCATGCGCCGGATGGTCGCAGGCGAACTTGCCGCCTTTACTTCCCCTTCACCGTAGACAAGGATGTCTTTGAGTATCCCCGCTTGGGAGGAGACGGTGGTCAAGATATCGAGGTAGGTCTGGTTGGGGTCTACCACGGCCGTGGATATTTCGGCCTTGCTGACGAGATGGGCGACCTCTTTTTCCCGGAAGTTGTAATTGATGGGGACGGCGGTCATGCCGGCCTTGAAGATACCCAATATGGTAAAGACGCATCGAGGGCTGTTGCTCATGAAGAAACCCACTCGGTCTCCCTGCCTGAGGCCAAGGTCCATGAGGCTGTGGGCCACCCGGTTCACTTTCCTGTTGGATTCCTCGTAAGTGTATTCACGGCCCGTGACCGCATCTATGAGATAGACCTTATCTCCCAGGGCCGCGGTGATTTCAAGGGCCTCTTTAACGCTTTCCGCCTGATCAATTCCCGGATAGAGCTTTTTCCTGACCTCTTTGTATTCATGCCACATGCGCTTTTCCTCCTGGTCTCGGAATGGGCGAGGGCTCCCAAGGGTTGACGCCCGGGCATATGCCGGGCGAGACACGACCCTGTTTAGTCGAAGCTGTACCAGCGGCCCGGAGTAAGTTCCTGGAAAATAATCTGTGATTTGCCGGTCAAGATCTCTTTGAGCCTGGACATATCCGTCTCTTTGCTCCCCTCAAAAAGGGGATCGTGGTGCTGAGGGATCACGATGTGACAGCCTGATGCCATAGCCAGTGCGGCGATTTCTTCTTCCATGCCGTGAACGGTGTTACCGGGCAGGACCTGGAGGAGGGTGATATAGGCCCTTGCATGCCTGGCCGTCTCAATAATGCTCGGGGCCGGGTAAGACCCCGCCAGATAGATCCGCCTGCCGCCAGCCGGTTCAAAGACAAAATTAAGCTGTTCTCCCTGGGGGTAAATTTCCATCCACTCCCCGAACCGTTCAGGGACCTGGTCCGTTCCCAACATGACCATAAGGGCTTCCTTGACGGTGGCCATGGGATCCTTGGCTCTTTCAGGGAGTTCACGGCCTGTAAGCCGCTTGTATTCGCTTGCGAAATCGACATGTTGCCCTTTCAGGATTTCCACGGTAAGCCCGGGTTCACGGATCACGTCCCCGGCGGTGATATGGTTGATAGAGCCCGGGTCAACCCCTTGAAACCTGGACAGGGATTTGGCGGCTACGGGGCCGCAAAAGATCTTGGGACTGAAGCGCCGACTCAGCTTACCCACATCAAGTATATGGTCGTAATGACCGTGGGTAAGGAAGATGTAATCGCAGCCCTCGAACCGGTCGGAAGTGATGGGGGCGCTGACGGAATCGTCTACATAGGGGTCGGTGACAATGGTCTTTTTGTTGGGCAGGGCGATTTCGAAGCATGCCGTGCCCAACCATCTCATCCTAAGAGCCATTTGCGGGTCCTCAAAACCGCCCTCCTCTTGGGAGGCCTTATTCCGGGTTTAGCACGGAGGGTTTCATTTTAAGCCCCTTTTTTTGGTCCAGGTCTTTGTTGATCCCCGCGAGGTATTTGGCGATATCTTTCTTTGCTTCGTAATCGATTTCTGCATTCAGGGTGATGGTTTCCATGATGGGAGACCCCCCACCATGGACACCGGCGATCTGGTTCCAGGGCGCCATGGCCGAAGCGGCCATACTTTCCACGAAGCGCCACACACGGCAAGCCTCATCATAGGGCATGTCGGGGTTGCGCTGCATGAGTTTCTCCAGGTCTTTTTGGGTCTCCTGGGACAGAAAGTCATCTTCAAAAGGCAGTGTCACCGCCAGGCCGCCGGCTATCTCTGTTAGGATGTTGAATTCATGATACACATTCTCTCCCATAAGGCGACGGCCGATGTTGGCGTAGAGCTCATTGGGGATAAAGGTCCCGGAGGAGGTCTTTTCTCCGTAAAGGGCGGCTGCGATACCGGCGGCAAAAGCCAGCTCTCCTATGCCGGCAACATGGGAGAGCTTTTCGCGGACATGGGAGGCGCGCTCAATGTTGTTTGCCTCCGCCACCAGGGCGGTGGTGCCGCATAAGACATCGGAGAGGGCGGGCTTGCATCCCGTGTAGCTGAACCTGTGGGAGTCGGCAAAAAGGAGGGCAAGCCGTCTCCCAAATTCCCATTCCCCGCACATGAACACCCTTTCCTGGGGAATAAAGGCGTTGTCAAAGACAATGACCGATTCGGATACACCAAACTCCGCGTAGGGGCACTTAAACTTCTTCCTCTCCCTGTGCCACACAGGCCGGGTGATGAGGCGGACGTTTTCCCAGTCGGCAGGGATGGCAAAGGCTACGGCCCAGTCCCTGTCTTCTTTTGTAAGGGCCCGGGTGGGCACTACGATGATTTCGTCCGCCACAGCGGCCATGGTGATGGCTGTCTTTATTCCGCTTACCACAATGCCGTCACTTTTCTCCTCCACAATATGGACATAGGCGTCCGGGTCCTTTTGCTGATAGGGCCTTTTGACACGATCCCCTTTCATGTCGGTCTGGGCGCAGGCTGCAGCCCAGTCTTTTTCCTGATATACCTTGATATACTCCATAAACCGGTCGTAGTAGCCGGTTCCCAGCTTCTCGTCCATCTCTTTGGTGGCCACGGAAAGGGCAGTAATGGCGTCCTGGCCCATGCATCTCTGTATGCACCCCCCCACCCTGGTGGCCCCGTACCGCACCATTTTTTGCTTTTGCATAAGGTCCCATGGGTTTTGCGCAAGATGGGTGAACCTGTTGATTTCTTGCCCGGTTATGGAGGATTTGGCGGTGATCACCCCTTTCCAGTCAGGGTCTTGGGCCAGGTCAAAGGTGAGCTGCATGATTTTCACATTCCCCAGAAGCCTGGGATCGTCTCTGGCGACTTTTTCCCCGCCAATATACACATTTTTCCCCAGTTTCTTTAGGTCCTCGTAGAATGCTTCACCTGTTCTCATGGTAACACTCCTTTCTTCCCGGCTGCAGGGGGTGTCTTCCCACCTTTTTATACCCAGGCAGTCGCCCCTGGAGCAGGACTGGAATGGATAGGGATGGGGACAATTCTTAAAAGAACGAATGACTTCTCGTCTATTTATCACAGGCTAGGATGATAGATCAATCGGTTTGTTTCCGAACAAATGTTCTCAGTTGTATGAATAAATACAATAAATTTAAAAGACTTGTGGTGGTGCACACTCGGAGGGGTCGCCCCCGAGTTTTTGAAGGGCGTGATCCAGTGCAGGCAGGAGGACGCTCAAGTTCTCCCTCGAACCGGCCGGGCTGCCAGGAAGATTAATGATAAGAGAGCCTTTGCGGACACCTACCATGGCCCGGGAGAGCATGGCATGAGGGGTCTTTTTTAAACTGGCGGCGCGCATGGCCTCCGCCATGCCAGGGACCTCATAGTCGATGACCTTTTTCATGGCCTGGGGGGTGACATCCGTGGGGCTCAGGCCTGTACCCCCGGAGGTGACGATAAGTTGAAGCCCTTCCCTGTCCACCCAGGTGACAAGGGTGTCCACGATACGCGCCAGTTGGTCCGGAACAATCTCTCTTTTCAGCAAAAGGAGGCCATGGGATTCAAGGAGACCGGCGATGACAGGACCGCTTTCATCCCGCCTCTCTCTCCTATATCCCTTGTCACTGATCGTCAGTATGCCGGTTTTGACCGGCTTGACCACGGAGTCCTGGGCCTGGGAAGACATTTCACAATATAGACGTATATTCCATACCGCAAGGGTTGTGGCATTTATTCCTGTTCTTTGGCCGCGGCGATCACCTTGTCCGCCAGCTGAGCCGGGACCTCCTCATAATGGGAGTGGTGCATGGTAAAGGAGCCCCTGCCTGCTGTCATGGAGTTGAGGTCAAGGGCGTATTGAAGCACTTCCGCCAAGGGTGCCTGGGCCTTGATAACCTGGTTTTTGCCCTTGCTTTCCACGCCCAGCACCCTTCCCCTGCGCCCGTTTAGGTCCCCCATCACATCTCCCATCACATCCTCCGGCACGGTGATTTCCATTTCCATCACGGGTTCGAGAAGGGTGGGGTTCGCCTCCTGAAGGGCCTTTTTTAGACACATGCTTGCTGCTATCTTGAAGGCCATTTCCGACGAATCCACATCATGGGATTTGCCGTCATAAAATCGCACCTTCAGGTCAACCACGGGATAGCCCCCGAGGATGCCGCTTTGGAGTGCCTCATTAAGGCCTTTTTCAACGGCGGGGACAAAGCTTCGTGGCACATTCATGCCCGTGAGATCCTCCTGGAATTCAAATCCCGAATCTGTTTCCAGGGGGGTGACGTCAAAGTGGACTTCCGCAAACTGGCCTCTTCCTCCCGACTGTTTCTTGTGTCGATAAATGATCCCCTTAACCGGCTTCTTGATGGTTTCCCTGTAAGGTACCTTCACAGGGTTGAGATTAACCTCAACCCCGAATTTGCGCTGAAGCTTCTCGCATGTGGTCTCAAGGTGGATCTGACCTGTGCCGGAGAGGAGGATGTCTGAAGTGGTCTGATCCCTTTCGAGCCTAAGGGTGGGATCCTCTTCGAGGAGCTTGGCCAGGGATGCAAAGACCTTGTCTTCACTGCCTTTGACCTTGGCCTCGATGGCGTAAGAGAGAACGGCAGGGAGGGGCTCTGCATGCTCGTAAATGATGGGGTCGCTGGCCGAGCAAAGGGTATCACCCGTGGCGGTTTCTTTGAGCTTTGAAATGGCCACAATATCCCCGGGGCCGGCCGAGTCAATGGGTTGTTGTTTCTTCCCCTCCATGAGGGAGAGCTGACCGAACTTCTCCTTTGTATCTTTATTGGCATTGTGTACGGTGGAGTCCGCCTCCATGGTCCCTGAAAAGACCCGTAGCAGGGACAGCTTCCCCGCAAAAGGGTCTGCCATGGTCTTAAAGACCAAGGCGGAGACGGGGGCATCCTCTGCGGGAGGTATCTCCAGCACCTCTTCACTTTCGGGCTTTTTCCCCTTCATCGCCGGCCTGTCAAGGGGGGAAGGGAAGGCCTCCACAATGAGATCCATCAGCTGGGGGACACCCATATTGAGGGTGGCGGAGCCGCAAACCATGGGTACCAGTGTCCCTGACTTGATGCCCCGATAGAGGGTGCCCTCGATGTCCTGGTCGGAGAGGTCTTCTCCTTCCAGGTACTTTTCCATGAGGTCGTCATCAACCTCTACAATGTTCTCAATGATCTTTTCACGCCATTCCCTGACCATCCCTTCCATGTCCGCAGGCATCTCTTTGGTCTCAAATTTCCCTGTCCCGTCTTTCTTGTAAATGTAGGCCTTGAGCCGTATCAGGTCTACCAGGCCTTCAAACTTGTCCTCTTCTCCTATGGGAAGAAACACGGGGGTGGCTTTGATCTCCAGGGTCTGGGCCGCATCCTCAATCACCTTAAGGAAATCGGACCGCTCCCGGTCCAGTTTATTAATAAAGATGATCTTGGGCATCTCCAATTCTTGGGCAAAGGACCACACCTTTTCAGTCCCCACTTTCACCCCCGCCGTAGCGTCAATCACCACCACAACCGCTTCGGCTGCCTGGAGACAAAGCTTGGCATCTGAGAGGAAGTTGTCGTCCCCAGGGGTGTCGATAATATTGATGACATGTTTCTTCCAGTTGCAATGGTGAAAGGCGGTGCTGATGGTGATTCTTCGCCTTTTTTCCTCTGGTTCAAAATCCAGATTAGATGTGCCGTCGTCTACTCTGCCCAGCCTGGTGGTGGAGCCGCCGTCGAAGAGCATGGCCTCTGCCAGGGATGTTTTACCCGAGCCTACGTGGGCGATCAGGGCCACATTTCTCAAATCTTCCACTTTTTTTTCCATACGCAAAACCCTTTCATGATCCATCTGGAATTAGGTCCCCTCATGATTCCCCCTGCAGCCGACAAGGGGAATTTTTCAAGCCCTCCCCGGGTTTGTTCTGGAGAAAGGCTTGGGCATGGCTGGCATGCTTGACTCACTGGGAGAAGAGGGAGAAAAGGCCTTATAGGGGGCCTCCAAGGTGCATTCCCGAGTCATCGATAAAGAACGGGCCCGCAACGGGCCGGGTTTTAGTCAGCCATGGAAGGACCTGGGCCATGGCCTTGGAAGAAAGCATGCTCTGACCGCCTCGGAACAAAAGAAAGGAGGTCATGATCCTCACAAGCACTGCAAACACCTAAAGTGTTACAGACGACTGAATTCTAAAAACTACCTCAAAGATTAAATCAAAGTCAAGCCAAGAATAGGCCGGGGTATTTTTTAATTGCCAATTGGGATTTAGATGATAAACTGAAATTTTTTGTATCGTGCCATCTCGGGCAACTGAGCGGAACGGATATGGGGTCTTGCCTTGCTGCTGAATGACCTTATAGAACGGTTCATGACGTACCTCAAGGAGCAAAAGGGGTATTCCCAACATACCATTCGGAGCTACCATACCGACTTGATGCAATTTGCCGGGTTTCTGGAGGAAAGAACTGCCGGGGGCCAGGGTGGAGATATTGAATTGGAGGCCGTTGACACTTTGCTCATGCGGGAGTATATGGCGACCCTCCACGGCCGGCTGCGGCGATCCACCATCTCCCGCAAGCTTTCTGCGGTGCGTTCACTTTTTTTGTTTCTTGAGAGGCAGGGCTTTATCAGGACAAACCCGGCGGCAGAGACGACCAGGCCCAGGCTTGAAAAGACCATTCCAGTTTATCTCCCGGTGGATGATGTCTTCAGGCTTTTGGAGAGACCCGACAAAGAGAAACCGCTGGGACTAAGAGATCAGGCCATCCTCGAAGTCCTCTATTCCTGCGGTCTCCGGGCCAGCGAGCTGGCCTCTTTAAATTTGTCGAACGTGGATGCTGAGGAGAGGCTGGTCAGGGTTTTAGGCAAGGGCAAAAAGGAAAGAATCGTTCCCATCGGCCGATACGCCCTCAGTGCCCTCAGGGATTACCTTGAAGCCACCAGGCACTTGAGAAAGAAGGATACAGGGGAGGACCGGGAGGCCCCCCTGTTTATCAATTCCCGCGGAGGCCGTCTCTCTGTTCGGAGTATCCAGAGGGTGGTCAAACGGTACGTAAAAGAGGGCGGGTTGGCCCCTGAGATCAGCCCTCATTCCATGAGGCATAGCTTCGCCACCCATCTTCTGGATGGAGGGGCCGATCTCCGATCCGTCCAGGAGCTCTTGGGCCATGCGAGCCTCTCGACCACCCAGCGCTATACCCATGTCAGCCTGGCCAGGCTCATGGAGGTTTACGACAAGGCCCACCCGAGAAGCAGAGATTGACAGGGGGAAACAGGGCATGAGCAATACAGACAAGGGGCAATTGTTGCGGATAAGGGCCACAACTATCCTGGCCGTGAGGAAGAACGGCAAATCCGTGATGGCCGGGGACGGCCAGGTCAGCCTGGGTGAGACGGTCATGAAGCATAAGGCCACCAAGGTTCGCTATATGTATAAGGATAAGGTCCTTGTAGGTTTTGCCGGATCTGCGGCCGACGCCTTTAATCTCTACGAACGACTGGAAGGAAAGCTGGAGACCTATAACGGAAATCTCGTGAGGGCCGCTGTCGAGCTGGCAAAAGATTGGAGAACGGATAAGATCCTAAGACGGCTGGAGGCCCTCCTCCTTGCCATGGATGAAGAACACATGCTTATCATTTCAGGCACCGGGGATGTGATCGAACCGGATGAGTCTGTGGCCGCCATTGGTTCTGGAGGGGCGTACGCCCTGGCCGCGGCCAGGGCCCTGGTCGGGCATTCGCCGCTGGATGCTGTCGCCATCGCCAGGGAGGCCATGAAGATCGCCGCTTCTATCTGTGTGTACACCAACGAAGAGGTGGTGATCCATGAACTCGGCTCTGAGGCCTAGTTCGGCAGGGGCCCGGAGGTATATTTTGCGGGCATGCACAGAAGGCTCCAGAGGAGTCGATCCCTGAAAGACCGAGGACTTGGAAGATGCCATGAAAGAAGAAGAGACAGTACAAGATCAATTCATGAAAGTTTTGACACCCAGAGAGATCGTCTCGGAACTGGACAAGTATATTATCGGTCAGGACCAGGCCAAGAGATCGGTTGCCATTGCCCTGAGAAACAGGTGGCGCCGGCAGCAGGTCCCGCCCGATCTCAGGGATGAAATCGCCCCCAAAAATATCATTATGATCGGGCCCACCGGTGTGGGAAAAACTGAAATCGCCAGACGTTTAGCCCGACTGGCCAAATCCCCTTTCCTGAAAGTGGAGGCCACCAAGTTTACCGAGGTGGGATACGTGGGACGGGACGTGGAGTCCATGATCAGGGACCTGACCGAGTTGGCTGTGAGCATGGCCAAGAAGGAAGAAGAGGAACGGGTCAAACCCCGGGCCCGCGAGCTGGGGGAAGAACGCATGCTCGACCTTCTCCTCCCAAAGAAGCGGGAGGAAGTCCAGGGAGAAGAAGAAGGAGACAGAGAGCGGGTCCTTGAGGTGGTTCGATCTGATGGCGGCGAAAGTCCTTCCACCCGGGAAAAATTGAGACGCCTCCTCAGGGGGGGTAAGCTGGACGAGCGTTATGTGGAACTGGAGGTCAGCGACAGCGGCACGCCTATGGTAGAGATTTTTTCCAGTGCGGGCCTCGAGGAGATGGAGTTCAATATAAAAGAGGTCTTTGGCAACATCTTCCCGGCCAAGAAGAAAAAGAGACGCGTCAAGGTCCCTGAGGCCATGGAAATCCTCTTTCAGGAAGAGGCGCAGAAGCTGATCGATATGGACAAGGTGGTGGAACATGCCGTCCGCATGACAGAACAAAATGGTATCATCTTCCTTGATGAACTGGACAAGGTGGCGGGTGCTGATTCCTCTTACGGCCCGGATGTGTCCAGAGAGGGGGTCCAGAGGGATCTCCTGCCCATCGTGGAGGGATCAACGGTCACCACAAAATACGGGATGGTCAAAACGGATCACATCCTTTTCATCGCAGCCGGGGCCTTTAATGTCAGCAAACCTTCCGATCTTCTCCCTGAACTCCAGGGAAGGTTTCCCATCCGGGTGGAACTGGATTCCCTTTCCACCGAGGATTTTATCCGGATATTGAAGGAGCCTAAAAACGCGCTGATCACCCAGTATGAGGCCCTCCTGGCTACAGAAGGGATTGAACTGGTTTTTGAAGATGACGCCGTGAGGGAGATCGCCAACATGGCCAGCAAGGGAAATGAACGGATGGAAAACATCGGTGCCCGGCGACTTCATACGGTGATGGAAAAACTGCTGGACCAGATTTCTTTTGACGCCCCTGATACGGAGGAAAAGGCGGTGGTCATCACCAAGGCCTACGTGGCAGAGAAATTAGAAGAGATCCTCGATGATGAGAACCTGAGCAGGTATATCCTATGATTACCCAGACAGACCGGGCCAAGATCCTGATCGAGGCCTTGCCTTACATTCAGCGTTTTAACGGGGCCACCATTGTTGTAAAGTACGGGGGCCATGCCATGGTGGACGAGAAACTCAAGCAGGATTTTGCCCTGGATATCATACTCATGAAATATGTGGGCATAAATCCCATTGTGGTCCACGGCGGCGGCCCGCAGATTGGGGATCTTTTGAAACGACTCTCCATCGAATCGGAATTTGTTGACGGCTTGCGGGTCACCGACAGCCAGACCATGGATGTGGTGGAGATGGTGCTTGTGGGGAAGGTAAACAAGGAGATTGTGAACCTCATTAACGGCAACGGGGGCCGGGCTGTAGGCCTTTCCGGCAAGGACGGGGGGCTTATTACGGCCAGGAAGATGAAATACCTGAAAAGTCGAGGAGATGATGAGCCCCCCGAGATCATCGATATAGGCATGGTAGGGGAAATCGTCTCCGTAGACGACAGGGTGTTATTGAGTCTCATTGAAAGTGGATTCATTCCGGTGATCGCACCGGTGGGCGCAGGCGGAGAGGGCGAGACTTACAACATCAACGCGGACCTTGTGGCCGGCCATATTGCCGCTTCTCTCAAGGCCAGGAAGCTGATTCTCCTCACCGATACAAAGGGGGTCCTGGACAGGGAAGGCCGGCTGATTTCAAGCCTGAAACTCGGAGAAGTGGCTGAGCTTATAGGAAGCGGTATTATTAAAGGCGGGATGATACCCAAAGTGACCTGTTGTGTGGACGCCCTGAAGGGTGGTGTCAACAAGGCGCATGTGATCGACGGCAGAGAAGAGCACGCCATATTGTTGGAAATATTCACCAGGGGAGGCATCGGTACCGAGATCGTGCACTAGGCCGGTCCACCAATCCAACCCGGGCACGAGCGGGTGAAGCCCCCATAGAGAACCGAGTGGCCCTTTAAGGGGCGGTGGTCCGTTTTACAGGCATAGGACAGGGAGCGAAGAGAACATGAATGAAAGCATGGTGAAGACCAAGGATCTGGCGGACAAATATATGTTCCAGACTTACAGCCGCTTTCCCATAACCCTGGTGAGAGGTGAGGGGTGCCGGGTTTGGGATGAGGAAGGCAAGGAGTACTTGGATTTTGTAGGCGGTATTGCCGTATGTGCCCTGGGGCACAGTTCTCCGGTTGTGAGCCGGGCACTGGAAGAGCAATCCAGGAGGCTTGTCCACGTCTCAAACCTTTACTATACTGTGCCCCAGACAGATCTGGCGCGGCTTCTGGTGGAGCATTCCTTCGCGGATCGGGTATTCTTCTGTAACAGCGGGGCCGAAGCCAACGAGGCGGCCATTAAACTCGCCCGCCGCTTTGCTCATGAGAAGTTCGGCAAAAGAAAACAGACCATCGTCTCCATGGCCAACTCCTTTCACGGCCGGACCATGGCCACCCTTTCGGCTACGGGGCAGGCCAAAATCCAAAGGGGATATGATCCCCTGCTGGCGGGTTTCCGGTTCGTCCCCTTCAACCACCTGGGCGAACTCGACAAGGCCATGGACGAATCGGTGAGCGCGGTGATCCTTGAACCTA
This sequence comes from uncultured Desulfobacteraceae bacterium, assembly GCA_964573885.1. GTDB lineage: Bacteria > Desulfobacterota > DSM-4660 > Desulfatiglandales > Desulfatiglandaceae > CAZNLL01. Next base: position 25,385 of record CAZNLL010000018.1, on the reverse strand, counting down.
TACAGGGGGAGGGAGGGGTGGTGTGCCCGGATGCCTCATACCTGAAAGGGGTGAAGGCCTTGTGTCAGGAAAAAGAGGCCCTCCTCATCTTTGACGAGGTTCAGACCGGTATGGGAAGGACGGGCAGGCTTTTCTGCCATGAGCATTATGGTGTCACACCGGACATCATGACCTTGGCCAAGGCCCTGGGGAATGGACTCCCTATTGGTGCCATGCTTTCGGTGGAGGCCTTGGCTCATGCCTTCGGCCCGGGGAGCCACGCCACCACCTTTGGCGGAACCCCCTTGGTCACGGCCGGTTCCCTGGCCGTGCTCAGGAGCATCCTGGAGGATGGGTGGCTGGAAAACTGCCGTGAAATGGGGAATTATTTCAAGTCAAGCCTTGAGGCGCTTTCCCGCCGGAGGGACTGTATCCAGGGCGTGCGGGGCCTGGGGCTCCTGCTGGGTATAGAGCTGGACCGGCCCGGCGCTGCGGTGGTCGAGGCCTGCATGAAAGAGGGTTTCCTCATTAACTGCGCCCAGGAGAAAATTCTCCGTTTCGTTCCCCCTTTGATTATCGGCAAACAAGAAATAGATGCCCTGGTGAGCGCCCTTGACCGGGTGCTGGAGGGGCTGGAGTCCAAGGAGCAGTATTAATCGAACAAGGAGAAGGCGCATTGGGCAAAGGGATAAAAAAGATTGTTTTGGCCTATTCCGGGGGCTTGGATACCTCGGTCATCCTCCACTGGCTCAGGGAAACCTATCAGTGCCCTGTCGTGGCCTATGCCGCAGACGTGGGCCAGGGTGAAGAGATTGAAGGCCTCAGAGAGAAGGCCCTTCGTACCGGGGCCGAGGAGGTCATCGTAGAGGACCTTAAAGAGAGCTTTGTTCGGGATTTCGTGTGGCCGGCCATGAGGGCCAATGCCATTTATGAGTCCTCCTACCTGCTTGGGACCTCCCTGGCAAGACCCCTGATCGCCAGGGGCCAGGTGAAAGCGGCGGCAAAGACGGGTGCTGACGCGGTCTGCCACGGGGCCACAGGAAAGGGAAACGATCAGGTGCGGTTCGAGTTGGCCTATATGGCCCTGGATCCCGGGCTTCGGATCATAGCCCCCTGGCGTGAGTGGACCTTTAAGGGCCGGGAAGACCTGATGGGTTATGCCAAGGCCCATGATATACCCGTGCCCGTGAGCAAAGAAAAGCCTTACTCCAGCGATCGCAACCTCCTCCATATCAGCTTTGAGGGAGGAATCCTTGAGGATACCTGGCAAGAACCGCCGGAAGATATGTTTGTCCTCACTGTGCCTCCTGAAAAGGCGCCTGATGAGCCCACGTGGATTGAAATCGAGTACCGGGCCGGGGATCCTGTGGCGGTTAATGGACAAACCATGGCCCCGGATCACCTCCTGGCCTTCTTGAACGAACTGGCCGGTCGCAACGGGATAGGCCGGGTGGATATGGTGGAAAACCGGTACGTGGGCATGAAGTCCAGAGGGGTCTATGAGACCCCGGGGGGGACCGTCCTCCGGGTTGCCCACAGGGCCATAGAGTCCATCACCATGGACCGGGAGGTGATGCATATCCGGGACGGGCTGATTCCCAGATACGCGGAGATGGCTTACTACGGATACTGGTTTTCCCCGGAGCGGAGAATGCTTCAGGGCATGGTGGACGAGACCCAGAAGAACGTGTGCGGTCTGGTGCGCCTGAAGCTTTACAAAGGCAATTGTACGGTCTCGGGCAGAAAATCAGAACTCACTCTCTATGATCCGGAGTTCGCCACTTTTGAAGGCGATGAGGTTTATGACCAAAAGGATGCGGAGGGCTTTATCAGGCTGAACGGTCTTCGCCTGAAGATCGCCCGCTTGCTGGAAAAGGGCCGTAAAAGCCCTGTATGACAGGAAAGGATGAGCCCATGAGTCAAAAAGTCTGGGGCGGCCGCTTCCGTGAGGAAACCGATGACCTGGTAAACCGGTTCAACGCATCAATCCCCTTTGACCGTCGCCTTTATGCCCAGGACGTGGAGGGCAGTCTGGCCCACTGCAAGATGCTGGCGAAACAAAAAATCATTGGAGAGGAGGAGGCCTCCCAAATCCTGGAGGCCTTGGGGGAGATAAGGCGAGAGCTTGAGAGAGGGGGCTTTTCTTCAGATGAGGACTACGAGGATATCCACACCCTAATAGAAAAGGCCGTGGTGGAGAAGGTGGGGCCGGCCGGGGAAAAGCTCCATACGGGAAGAAGCCGCAATGACCAGGTGGCCCTGGATGTGAGACTTTACGTGAGGGATGCGGTCGGTCGCGTAGCGGCACTGATCGAGGACATGCAGAAGGCCCTGATCACCCTGGCGGAAAAGAACTTTCACGTGATCATGCCGGGCTATACCCATTTGCAACGGGCTCAACCCGTGCTCCTGGCCCATCACCTGATGGCCTACTTCGAAATGTTGAAGAGAGACAAAGCACACTTCAGGGACAGCCTGAGGTGGGTGAATGTCCTCCCCTTGGGAAGTGCGGCCCTGGCAGGATCCACCTTTGATCTGGACCGGGACATGGTGGCCCAGGAATTGGGTTTTGAGAGGGTATCTCAGAACAGTATGGATGCAGTGAGCGACCGGGATTTTGTCCTGGATTTTCTTTACAACGCCTCCGTCCTGATGATGCATCTGAGTCGGCTGAGCGAGGAACTGGTGATCTGGTCCAGCCAGGAGTTCGGATTTGTGGACATCCCCGATGCCTTCTGCACGGGCAGCAGCATTATGCCCCAAAAAAAGAACCCGGACATCCCGGAACTGATCAGGGGGAAGACGGGCCGGATTTACGGCCATCTCATCTCTCTTTTCACCACCTTGAAAGGCCTGCCCCTCACCTATAACAAGGACCTCCAGGAGGACAAGGAGGCCCTCTTTGACGCCGCAGACACGGTGGAATTGTGCCTCAAGGTGATGGCCCGGCTTCTGGGTGGGATATCTTTTAAGGAGGATCGGTTGAGGGCATGCACCCGGAAAGGGTATCTGGTCGCCACGGACCTGGCCGATTACCTGGTGGGGAAAGGGATGACCTTTCGACAGGCCCACGGGGTGGTAGGGAAAATGGTCCTCTTTTGCCTGGAAGGGAACCGGGAACTCCACGAGCTTACCCTGGATGAGATGAAGGGTTTTGAAAGACGCATTGAAGAAGATGTTTTCGGATGGCTCGATCCGGATTTATCCGTGGGGCGAAGGAATATCGCCGGCGGCACAGCACCGGAGAGGGTCAAGAAGAGCATTGACAAGGCCAAAGAGGAGCTTGGGCTTTGAGGATCAAGACTCTCTTAGGGATCATGGCCCTCGCTTTTCTCACCCTTTTTGCCTGTGGGAAAAAGGGGCCACCCTCTCTGCCCCAAGAGGCGCCTTCCCTTAGGGTGGAAGGGCTGAGGGCCTCCTGGCAGCAGGGCCGGGTCGTGCTCGACGGCCGTGCTGTTGGAGCCCGCGGGCGGGATATTAAGACTACGGTCACTGGGGCTCGGATCTATTTTGCAAGCTATCCGCTGGAGGACGCGCCCTGCGAAGGATGTCCAATTACCTACAAGGATTTTAAGGAAGTGGGGGCGGGTGTGATCACCGCAGAGCGGTTTCATTGCGAAGTGCCCGGGGTGGAAAAGGAGGGACTTTACTTCCTTAAGGTCCATCTCCTGGGGAAAGGTGGTGAACCGGGACCGCCTTCTAACAGGGTTCAATTGAGGGTGCCCGGGCCGTCTTAGGGCCGCGAAATGGCCTTGCGGTCCTTTAGACCCTCCTCCCGGGCCTGGGGGTAGAAGGAAGCTGTGCATCATTTTCATTACATAGACCAAGAACTTTTCTGTGAGGACGTTCCCATTGCCGGGATCGCCCGTGAGGTGGGAACCCCCTTTTATCTTTATTCCCACGCAACCCTGAACCAGCACTTTCATGCCTTTGACCGGGCCTTTGACGACATAAGGCACCTGACGTGTTTCTCCATGAAGTCTAATTCCAACCTGGCCATTCTCCGCCTCTTCGCCAGGCAAGGAGGTGGCGTGGATATCGTATCCGCCGGGGAACTCTACCGGGCCCTCAAGGCGGGGGTGGACCCGGGAAAAATCGTTTTTTCGGGAGTGGGGAAGGACTTGGGAGACTTGTCCTATGCCCTGGAGTCGGATATTCTTATGTTCAATGTGGAATCCACCCAGGAGATCTTGAGGCTCGACGAAGCAGCCGGCAAGCTAGGGAAACGGGCGAGAGTGGCATTGCGGGTCAATCCCGATGTAGATCCCCGGACCCATCCCTATATCTCAACGGGTCTTAAGGAGAATAAGTTCGGTATTGACATCCAGGAGGCACCCGGCCAATACGCCCTGGCGGCCCGTCTTGAAAACCTGGACCCTTGCGGGGTCTCCTGCCATATCGGGTCTCAGGTGACCCAGGTGAGCCCCTTTGTGGACGCCTTGAAAAGGCTCCTCGAAATGATCAAGGGCTTGGAGGCCGAAGGGCTTCGGATCGCTTACATGGACCTGGGAGGAGGGCTGGGGATCACCTACGACCAAGAGACGCCTCCTCATCCCCAGGAATACGCTGCAGCCATCGGCGAAGAGCTGGCCGGCACGGATTTAACCCTGATCTTGGAACCGGGCCGTGTGATTATGGGGAATGCGGGCATCCTGGTGACAAAGGTGGTCTACGTGAAATCTTCAGGGGAGAAGACCTTCATTATTGTGGATGCGGCCATGAATGACCTCATGCGGCCGGCCCTTTACAATTCCTACCACGGCATTCAACCTTGTAGGATCTCGGGCCGTGAGCGGGTCAAAGCAGACATTGTGGGACCCATATGCGAGTCCGGGGATTTTCTGGCAAGGGAGAGGGATGTGGAGCAGGCAGAACCCGGCGAACTCATAGCTATCATGAGTGCCGGGGCCTACGGGTTCAGCATGTCCTCAAATTATAATTCCCGTCCCCGGGTCTGCGAGGTGATGGTCAAAGGAGACCGCTTTTATGTAATCCGGGAACGAGAGACCTTCCAAGATCTCATAAAGGGGGAGACGATCCCCGATTTCTTAAGGGATTGTTAAAGGGCATGCTGGAATTTTGGAAAATGAACGGAAGTGGAAACGACTTTATCCTGATCGACAACCGGCAAGGCCAAGTCGAGGACCAAGACATGGGGGCCCTGGTCAAGCGGGCTTGCAGGCGCCGGGAGTCTGTGGGCGCTGACGGCGTGATTTTTGTGGTGAAGTCCAATCAATATGATTTCGGCTGGCGCTTTTTCAACGCCGACGGAGGGGAGGTGGAAATGTGCGGCAACGGAGGACGCTGTGTCTCCCGTTTCGCCTACTTAAAGGGGATAGCAGGTCCGAAGATGACCTTTGAAACCCTGGCCGGGCCTGTTTCAGCAGAAGTGAAGGGCCGGGTGGTCAAGATCCTCATGCCCGGGGCCGGTGACCTTTCTACGGATGTGAAGCTTACCGCCCGGGAGGGATGGATGAGCGTCGATTTTATTAATACGGGGGTCCCCCATGTGGTGGTCCGGGTGGGTCATCTTGCGGATCACCCGGTGGAGGAACAGGGGAAAGAGATCCGTTATCATGCCCTGTTCGCCCCAGAGGGGACAAACGCCGATTTCATGACCCGGGTCGGTGCCGACCGCCTTGATGTCCGGACCTATGAAAGGGGCGTAGAGGGGGAGACCCTGGCTTGCGGCACAGGGGCCATCGCCTGTGCCCTCGTGGCCTCCATCCGGGAGGGGATGCCTTCACCGGTCAAGGTCAGGACCAGGGGAGGAGAGACCCTCACCGTACATTTCCAGAGGCAGGGGGAGGCCTTCGAGCGGATTTGGCTCGAAGGGAACACCTCCATCGTTTACCAGGCCCAACTCAACCAAGAAGGGTTATGAGCCGGACACAGGGTTTTTGAGTCCGGCGGGCGGTTAACCTTTCAAAAGGAATTGAAGGAGGTTGTCATGTTTAAAGGATCGATAGTCGCCATTGTAACCCCCTTTAAGGACGGCAAGGTGGATGAGGAAGTCTTCCGCCAGCTCATCGAATTCCAGATCGAAAATGGAACAAATGCCATTGTGCCCTGCGGGACCACGGGCGAATCCGCCACCCTGAACGTGGAAGAGCACAACCGCGTGATCGATATCGCCGTAGAAACGGTCAAAGGGCGGGTGCCTGTGATTGCCGGAACCGGTGGCAACAGCACCAACGAGGCCATTGAACTCACCGGGCATGCCAAAAAGGCCGGCGCAGACGCGAGCCTCCAGGTGACCCCCTATTATAACAAGCCCACCCAGGAAGGACTTTACCAGCACTTTAAGGCCATTGCCGAGGCCGTGAGCCTGCCTCAGGTCCTCTATAATGTCCCGGGCAGGACGAGTGTCAATATGCTCCCTGAGACGGTCGCTCGCCTGGCGGAGCTCTCAGAGGTGGTGGCCATTAAGGAGGCCTCGGGCAACCTTGCCCAGATGGCGGAAATCGTGAGACTGGCGGGCGACAAGATTACACTCCTTTCCGGGGACGATAATGTGACCCTCCCGGTCCTTTCTGTCGGGGGCAAAGGCGTCGTTTCGGTGGTGGCCAACATTGTACCCAGGGATACATCCGATATGTTGGCGGCCTGGGAGCAAGGCAATATCCAAAAGGCCCAGGAACTTTTTTACAAACTCTTTCCCCTGTGCCAGGCCATGTTTTATGAGACCAATCCGGTCCCTGTGAAGACATCCCTGGCCCTTATGGGCAAGATCCAGGAAGAGCTGCGGCTTCCCCTGGCCCGGATGTCCTCCGTGAACCGGGAAAGGCTTAAAAAGGACCTTGAGGCATTCGGTCTGATTTAATACAAAGATCCCCTGCAGCCGGGCATCCCTTTCTAAGGAACCCGACCGCAGGGTCAAGAACAGCGAGGGAGGGGGAGATATGGTCAAGACGATTGTGGCTGGTGCGGCGGGCCGGATGGGCCAGAGGATCATATCCATGGTCCACCAGAATAAGGAAACAGCCCTGGCCGGGGCCTTTGAACGTGCCGATCACCCCTGTGTGAACCAGGATGCCGGTCAGGTGGCCGGACTGGGGGCATTGGGCGTTCAGATCGCCGGCTCCCTTGAGGAGCTGGCGGATCAGGGCGAGGTGCTCATCGATTTTACCACCCCAGAGGCAACCCTCGCCAACATGCGGACCGCGGTCTCCAAGGGACTGGATATGGTCATTGGAACCACCGGAATCACCGGGGAGAACCTGGAGGAAATCCAGAGACTGGCCGGGAAAATCAGATGCGTCCTGGCCCCCAATATGAGCGTGGGCGTTAACGTGATGTTCAAGATTGCGGGAGAAATGGCCCGGATCCTCGGCAGAGATTACGACCTGGAAATCCTGGAGGCCCACCACAGGATGAAAAAGGACGCCCCCAGCGGTACGGCCATGCGCCTCGCCCAGATCCTGGCGGAGGCAACCAACCGTGACCTTGGCAAGGTGGGTGTATATGAGCGTAAGGGCATGATCGGGGAGAGGAGCGACGATGAAATCGGCATCCAGACGTGGCGTGCAGGGGATATCACCGGGGAACATACAGTGATGTTTGGTGGTATCGGGGAGCGGTTGGAACTGACCCACCGGGCCCATAACCGGGATAATTTCGCCCGGGGTGCGGTAAGGGCGGCACTCTGGGTGGGCAACCAGCCCAAGGGCCTCTATGACATGCAAGATGTGCTGGGATTGAAAGGGGACTGAGGCCGGTCACAGGGTCTGTGTAACGCGAGGTGAGGAATGCCGTCATCCATGCGGTGGTGATTCCAGTAACGAGGTCTGTATGCAGAGGTTTGAGAGAGCGGAAAGGTTAAAGAAATTGCCTCCCTACCTTTTCAAAGAGATTGATCGCAAAAAGGCGGAGGTGATGGCCCGGGGGGTTGATATCATCGATTTGGGCGTGGGGGATCCGGATCTTCCCACACCCCGCCATATTATAGAGGCCTTGAAGAAGGCGGTGGAGGATCCCCTCACCCATCGGTATCCTTCCTACTCGGGAATGGGCGATTTCAAGGAAACGGTGGCCCGCTGGTACGGAGAGAGGTTCGGCGTCTCCCTGGATCCGGAAGAGGAAGTGGTCTCCCTTATAGGGAGCAAAGAGGGGATCGCCCATTTCCCCCTGGCCTTTGTGAATCCAGGAGACGTGGCCCTTGTGCCCACGCCGGCATACCCCGTATACCATATCTCCACCCTCTTCGCGGGCGGGGAATCCTTTTTCATGCCCCTGTTGAAAGAAAACGACTTCTTACCGGACCTCGGCGCTATTCCTGCGGAGACGGCCTCCAGGGCCCGGGTGATGTTCATCAACTATCCCAACAACCCCACGTCTGCGGTGGCTGAGCCGGCGTTTTTCAAAGAAATTGTAGCCTTTGCACAGGCCCACGACCTATTGGTGTGCCACGATGCGGCCTACACGGAAATGGCCTTTGACGGTTACCAGCCTCACAGCTTTCTGGAAGCGCCCCGGGCCAAGGAGGTGGGCCTTGAATTTCACTCCCTTTCCAAGACCTATAACATGACAGGGTGGCGAATCGGGTTTGCCGCGGGCAACAGGGAGGCCATCCAGGGCCTGGGCGCAGTCAAGAGTAATATTGATTCCGGGGTGTTTCAGGCCGTCCAGATGGCCGGCGTGGAGGCTATCACGGGGGATCAGTCCTGCGTAAGGGAGATGGTTCAGACTTATACGGATCGGAGGGACCTGATGGTTAAGGGCCTCAAGGATGCAGGATTCTCACTCAGTTCACCCAAAGCCACTTTCTACCTGTGGGTGGAAGTCCCCAAAGGCCACACCTCCACCCAATTTGCCGCCCGCGTCCTGGAGGAGGCCGGTGTGGTGGTCACCCCGGGCAACGGCTTCGGGGCGCCGGGCGAGGGATATTTCAGGATCGCCCTGACCCAGGGTAAAGAAAGGCTATCCGAGGCCATTGAACGAATAAGAGGCTTGGGACTCTAGATGGGGGAAGGACTGCCGGGATCAGCCAGCAGGGTCTATGTGGGGGTGGGATCCAACCTGGGCCATAGGATGGAAAACTGCCTCAAGGCCATTGATGCCGTGGACGGGCTTCCCGGATGCGATGTTACAAATCGGTCCCGGTTCTACCGTACGGAACCGGTGGGCGTCGAAGACCAGGACTGGTATGTCAACGGCGTGATATGCCTTCGTACGGACATGGACGCCCAGGCCTTTTTGCAGGCCCTCCTGGCCATTGAAACGGCTATGGGCAGGGAGAGAAAAAAAAGGTGGGATTCCCGGGTCATTGACCTGGATATCCTCCTTTTTAAAGGCCGAGTAATCCGTGAAGCGGATCTCGAGATCCCCCATCCCCTGATGCACTTGAGGCGGTTTGTACTTGCCCCTATGGTTGAACTCGCCCCGGAGGAGGTGCATCCCCTTATGGCGAGGACCATGGCCCAGCTTTTGGAGGCCCTTCCTGATCAAGGGCAGGCGGTTTTTCCCTTGGGGGAGGCCTAGATGAGGCTTTTGATCCTCGCCTTTCTGGCCTACCTGCTCTACCGGGTGCTTAAGCATTTTTTCGGCGGCCCAAAGGTCCGTAGACCTGAACCGGACGGGGGGGCCATTGACGAGATGGTCCAGGATCCGTGGTGCAAGACCTACATCCCCCTCAGGGAGGCCGAAAAAAGGGTTATCAGGGGACAGACTTATTTTTTTTGCTCAAAAGCGTGTGCGGATAAGTTTGAAGAGAACAAAGAGGCTTAGAAACCTTCAAGGGATCATGTCCTTCCGGGCCGGCCTGGATACCCGGGGGTGCATGGGTGAATCACAAGCTACGGGAGAGGATTTATGAAATTTTTCATTGATACGGCCAATGTGGAGGAGATCAAAAAGGCGAATGATTTGGGGATGGTGGACGGGGTGACCACCAATCCCTCCTTGGTGGCCAAGGAGGGCCGGGAGTTTAAGGGACTCATCCAGGAGATATGTCATATTGTGAGCGGCCCGGTGAGCGCCGAAGTGGTGAGCCTGGAGTCGGAGGCAATGGTTGCGGAGGCCAGGGATCTGGCCAAGCTGGCGGAGAATATCGTGGTTAAAATTCCCTGTATTGAAGAGGGGCTGAAGGCGGTAAAGATCCTTTCCCAAGAGGGCATACAATGTAACGTGACCCTGTGTTTTTCTCCCCTTCAGGCCCTGATGGCGGCCAAGGCGGGGGCGGCGTTTATAAGCCCCTTTGTAGGCAGACTGGATGATATCAGTCACAAGGGGATGGAGATCGTGGAGGACATCATTTCCATCTATGACAATTACGGATTTGAGACCGAGGTGATTGTGGCCAGCATCCGCAATCCCATTCACGTCTTGGATGCGGCCCTTATGGGGGCGGATATCGCCACCATTCCCTTTAAAGTGATTCAACAATTGATTAAACATCCCTTGACCGCCATTGGTCTGGAGAAATTTTTGGCGGATTGGAAAAAGCTGGGGTAGATATGCTTGCCAAGACCTCCGTGGGGGCCTTTTTGATGGTGGCTTTGTTCCTTCTGCCTTCGGGGGGCGCATGCGCCGATATCTACCGGTACGTGGATAAAAACGGGGTCTGGCACTTTACCAATATCAAGACCGACAGTCGTTACAGGCTGTACATTCGGACCACCCCTGGAAAGAAGGCCTCCCAGTATATCCAGGACTACGAGGGGATTATCAGCCAGGCGTCGCAGCGGTTTGGGGTGGACACCTCTCTGGTCAAAGCGGTGATCAAGGCGGAGTCTGATTTCGACCACAGGGCCGTGTCCACCAAGGGGGCCCAGGGCCTGATGCAGTTGATGCCCCATACAGCGCACCAGATGAATGTGCAGGACCCCTTTAATCCGGAAGAGAACATCTTCGGCGGCACCCGGTACCTGAGCCTGCTTCTCCAGCGTTTTCAGAACAATAAGGCATTGGCCCTGGCCGCCTATAACGCGGGCCCTGAAAAGGTGGAGGCCTGTCAGGGAGTCCCTTCCATCCCGGAGACCCGGACCTTTGTTAAACGGGTGTTGGAGCACTATCAAAAGAACAGGACAGGGGTCCGATGAGAGCATACATTCCTTCTCCATGTCCATGACAGTATTATCTCTAAATTTAGGCCGATCGTATGCGCCCAGGTATTCAAGAACAGGACCGGCGAAGAGCTGGCAATGGAAATTCACAGGAGGAGATCGTAAACCTCCCCAATAAACTGACCGGTGTCAGGCTTGCCTCCATTCCCTTGGTGGTCCTGTTTCTTTATGTGGGAGGGCGTTGGGGCAGCCTTTTGGCGGCGTTGTGCTTTGGTCTCGCTTCTATCACGGATGTACTGGACGGCTTTCTTGCGAGGCGCTACAAGGCGGTCACTGTATTGGGAAAGTTCCTGGATCCTCTGGCGGATAAGCTCCTGGTCTGTGTGACCATGATCATGCTCATCCCCTTGGATAGGATCCCGGTGTGGATGGTCATGGTCATTGTTTCCCGGGAAATGGCCGTGACCGGGCTAAGGAGCATCGCCGTAAGTGAGGGGGTGGTCATTCAGGCCCGTGCCCTGGGAAAATACAAGGCCCTTTTCCAGTCCCTGGCCCTGGTGAGTCTGTGCCTCCACTATCCTTACTATAGCATCAATTTCCACGTCCTGGGCATGGTCTTTTTGTGGGTGGCCCTGATCCTTACCCTCTGGTCCGGGTGGGACTATTTTCGTCAGTTTAATCAGATATTTTTCCCCAGCAGGAAGGGAAAAACAGGTAAGTAGGCGCCCGGGTCGAAGGGGCGATTTTTTATTGACAAAGCGTTTGTGGGTAGTAAAATAATTCAGAATTCTGCGGGAATAGCTCAGTTGGTAGAGCCCCACGTTGCCAACGTGGTTGTCGCGGGTTCAAGTCCCGTTTCCCGCTCCAGAAATCATGGCGGCATAGCCAAGTGGCTAAGGCAGCGGTCTGCAAAACCGTTATTCACCGGTTCGAATCCGGTTGCCGCCTCCAGGGAAGAGCAAGGGTTTACGAGGATGATCAATCACTTGTAAGCCCTTTTTTTGGCGATGTCACAGGGAGTACAGCGCATCACAAGAAGTCACGGGTTTTCGCTATCAATCGCCCCCAAAATCGACCCCAGCAAATCAGTGCGGAACAGGACCGCGAAGTCCTTGGATAACCCCCTTGGGACGGCATAGATTTTGCTGCCTCAATCTTTATATCTTCACACCGGTGCTTAACTTGTGATATAGGAAGCAGATCCCCATAGCAAATTCAACCCAAACCAAGTATCAAACCTGATCCATGGATGAAGATAGGCTTGACAAGATAATCCAGTATGCCCTCCTTGTAGCTGGCCAGGAGGATGAAGATACAGATCGTGAGCTTGGGCCTATTCATTTAATAAAATACACTTATCTCGCGGACATAGAGCACGCAAGGTACTCCAACGGTCAGAGTTACACTGATGTTCCTTGGCTTTTCCATAAGTTTGGGCCATGGTCCTATGAAGTTTTTGAAAGAATTGATATTTCGTTATCCGAAGTGAATGCAGAACGAAGGAGAGTCAGCCACCCGAAATATGAAGATGATTTTATCCGATGGAGGCTTGTAGACAACCAATTATTGGCAGATCTTGAAGCAGTCCTTCCATTACATATCTCTGCCTCAATAAAACACGCTGTTCATAGGTTTGGAAGCGATACCCCTTCCTTATTGAACTACGTCTATTTAACACAGCCGATGCTAAAAGCCCAGCCAGGGGAACTACTTGATCTCAGGGAAGTTGAGTCTGTTAAATTGAAGGCTGAGCCTGCCGACGAATACAGTAAGCCTATCTTGTCCACACGCCAAAAAAAGCAGCAATCTAAAACTATCGAGAATCTCAGAGTCAAAATCAAGAGGAAGCTTGCTGAAAAAAGAAAGGAAAGGAAGCTTATCCCTCCGGATCCTCCCCCAAAGTATGATGAGGTTTTTCAACAGGGCCTTGAATGGTTGGATAGCGTAGCAGGTGAACCGCCAAAAGAAGAGCGATTCGTTGTCCGGTTCTCAGACGATATTTGGAAATCGCGGGCAAGGTATGACCCAGAGATACCCTGAGATCTCAGTCCAGAACGTTCTTTCTCCTGATCCGTGGTGGGTCGAAGATTCCAATAAGGATTGGTGTAGGGGTCGATTAATTAAGGCTTTTTTGCCACATGTTGATCAGATTCCGTACACACTCATTTCGGAAGGCCGGTATGATGGAGTAACCCATGACCAGGCTGATGTTAGGGCTGAACCCCTAAGAATCAAGCAGGTTCAACCCCAAACCCAGGTGCCTGTTGCTGGATTTCCCATTTATGAGGGTGAGGTTAGAATTTTATCCCGAGCAAAAAAGCGCCCCGCCCTGGTAATCAGTTTGGGTGGTGACCCTGTCCCAAGGGGATTAATGCGGGGAAAGCCACGTTATATGAAAGGCCTTTATATCCTTGTTGCCCCATATTATGGTGCGCAGGAAGGGGGACTCCGGGCGGGGTATCCGCCGGAGTTTATTAGAAGAGTCGAAAGATGTGAATTTCCCCAGTTCATGACTGATTTTTTGCCTTTCCATAGATCGGAGGAGTCGCTACTTAGGTTCGACCACATCCAACCATTAGGAAGACATCATGAATCAATTGAAGCAACCGAGTATTGTCTGAGTGACGATGCGTTGGAAATCATTGACGAGTGGTTAACCTGGATCATAACCGGGTTTCTGGTGAAAGGCGGCTTGATTGACGATATGCGAAAGGATTTCTTGAAAATCTCAGACTCTTGAGTCTGCGAATTTTTTTGAAATTCATGATGGATTTGAGATGCGATTAGGAAAATTTTTCCACCAAAAGTCACACCATAGAAAATAGGCGAGTTGTAAGTCTGTATAATATCAATATGTTAGAGAGCTTGGATGGCGGCCTGCAAAACCGTTATTCACCGGTTCGAATCCGGTTGCCGCCTCCAGGGAAGAGCGCGGGGCCTGTAAGTGAAATCAGCAACTTGCAGGCCTTTTTTGTCTGCGGAAAAGGGTTGGCTTTGTAGATCAAAATTTGCTGTCTCAGACCGAGCATGTTGGGTGGAGTAGTCAGTCATAAAGAGCTCATAAGAGTAGGGCATGTTTTTTATAGAGATTAGGCCCAGCAAAGGAGGTGGAAAATGCCCCCCGAGCCGTGGGAAGTCCTTTCCAGCGAACGGGATCAATCCTACCGGGTTTTCAGCCTGAGAACAGACCTGGCCCGTTCCCCCCGTACCGGCAAGGTTCACCCTTTTTTCATCCTGGAGTCATCATCCTGGGTGAATGTCATTCCCATTACACCCAATAATGAAGTGGTCCTGGTGCGACAATATCGGCACGGGATCCAGGACCTGACCCTGGAGATCCCGGGCGGGGTGGTGGACGGGGATGACACACCCGGGTCCACCGCCGAGCGGGAGCTTCTGGAGGAGACCGGATATCGCCCGGAGAAGATGACCTTGCTGGGATATGTCCATCCCAACCCCGCTATACAGAACAACCGGTGCTACACCTATGTGGCCCAGGGAAGCTTTCGCGCGGGAGGGCAGGCACTGGATGACCAGGAAGACATCGAAGTCATCCTGAAACCCCTTGGACGAATCCCGTCACTCATACGTGACGGCAACATCACCCATGCCCTTGTTTTGGCCGCCTTCTACCGGTTTTTCATGGAATACCGGTCCCTCAAAGATCCGCTTGAGCCCTAATGGGTGTTGTAGCACATGCGCTGAGTCGCCACCACGAAACGAATGTCCAGCAGGGCGGCCAGTGTGTCCGCGGTGTGGCGGGCTCTGGTAAGATCCCCTGTTTCAAGGGCGATGAGGGAATTGAGGCCTTCAGGGGCACCGTGTCCCGCCGGGTCGCAGAGCACGAGGTGACGGTCTTCGCCCTTTTTGACTTTCCCCGGGCCCATGTCACGGCCGAGCTCGGGGAGGACACGGCTGTCGGTCAGGTGGTGGGTGGTGGCAATTTCGGTGGCGTAGCGTTTTTCCATGCCGTAGACAAAGTACCCGTAATACAGGAGCGCCCCCATTATCCGATCGTAAGGGGGTCCCCTGAACAAGGGCGAGAAGTGGCCTGTTTGTGCGCAATAAAATCCCAGCCCCTCGCTCTCCCCACCCTCGTCAAAGGGGTAAGTGTCCAGCAATTGGATGTCGTCGTTGGCGAACTGTTCCGGTTTCATTCGCAATTGAGAGTCGTCATGCCGTCCTTCGGTCAGCCGGCCGGGTCGCGGTTGGGACTCCTCGAGGTAGAGGTCGATATGACCTCGCAGTATGGCGGCATAGCCCCGTTTTCGGACCAAATCGGTTTCTCTATTAAAAGCCGCATAGGCCTTGCGGATAAGACGAATATTGCTCTCTGCCCTTCGTCCCGGCCTGAATTGCAGCAGTTCTTCCCGTGTCAGCATGGCGGTCTCCCAGAGGCCAAGTATCCCAAGGATTTTTTTGGGATACAGACTATAGGGAGTTGAGGCCGGGGTGTCAACCGATAGGAGCGGCCCAACCATTCTTGACAAAACCGCACGCAATCTATAATAGCTTTGTGATCTTCCCGGATCCTTCTCTCCGCCCCCTCAGCGGAATGGCCCCGGGTCTATATGGCCTTACATCACAGACTGGAGTCGCTCAATGACGACACGGGAATCCAACGGCGATGTCGCAGTTCGATGCGTCCAACTCCATAAGACCTACCAGATGGGCGAAGTGCAGGTAAAAGTGCTGCGCGGCATCGACCTCGAGATCCTCAGGGGCCAACTCACGGTCATCGTTGGGGCCTCGGGGGCCGGGAAATCCACCCTGTTAAACATCATCGGGGGTATTGACCGGCCCACGTCCGGCGAGGTGTGGGTGGACGGAGAGGACCTGGCGGCCATGACCGATCGTCAACTCACCGAATACCGCAGACGCAAGATCGGTTTTGTGTTCCAGTTTTATAACCTGGTTCCCACCCTCACGGCCGTGGAAAACGTGCAGGTCTCCACCCAGATCGCGGCAAAACCCATGGACCCGGCCGAGGCCTTGCAACTGGTGGACCTGACCGAGCAGATGCACCATTTCCCTGCGCAGTTGTCCGGGGGCCAGCAGCAGCGGGTCTCCATTGCACGTGCCCTGGCCAAGCAGCCGGCCATCATGCTCTGCGATGAGCCCACCGGGGCCCTGGACGCCCACACGGGGCAGCGGGTCCTGGGTCTTCTGAGCCAGCTCAATGAAGAGGTGGGGGCAACCATCGTCATCATCACCCACGCGGCACCCATGGCCGACATGGCCCACCGGGTGCTTCACCTCACCATGGAAGGCATTACATCACGGGAAAACAAAGTCCGAAAGCGGCCTGAAGAGATAACCTGGTGAACATTCTCAATCGAAAATTGAGACGGGACCTGTGGCAGACCAAGGGAATGCTGGCAGCTGTCATGCTCATCGTGGCCATCGGCGTGAGTTGCCTGGTGGGGATGATGGGTACATCCAAAAACCTCGAGTTGGCCCGGGATGCCTATTACGGGCAATGTCGCATGGCCGACTTCTGGGTGGACCTCAAGAAGATGCCGGTCACCGAACTGGATGCCCTGGACGATCTGAAGGGGATTTCAGAGATGCGGGCACGGATCGCCTTTCAGGTCATCGTGGACCTGGAAGGGGTGAAAGAACCTCTGACCGGGACCCTGCTGACCCTCCCGGCCGAGCCGTCTCCGGTGATCAACGGTATCGTCATGCAGAGCGGGACCTACTTCACCTCCCGCAGACAGGATGAGGTCATTGTCTCCAGGGCCTTTGCCCAGGCCCGGAACATAACCGAGGGTGACACCATCCATCTCATCATGAACGGCCAGCGGAAGGCCCTCTTTGTGGTGGGCACGGCCATGTCCTCGGAGTTTGTCTATATGATGCCCCCCGGTGCCATCGCCCCTGAACCCTTGCGCTACGGCGTCTTCTATGTCAAGCGGGGATTCGGGGAGGACGTCCTCGGGTTCCACGGGGCGTGCAACTCCCTGGTGGGCACCCTTTCGAAGGCGGCCCGGCAAAACAGCCAACCCCTTTTTGACGAATTGCGGCACCGTCTCAAGCCTTATGGACTCTTTGCCATTACCCCCCTGAGCCTTCAGGCCTCCAATCTCAGCCTCTCGGGCGAACTGAACGGCCTGGCCACCATTGCCTTTTTCATGCCCACCATTTTTCTCCTGGTGGCGGTCCTGGTGCTCAACGTGCTTATGTCGCGTCTGGCCCAGCAGCAGCGGACCATTGTGGGAACCCTTAAGGCCCTGGGCTACCGTAATTTCGACATATTTTTCCACTTTATCCAGTTTGGGGTCTTTGTGGGGGCCGTGGGCGGGCTGCTGGGATGTCTGCTGGGTTACTGGATCGCTGACGCCCTCACCCTAGAATACCGCATGTTTTTTGACTTCCCCGAGCTGGACAACCAATTCTATCCGGGAATCAATCTGGCGGCCCTGGCCCTGGCCCTGGTGTTCGGTGTCATCGGTACACTCAAGGGGATTCGGACCGTGCTGAGGCTCAATCCGGCCGAGGCCATGCGTCCCCCGGCCCCTCCCAGCGGAGGGGCGGTCTTCCTGGAGGCCTGGACCGGGCTCTGGCGGCGACTGGAGTTCCGGTGGCAGATCGTCTTGAGAAATCTCATAAGGAATAAGGGAAGGACCCTTACCGGCATTTTCTCAGCCGCCATGGGAGCGGCCCTGGTCCTGGTCACCTTCGGCGCCATGGATTCTCTCCAATATATGGTGGATTTCCGTTTCAACATGTTGGACCATGCCGACTATTCGTTGACCCTTCGAAACGACCGCGGGACGGGAGCCCTTTACGAGGCCGGGGAACTGCCGGGTATCCAGTGGGTGGAACCGGTTCTGAACGTCCCCTGTCATTTCCAGCATGGCAATCATAGCAAGAAAGGGGTCATCCAGGGCCTGGTCCGAAACGCCCGTTTGACCACCCCCCGCACCGTATCCGGCGACCCGATCGCGGTTCCTGAAACAGGGCTCTTCATGGCCCGTCGCCTTGGGAGGGAATTGGGACTGTCCCTGGGCGACCGGGTGCGGGTGACGCCCACCCAGGGCCTGCAGCAGCCGGTGGCGCTTCCTGTAACAGGTTTCATGGATAGTCTTTTCGGGCTCTGTGTCTATGCAAACTACGACTACCTGAACCGTCAGATTGGTGAGGCCGGGGCGTTGTCGGAGCTTCAGTTGAAAGGCCTGCCCACTGAGCAAGAAATGCGGGGGTTCCTCAGACAGGTCAAATCGTGGCCTGATCTGGCCGACTACGCCGAAACAGGCTTTCAGAGACAGGTGCTGCAGAACACCTTTGTGAACAAGCTGGGACAGATGGTCTACCCTATAATCCTCTTCGGGGCGGTCATTTTTTTTGGGGCCATCCTCAATGGTTCTCTTATCAGCATCATCGAGCGGGCACGGGAAATCGCCACCTTCCGTGTTCTGGGGTATCAGCCCGGCGAAATCGGGGCCATATTTCTTCGGGAGAATATGATTCAATACGGCATTGGTGCTTTCCTGGGGCTTCCATTGGGCTGGTGGCTCCTCTGGGGCATCAATTCCCAGTACACCAATGATATGTATAGGGTACCCACTATTGTAGAACCTATGAGCTGGGTCAAGACGGTGATCCTGTCCTTCATTTTTATCCTGGGGGCCCACGTTTTCGTGAGAAAGGCCATCCAACGCCTTCACTGGCAGGATGCCCTGAGTATGAAGGAGTGATGGGGCAAATGCGGGCTGATTGAGGTGTCAGGTTTCGGGTTTCATAACAACCGCAAAAGGGAGGTAGCAGTTTGCCATGAAGAAGAGCATCAAATGGATCATCCTGGGCATTGTGATTGCTGTGGCAGCCGTGCTTTACGCTTACACGGCGATGCAATCCGGCATACCGGTCCAGACCGTCGCGGCAAGTACGGGGGATATCCGTGCCTGGGTGGAGGATCGTGCCATGACCACCCTTCCCCTTGTCTATAAGATTACCATGCCCCAGGACGGCCGTATCCTGCC
This sequence comes from uncultured Desulfobacteraceae bacterium, assembly GCA_964573885.1. Lineage (GTDB taxonomy): Bacteria > Desulfobacterota > DSM-4660 > Desulfatiglandales > Desulfatiglandaceae > CAZNLL01. Next base: position 6,418 of record CAZNLL010000018.1, on the reverse strand, counting down.
CATTACCTTGGAGGCCGGTCATGGGGTCTCAAAAGACCAGGTGGTCGCCCAAATGGATACGGCGGACCTCAAGACGGCCCTGGCCGTGGCCGAGGCACAGGTGGCTGAAATCGAGGCCCAAATTACCGTAAACAAGTACAACGAGATCGAGCAGACATCCCTGGTGGAGTCCAAACAAGTGATCGCCGCCCTGAAGGCGGCGGGAAAGGCCTCGGATGAACTCATCAGGACCAATGAGGCGGAACTCAAATATTCTGAGTGGGTCCTGGACATGGAGAAGAAACTGGTCAAGGAAAGGGCCTCGTCCAAAGAGAAACTCCGAAGGGCCCAGCGGGATCACCGTCAGGCCGACAGCGCCGTGGCCTCTGCCCGTTTCATGAGTAAGGCCACATGGGCGATTACCTCAGCCGTGAAGCTCTTGCCCAGGTATATAGAGGAGCGCCTGGGCCTGAAACACTTGGAGACCGGCGTCCTGGTCCAACGGTTGGCCGGGGCCCGGGCCGAACAGGAATTGGCGGCCCGGCGGTTGAAACGGGCGGCCATCAAGAGTCCTGTGGATGGGATCGTGCTCCGCCGCCTGGTGAAAAACGAGGAATTCCTCCAGGCCGGGACCCTCCTTATGGAGATCGGGGACCTGAGAGATCTCCAGGTGACCGCCGATATCCTTTCCCAGGACGTGGTCACGGTCCGTCCGGGAAACCCGGTGGATATCTATGGTCCCTCTATCGGGGATTCACCCATCCGGGGAACCGTATCGCGCATCAAGCCGGCGGGCTTCACCAAGGTGTCATCCCTGGGCGTGGATCAGCAGCGGGTGCCCGTGCATATCAATTTTGACAAAGATGCCCTGAAGGACTTGAAGCAGAAAGGTCGGACCCTCGGCCTGGGCTACCGGGTCCGCGTGCGGATCTATACAGAGGAAAAAGAGGACGTCCTCAAGGTCCCCCGGACCGCCCTCTTCAGGGGGGCCGGCAGTCAGTGGCAGGTTTTTTCTGTAAAGAATGGCAAGGCCGTTCTCAGACCGGTAACCCTGGGAGTCATCAACGACAAGGAAGCGGAAATCAAAAAAGGCCTCAGTCAAGGAGATGCCGTTATCGTGGCCCCGCCCAAGGCCCTGCGTAACGGCGACCGGGTGAAATCCTCATAGGGCACGGGCCGAAGTAAACCTCATCCGCCAGGGCGGCGACCATGAGATTGCGCTGTTCTGAAAGAGTCGCGGTGAGGCGGTCTTGTGAAGCGACAAAGGGAGACAAAATCAAGACCAGACTTGCCCCCTTCGTCTTTAGTCTCCATCCAATTTGTTGTTCTCCAAAAAGCTGTAATACCCCCTGTGGCTGAAAATGATAGGATCGAGCCAATACTTTGCCACCTTCTCATCGCGTTCGACATGTATGTGATGCGGTTCATCACGATCACCCGCATAGCAGAAGAAACGATAGGGGCCTACTTTCAACACGGTTGGCATTAATTCTACCTTCCTGCAATAGAATCCTACCAGTCGGGACCCCGGACAATGGGCTTTTGAGCGCCGGGTGCGGGGGGCGGTTCAATGGGCGCGGACAATAGATCGCCCCAGTTGGTGCGCGCCTTCATGACCGACTTGATATCTTCCGGTACAAAGGGTTTTCCTTCCCGGATCTGCCATCCACCGCCCAAGGCCCGGTACACGGCCACAAGGCCCAGGGGGGCCTCTCCCAGGGTGGTGGCCAGAAGGTCCTCTTCCCTCAGGAGGGCCTGCTGGGCCAGAATCACCGTGGTATAATCGGTGCTTCCTCCCCGGTATTGCATGAGGGCCAGGTCTGCGGAGCGCTTGGCCGCGTCCACGCTCTTCTTTAAGAAATTGATTCGTTCCTTTGCTTTCAGGAATTCCACCAGTCCGTCTTCCACCTCCTGCTGCGCCCGGAGGACCGTATCCTGGTAATTGAGCATCAACTCCTGAAGCCGGGCGTCCTGGACCCGGACAGTATTGGTGATGCGGCCGTAGTTGAGGATATTCCATTGAAAAGACGGCCCGAAGGTCGCGGTACGGCTGCTCCACGAAAAGATATCCCCCAACTCCGCATTCCCCACGTCCGCGGAGAGGTAGCCAAAGGAACCCGTCAAAGAGAAAGAGGGGTATAGATCGGCTTTGGCCACGCCGATCAGGGCGCACTGGGATGCGGCCTGTAATTCGGCATTCCGGATATCCGGCCGCCGGCGCAGCAGTTCGGCGGGGATACCTACGGCAATATTCAAGGGGGACCGGGGGATCCCCTGATCCCTGTGCATTCTGTCTTTCAACTGCCCCGGCGGCATCCCCATCAGGATGGAGAGGGCGTGTCGTGACTTCTGGAGCCCGGTTTCCAGAAAGGGGATCTGGGCCTGGGTGCTGGCCAACTGGGTGAGGGCCTGCTGTACGTCCCTCTCACCCGTGTCACCCACCTTAAAGCGGGCCCTGGCGATCCGCAACCCTTCCTTCTGGAGTTTCAGGTTTTCTCGAGCGATCTTGAGCCGTTCCTCGTAAACGCGGATGACCACATAGGTCCGGGCCACGTCTGCGGTCAGGCTGACCAGCACGTCGTCGTATGCAGCCACGGAACCCAGCAGATTGGCGTCGGCGGACTGGATGGCGCGGCGCAATTTGCCCCAGAAATCCAACTCCCAGCTGGCACCCAGGCCGAAGCTGCCCTGGAAGTAGCCCATGCCGGGATTTTCCGGACCCGGTTGTCCCAAATCTGGGGAATTGCCGCTGATGCGATTGTACTCCAGCGCACCAAAACCTGTTTGTATCTGCGGATAAAACTCGCCGCCTACAACCCCCAGGAGGGCCCTGGCCTCCAATACCCGCACGCCGGCGATGCGGAGCGGCAGATTTTGTTCATAGGCCGTTTGCACCAGCCTTTCCAAGACCGGATCATGGAAGACCTGCCACCAGTTTTTGTAGCTCGGGCTCTCTTTCTGGACCCGTGCATCCTTAGATCCCACCCAATCAGGCGCCACATCGGCCTTGGGGGGTGTAAAATCGGGCCCCACCATGGCGCAGGCATTAATAAGGAGCAACAACGCACAGCATAAAGGCCGGCCCAGCCATGTTATCCCCTTCTTCATCGGTCTTCACCTCACCGCATGTTCTGGATCTTTAAAATAAGGGAAACGATTTTTGGGATACTGACTATAGGGGCATGGGATCGGAGTGTCAACCCTAAGCCTGCGAGAAATCTGGATGTTTTTCCCCAGGCGATTCAGTATTTCCCAAAAGGGGGATCTGGAAAGGAGGCATTCAATTCAATGAGCCACATCTCTGGGGACGCCAAGGCCTCTTTTAGGGCGGCCTTTAATCCATCGGGAGTATCAACAGCCCTAGCTTTTGCGCCGAACGATAAGGCAAAGGCCGAAAAGTCGGGATTGAAAAGAGAGGTCTGGTATCCCGCACCATAAAGGGAATGCTGGAGGTAATCGAGCATCCCATAGGCCCTGTCGTTTACCACCACCACGGGAAATCCAATACCATGCTGCAGGCATGTGGCCAATTCAACGGCGCCGTACAAGAATCCCCCGTCACCGATCAGGGAGACCACCGGTTCCTCCGGATAGGCTGCCTTTAATCCTATGGCCGCGGGAAAGGCAAAACCGATAGGGGTTGCCCCTTTTGCCGGGACAATCCCCAAAGGCTTATAGGACGGATAGAACTGTTCTGCAAAATAGCCGAGCAGGGTGTTGTCAATAACCAGCATCCCATTTCGAGGAATGGCATCCCGCAGGGCGCGCAGATAGGAGATTTCAGCATGTTCGTCGGGTATCTCGCTTCAAGGGCGGTGCAAGCCCCTAAAGCGGTTTACCGTGTCGTGCCTTTCCCGAGGGACGGGGATGCGCTTGAATTCATTGATCAGCATGCCCACCATTTCTTTAACCGGGCCGATGCAGGTGATAGTGCTTTTGAAATTTTTATCCACCCATGTTTCATCCCAGTCGAAGTGGATCAATTGAGGGAGAGAAATTCCCCGTCGCTTGAAATCCACGTATCGCAGCCGGGAGCCGATACTTAAGGTGACGTCACAGGTTTTGTGAATGGTTTTCACAACCCCGCCGTTGGTTACATTCCCGAAGGCCAAAGGATGGTCTTCGGGGAGAATGCCTTTGGCTCCGGCATCCGTGAGCACGGGCGCATGAAGTATTTCGGCAAGTACCTGAATTTCAGCGGCCATACCCGCATGCATCGCTTCGATGCCGACGATGATCATCGGGGTGATTGCCTTTTTGAGCAACCTTTTTGCTCCGGCCAAATCATAAGGGGCATTCCTTTTCTCACGATTCGAAAAGGTTGTTTCATCTATTTCAACATCCCATAAATCATGGGGCACTTCCAGATAGACCGGCCCGGGCCGGCCGGATATGGCCGTGGAAACCGCATAGGATACTTTCTCCGTGATACTATCACCGCGCTTCAGACAGATGGTTTCCTTTGTCACGGATTCAAAAAGATCATGCTGTCGGTTGACTTCATGCAGTGCGCCAAGTCCTTTGCCGATCTGATTTTCACGAAGGTTGGAGGTCATCATCAAAACCGGAGAGCAACTATAAAAGGCCTCCAATAAGGGAGAAAGAGAATAGGCGGCACCCGGTCCGGTGGATGTGACGACCACGCCCGGTCCCTTTCCTGAGCGGGCGTAGCCATCGGCCATATGGGTGGCACTGGCCTCATGCCGGCAAAGAATGTGACGGATATGCGGTTCTTTTCGCAGGGCTTCGTAAAAACCGATATTATGGATGCTCGGTATGCCGAAGACGGTTTGAACGCCCATGGATCTCAAGGTTTTGACAATGATTTCGGATACTGTTTCCATAATACTGGCAATGACCGGCTACAACTCAAGGGCTCAACACAGACTTATAGCTCGGGCAGGTGCTGGGCCCGCAGCCGCTGCATGCCCCGAATCCACCGCTCGTAGTCTGTAGCCTTGTGTTCCATATAACCCTTGACCTGCGGGTGGGGCAGGATCATGAACTTCCCTTGATCCAAGGCGGTGACCACATCTTCGGCCACTTGTTCGGCTTCCAACATGCCGTCCAGGGCAGCGATCCCGCCGCCGTTCTGCGTCATAAGGGAACGGACCGCCATGGGACAGATGACCGACACCTGGATACCCCGATCTCCGTAGTTGATCGCCAGATTGTCTGCCAGCCCAACGGCGGCATGTTTGGTTGTGGAGTATGATATCGAATCGATCTGGTTGAGCAGGCCGGCAGCGGAGGCCGTTATCACAAAGGCACCCGACCCCCGTCTGAGCATCCCGGGAAACACCGCCCGGGCCGCATAGATGTGGGACATGACATTGATCTCCCAGATGCGTTGCCAGTCGGCGTTAGAGACCTCCAAGAGCCCCTGGATAATGATGCCGGCATTGGAGCAATAAAGGTCGACCGGCCCGCAGCGGTCTTGGGTTTGCCGAACCAATTGGATGACGTCTTCTTCCTTGGCCACATTGCACCCAAGGGCCAGGCCGTCGATTTCCCGGGCCAAAGCCCGGGCCCCCTGCATATCGATATCGGCCACCACCACGGCTTTTGCCCCTTCTTGGGCGAACCTTCGGCACAGGGCCGCACCAATGCCATTGGAGCCGCCCGTTACAATGGCGACCTTGTCTTTGATCTTCATAAAACACCTCAACGCGCGTAAAATGTTGGCCGGCTGATACCGATAAGAAGTTCTGCTTTTAGGAGTATAGGCGAATCTGAGGTGCGTGACAACGCAAAAGGGGGCACACCAGATGGGCGAAGGGAAGAGATTCGGAAAGCTTTCGTTAAGAACGCTCTCCGTCACACCAGTTCTCAATCAACAGCCCCGGAACGCGTTCAAATTCATTCACGTTGTTTGTTATCAATATCAGCCCGGTTGCCCTGGCGTGGCCGGCAATCATCATATCATAAGCACCTATTGGTCGGCCCATGGAGTATAGGGCAGCCCGTACCTGTCCGAAATGATAGGCAGCGTTCTTGTCAAAGGGTAGCACCTCAAGTCGGGCGACCATCGCCTCAATATCTGCCAGATTTCGTTCTATTTGTTGTGAATGCTCCGCCCCGAATACCAATTCACCCACCGTCACCGCGGAAATGCCCATCTGACCTTCATGCTGTTGAAAGTGTCTCTTCACTTGGTGCGGACGGTTCTTCATGGTATAAATGACAATATTGGTATCCAGCAGATACTTTAGCATCACAAGGTCTCCCGAATCTGGTCTTCCGGCTGCTTTCGCTCTGTCATGAAGTCACTGGAAACACCCGGTGCCTCGAACCAGTCGTCCCACGATTGATCCGCCGGAACTATGATTCGCTTGCTACCGATTGCCGTGATTGTAACGTTCTGGACGGATTCCGGGAAGGCGACCTCTTTGGGAAGACGAACCGCCTGACTTCGATTGCTTTTAAAGACTTTGGTTTG
>CAZNLL010000017.1:0-42740 GCA_964573885.1 uncultured Desulfobacteraceae bacterium | reverse complement strand
TTGAGCTTGCCTTCACTATACTCTCCCGAACCTTTTGAATTTGCTTAACAAGTCTCTTTGGCATGTCATATGCTTCAATAAACTACATGGGCCAAGCGAAGACGGGCTAATATTACATAATATCACGCCAAAAAGGCTGTTTATTGGGATGGATGCCAAAGCCAAACCCAAAAAACTGCTCGACCAGGTCAGGGATGCACTTCGAGTAAAGCACTACGCATACAGGACGGAAAAGACCTACACTTTCTGGATTCGCAGATTCATCCTCTTTCATCAAAAGAAGCACCCCTCCGAAATGGGCTCCAAGGAAATTCAAGAGTTTTTGACGCATTTGGCTGTGGAGCGTAACGTCTCCGCCTCCACTCAAAATCAAGCCCTGAACGCATTGGTCTTTCTCTATAAAAAAGTCCTCCAAATTGATCTAAAAGATCCTATCGATGCGGTCCGTGCCAGACGGCCGACGCGGCTTCCGGTCGTGCTTTCCAAACAGGAGGCCCTCAAAATCATCGATCTCATCTCCGGTGAGCCTCAATTAATCGTGAAGCTCCTTTATGGGAGCGGGCTTCGTTTGATGGAATGCTTGCGGCTCCGTGTAAAGGACATTGACTTTTCCATGAATCAGATTGTCATTCGTCACGGAAAGGGCGGAAAGGACCGTGTCACCGTGCTGCCGGCGAATGTCCTCGAACCTCTTCACCTGCATTTGAAAAAGGTCAGGGCTATTCACGAAGATGATTGCGGCCGCGGATTCGGCCATGTCAATCTGCCCGGAGCCCTCGCAAGAAAATATCCGAATTCGTCACGCCAATGGGCATGGCAGTTTGTTTTCCCATCCAGATCCTTATGCAAGGACCCTCGCTCCGGTGAAATCCGGCGCCATCATTTGCATGAAAGCTGTGTCCGAAAGGCCCTTAAAAAGGCGGTGACCCTTGCCGGCATCCATAAGCCAGTCGGGTGCCACACGTTTCGGCATAGCTTTGCAACGCATCTCCTTGCAGACGGCTACGACATCCGAACGGTGCAGGAACTGCTCGGGCACAAGGACGTGTCTACAACCATGATCTACACCCACGTTCTGAACAAAGGGGGCCGTGCCGTTCGGAGCCCGATCGACTGAGTTGTCTTCTCGACGTTTCAAAGAGCGCTAAGGGGAAAAGCAAATTCACACATCGAGGCCGTCCAGATGCCTCTAAGACACCCTATGCCTTATTATCTCCTTGCCCGGACCAGACGGCACTTTAATTCCATCCATTTGATGTGATCTTGTTTCCTGGACAGGACAGGGCACTTCCTATCAGAAACGGGATAAGCACAATTTGAGAACCGCTTTCATGGTTGGAACCCTGTAAACCCCGTAGTTGCATCAAGGGCGCTTAAGCATTCGGCAGGCATTTTGTCTTCTACGGCTCCAATGCCGCTTTTGGTATTTTAAATCTCAAATTGACCAATAGTGAGATCCAGGTTCTGGATGGAAAATGGCATAAGCAACTTGTTTGACTGTATCTATATCTCAAGGAAGTCAGTCCGTTTTCAACAACGGGGTAAACAGAGGGAACGGTTTGAAGGGAATGTGAACCCCGTAGTTGCATCAAGGCACTTAGGAATCCGCCATTTTGCTTTCTACACCTTAAAAGGATTTATGTCTCAAGTATGTGAATGCGTTTGTAACAACGGGGTGAATTGAGAAAACCATACAAAAAGCGAGCCAGAAGTCAACGAAAATCCACTACTTTTTCATTAAAATCTTACTACTGGGAAATAGGGCAAAAATACTGGGAAAAACCTGGTAGTGGCGCTGAAAAGGCGCTGGGGACAACCGTTTTGGAGGCACTGATGGTACCAGGGTCTTGGGGAGTTTGCACAGTTTTTTGTGCACATGCCCATTTTCCTGTGCAGATTTCTCGCCCGGAAGGGCACGCTTGCCTGTGGACGGGCAGATTATATGGCACACATCTCCGGGTCAGCCCATTCGGTAATCGGGATTGTAAATTCTGCCGGCCCCTTCTTTCCAGGCTTGATTTCTTTGAACTTATCTTTCATTAGCTGCTTGATCTCGCTTTGAGCAATACCTCTAAAATTTGAATAGGCCAAACGGATTAACCTGTCATTGGTTGCTGATAATACCTGATTATCATTCTCCCACCGGGAAAGGGTGGACCGGTCTATCCCCAGGACCTCGGCAAAGCCTTTCGCACTCATACCGATATTCTTCCTTAAAAATCGGATTTCCTTCCCCGTAAGGGGCCTGTCTTTTTTGATGAGTGCCGTGCCAATTATCTTGTGAAGTTCCATTATCGCCGGAATAGATACGGCGGTCTCTCCACAATGGCACTTGTAAATCTCCACCCCCAGCAGATACACGTTATCTAAACCGGATTCCGTATACCTATACTTGCCCGTTTTACGCTTCATTTCCCTGCTGCACATTGGACATTTCATTTCGTAATGCCCCCACATTAAAAAACGGTAATACCAATCACGGTTTCCGTTTCTTCATCTAATGCCATAATAACGGTTAAATCGTCTTCTTCAATGTCCTTGCCTGAGATCGTGCACTTCCAGTTATTGTGTTCGGAATCTTTCTCAAGGCCCTTGAGTTCGCCCCACATGATCACCCATAAAACATCATCCATAGTAACATCACGTTTTTTCATGCGTTTTCTGAAACGATCAGTGATAACTACACACTCTCGGGTGATCCTTTTGAGAAGGGATTTTGCTTGTCTTTTGTTCATACTATTGGCAGGTGGCAGGGAAAGTAAAGCAAAAAGTTGACGAAAAATCAACTTTCTTAAGGGCGTTTCTTTATGCCATGGTTTGATAAGTCAATGTTTTTATATACAGTTTTTAATTGCGAAGTCAATAAGTCATAAGCATCCAAAAATTTTTCCGATTTGCAAAAACTGAGATCAAACTTGCCCCCTATTCAATCTTGCCCTTCCTTGCCTTTTTGTCCCCATTCCATTATTTTGAGATTTCAACTGGAGGATGAATAATGCGGGACTATCATATTAATATTTTCTATTCAGAAGATGACGAGGGTTACATCGCCGATATACCCGATCTTGAGGCGTGCTCTGCATTCGGTGATACCCCTGACGAAGCATTGCGTGAGGTCCAAAAGGCCAAAAAACTATGGTTGGAAGCTGCCCGGGCGGAGGGCAAGCCTGTTCCGCCGCCAGAATATCGTCCGGTTATATACCAGGCTGCATCACGTTAATATTACAGAGAATATTCATTTAATTAAAAGGCGGGGTCCACCCCGTGAGGTGACACAGAAAGGGGACATCCCCTTTTGAACAAGGCGGTCAAAAAGATCCGGCGGGTGCTTTCCATGCCCATCAGCGGGCTAAACCTGGTGTTACTCCTCTTCCTGGTCCTGGCCCTCTCCTATTGCTTTTACCCCAGGATAGAAAACTTCTTCATCTTTTATCCGGAAGCAGAACTTGAGGCCGCGCCTTCCGCCTGGGGCCTCGACTATGAGGATATCGTCTTTCCCACCGGAGGTGGGAAGAAACTCCACGGGTGGTTTTTCCCGGCCCCGGCCCAGGCCCCGGTCATCCTCTTCTGTCACGGAAACGCGGGCAATATCAGCCACCGCCTGGAGAACATCAGGCTCCTGGTGGAACAGGGGTTCCAGGTCTTTATCTTTGACTACCAAGGATACGGAAAAAGCCAGGGAAGCCCTTCCGAAGGCCGCCTCTATGAAGACGGCCTGGCCGCCTATGACTTCCTCACAAAAGACAAGGGCTTTCCCCCGGAGAGGATCGTCCTCTTCGGCCGGTCCCTGGGCGCGGCCGTGGCCGTGGAGATCGCCGTGAATAGAAAGGTGCGGGCCGTGATCCTGGAAGGGGCCTTTACCTCCACCAAGGACATGGCCAAGACCCTCTTCTTTTTCCAGGTCTTTGCCTTTGCCGTGCCCCTCCACTACAACAACCTGGAAAAAATCACGCGCATCCCCGCCCCCAAGCTCTTGATCCACGGAAAGGAAGACGCGATCGTGCCCTTCTGGATGGGCCGGGCCCTGTATGAAAAGGCCAAGCCCCCCAAGGCCTTTTTGGCCGTGGAGCGGGCCGGCCACAATGACACCTACCTGCTCGGGGGCAAGACCTACCTGGAGACCCTGTCCTCTTTTATCCAACAGCCCGAAAAGTTTTCCGGGCCGGGAACCGTGTCACAGGGCCCCGAATGACCTGGCCGAGATCACCCTTTCAAGGAGGGAGCCCCGGCCCGATCCCTGCCCCAGGAAGAGATCCGTCACCTCCACCCGGTTGATGACCCGGGTTTGATCCCCGAACCAGAACCGCTCCGGATAGCCCCAGGTGGCGTGGATGGCGTAGGGCCGGCCCTCCTTCATGCCGGTAAAGAGCATGATATGGCCCTTGAGGTAGAGGAGGGTCAGGCCCCCCAGGGCCTTGCGGGAAAGGATATGAAGCTTTTCCTCCGCACTCGCCCCCTCGGGGACCTCCATGATCAGGCCCCCGATCCTGCCCTGGTCCGCCGAGTTCCTGGGGAGGCAGAGCCCCACCGTGGCAAAGACCTCCTTCATAAAGCGGGAGCAATCCTGCTCCCCGGTCCTGCCCCCCCACCCGTAAGGCTCATGGAGCCCGGCAAAGGCCTGCTCCAGGATGTGGCGGGCCGTAAAGGGGAGATATCCCTTACGGGCGCCCGTCCTTTTGATATAGCCCCTGCCCTGGACCAGGGAGCCGTCCCGGCCACGAAGGGGAACCATGACCTCAAAGGCCCGGGCCCCTTCCCCTTTTAAGGGCAGGCGCACGCCCATCCTGGCATGGTCATAGTGTTGGGTCAGGTCCGGGTCCAGGTAGATGTCGGCCTTTGCGGCGGTGACCACCACAAAGGAGGGGCAATGGAGGGCGTCTTCCAAGGCCTTCTTGCTGCACAGGGCCACCTTGCCGGCCCTGACCCAGCCCGAGCTGGAAGGGCCGTGGCCGTAAAGCCAGTTTTTATCCCGGCTCTGGTGCAGGACGGCCAGGGGGGTGCCCAGGTCCAGGCCGCTGTTCTGGAGCCGGTCAAAGGGACCGGCCTCGGGCCCGGAAAAAAGGCCCCCCCCGGTGGGAAGGAGCCTCTGGTTCGCGTAATGGACCACAAACCCGTAGCGGGGGATAACCTTTTCGGGCACCTGGTCCAGGGCCATTTTCTTATTCATCTTTTTATAAAAGGCGGGGTCCGCCCGGGTCCCGTCTCCCAAATAGAGGTCCTTCTCCTCCAACCGGTCCTGTTCTTCTGTGAGGGCCTGGATCACCGCCTCACCAGGGCAAGAAGGCACCAAGGTGATATCCCTTGTGAGTTCAAGGTCGTCTCTAATATAGGCATTCAGGAGGTCGATTGCCTCCCTGGTGAGGGCCACCCGGTCCGGACAGGGGTGGCGGTCGATCCAGAACCCGGGGGTCTGCATGGCACGTTCCACCCCGGGGAGGGGCCACGGTGCGGCCAAGTATCCCCATTCTCCGGGGCTGCACCCGGTCCCGAGGCACAGGAGGGCACCCAAGAGCGCTCCCAGCCAAAGGGGTCTTAAGGGACCGGACTGCTTCAAACCCCTTACCCCTTGCCCAGCTCTATGGACCGCTGCCAGGCCGCCTTAACGGCCTTGATGACCAGGGCCTCCAGGTCGCCTTTATCCAGGGCGTCCAGGCCCGCGGCCGTGGTCCCGCCAGGGGAGGTCACCTTTTCCCGGAGACGGGAAAGGGGCTCGCCGGATTCCTTGGCCAGGGAAGCGGCCCCCACAAAGGTCTGGAGCACCAGGCTTTCAGAAATATCCCTTTGAAGGCCCACGGCCACACCCGCCTCCACCAGGCATTCCATGATGCGGAACACATACCCGGGCCCACTCCCGGAGAGGGCCGTGACCGCATCCATCATTGCCTCTTCCACCTCCACGGCCTCCCCCACGGCCTGGAACATGCCCATTGCCGTAGCCATGTGCTCCCGGGTCACCCCCCGGCCCCCGGCCAGGGCGCTCACCCCCTTCTGCACCAGGGCGGGCGTGTTGGGCATGACCCGGATGAGGGGAAGGGGCCGGTCAAGGGCTTCAAGGATCACGGCCCGGGGAATCCCCGCGGCGATGGAGATCAAGAGGTGGTCGTCGGTAAGTACCCCTTTGATCTCCTCGAGAACATCCTTGATGATCTGGGGTTTCACACAGAGGACCACCACCCCGCTTTCCTGTACCACGGCCTCATTGGAGGGACGCACTCCCACCCCGAAGTCCCTGGAGACCTTTTCCAGGGCCCCCGGATCCTTGTCTGAAGCCAGCAATTGCTCCGGCCCATGGAGACCGCTCTGGATGAGTCCCTTGATGAGGGCCGTGGCCATGTTGCCGGCCCCCAGAAAACCCAACTTTTCCTTTTTCCCCTTCATAGATTCACGCTCCTTCAGACCGCAGGCCGTCCCGGCCCCGGACCTTTTTATACGGCTTAAATCGGGCGGTGGACCAACCTTCCCCCACGCGGTCCCTACCATATCACCCTGCCGGGAGGGATCAAATAAAAAAGTCATTAACCTTTTGAAATCCATGCAAAATATTTATTATGATTGCCCTTGACGCCTCCATTTTTTTGTGGTAGGGAGAACAATTCATCGTAGAAGGCCCTGGCCTTGGCATTTGTATATGGACGCGGCGATGTTCCTGTTTCTGAAGCCGCACTATTTGTCGTTAATTTATTTAAAAGGAGGTTGAAAGGATGGCCTACAATGCAGTTGAAATGAAGGACTGGCAGATCTCAGAGGCTGCCGAAGCGAACATGCCGACGCCCGAAGAGTGGCAGGAGAAGCTGGGGCTTCAAAAGGAAGAAGTCCTTGCCATGGGAAGACTGGCAAAACTCGATTTCTTAAAGATCATGGATCGCCTCAAGGACAGACCGGACGGCAAATACATCGAGGTGACAGCCATTACCCCCACCCCCTTAGGCGAGGGCAAAAGCACCACCTCGTGCGGTCTCATGGAAGGTATGGGCAAGCTGGGCCTGAACGTGGGCGGCGCCCTCAGACAGCCCTCGGGCGGACCCACCATGAACATCAAAGGCACCGCAGCCGGCGGGGGCAACTCCCTTCTCATCCCAATGACCGAGTTCTCACTGGGCCTCACCGGCGATATCAACGACATCATGAACGCCCACAACTTGGCCATGGTGGCTCTCACGGCCCGTATGCAGCACGAGCGCAATTACAATGACGAGCAGCTGCAGAGGCTGACCAGGATGCCCCGGCTCAACATCGACCCCACCCGGGTGGAATTGGGCTGGATCATTGACTTCTGCGCCCAGGCCCTGCGGAACATCGTGATCGGCCTCGGCGGCCGGATGGACGGCTTCACCATGCAGTCCAGGTTCGGCATTGCGGTCGGTTCCGAGTGTATGGCCATCCTCTCCATTGTCAGGGACCTGGCGGACCTGAGGGAGCGCCTGGACAACATCACCCTGGCCTTTGATAAGGCGGGAAAGCCCGTGACCACCGGCGACCTGGAGTGCGGCGGGGCCATGACCGCATGGATGCGCAACACCATCAACCCCACCCTCATGTGCACGGCCGAGTACCAGCCCTGCATGGTCCATGCCGGGCCTTTTGCCAATATCGCCGTGGGCCAGTCCTCCATCATCGCCGACCGGGTGGGCCTGAAGCTCTTCGACTATCACATCACAGAGAGCGGGTTCGGCGCGGACATCGGCTTTGAGAAATTCTGGAACGTGAAATGCCGCAACAGCCTGCTGAAACCCCATGTGTCGGTCCTCACCAGCACCATCCGGGCCCTCAAGATGCACGGCGGCGGCCCCAAGGTGGTGGCAGGTATCCCCCTGGATGAGGCCTATACCAAGGAAAACCTGGAACTGGTGGAAAAAGGATGCGCCAATATGGTCCATCACATCAACACCATCCGCAAATCCGGGATCAACCCGGTGGTTTGCGTCAACTGCTTCCATACGGACACCAAAGACGAAATCGCCATCGTGCGCAAGTATGCCGAGGAGGCCGGGGCCCGCTGCGCGGTCTCGACCCACTGGGCCGACGGCGGTGACGGGGCCGTCGAGTTTGCCGAGGCCGTGAAAGAGGCTTGCGAGGACGAAGTCAATTTCGATTTCCTCTATCCTCTTGAAATGAAACTCCGCGACCGGGTGGAAAAGATCGCCAAAGAGGTCTACGGGGCTGACGGCGTGTCCTGGACCCCTGACGCAGAGGCCAAGGCCAAGATGCTGGAAGGGGACAGCAAGTATGATGACTTCTCCACCATGATGGTCAAGACCCACTTGAGCCTGTCCCACGATGTGGGACTCAAGGGCGTGCCCAAGGACTGGGTCCTGCCCATCCGGGACGTGTTGATCTATTCCGGGGCCAAGTTCCTCTGCCCCTGTGCCGGGACCATCAGCCTCATGCCTGGTACGAGCTCAGACCCGGCCTTCCGCCGTGTGGATGTGGACACCAGCACGGGCAAGGTGACCGGGCTGTTCTAAGCTGAAAGGAATAAACAAAAAAAGAGGGCTCAAAAGAGCCCTCTTTTTTTGTGAGGATTCGAGGGGTCTAGGGGTCGAGGGTTCCAGTGATTCGGCGGGTACGGTGCCCCGTCCTACGTGGCGTAGCCGCCGGTATCGGCTATTTGAAACCGCCCGCTCATCCTGCAGATTCGCTAGATTACCGGGAAGCACAAGACCATGCCCCCTGGCGACCCCGGCGGAAAAGTTCCTGTCCTGTTCGTCAAGTGAGCACCGCGAACGGGCGGTTTCAAAATCCAACCAGACAAACGAAATAAACAAGATAAACGCTCCCAACGACCCAACCAATGGCGGGCACCGGTCAGGTCTCTTTTTTTGGTTCGGGGGCTTCCAGGGTGGTCAGGAAAAACCCGCCCTCGGGCTGAGGGATGACCTGGAGCCCGAACATGGTGATGGTCTCGGTCAAGGGCCGGCCCAGGAGCAGGTCCATCTCGGCCGGATCCATGTTGACCTTTCGAGGAATCAACAACCGCAGGTTATGATCAAACCTCAGGAGCTCGATCACCTCCTCCACCGCGGGCTCTCCCTCCGCCGGGATCCTTCTCACCTTCTGTTCCAGTTCACGGTAGTTGCACCGCTTCTCGTGCTCCGCCATGATCTCCAGCAGGACCCTGTCGCGGTAAAGGTCCCTTCGGTCCGCCTTGGGCCGGGCATAGACCCGCATGAACTCCCTCTCGTCCCAGCAGGCCAGGGCCCGGCACTGAATGGGCCTGTTCTCGTAGATGGTGCAGGCCTTTTGCTCATCGTCATAAAAGATACAGCCCCCGCCCTCTTCCCGCTCCCGGATCTTGATCAATTCCTGGTTGCTGACCGTCAATTCCCCCCGCAGGTTATCCCGCACAAGCTCGCCCACACGAAGGGTATAGAGCTTGGACCGCTCGATGGGTCCTTCATAGACAAGGGAGAGATCCGCGGTCTGGATGCTCGGGCTGGACCGCAGGCAGCACTCCCCGCAACGGATACAATGGGTTCTTGGTGTTGTCACGTCCTCCTCGGTCATAAGATTAGGATTCAAGGGTTCAAGGGGTCAAGGGTTCCAGTGATTGGGCGTGTATGGTGACCCGCCCTACGTGGCGGCGCGAGCGC
Source organism: uncultured Desulfobacteraceae bacterium (assembly GCA_964573885.1). Taxonomy (GTDB): domain Bacteria; phylum Desulfobacterota; class DSM-4660; order Desulfatiglandales; family Desulfatiglandaceae; genus CAZNLL01. The sequence continues at coordinate 33,150 of CAZNLL010000017.1, read as the reverse complement.
CGCTTCTTAAACCACCCGCTCATCCTGCGGATGCGCTGGATTACGGGGAAGCACAAGACCATACCCCCTGGTGATACTCCCAGGGGGCATCCTCGCTTCCGGTTTCACCGGAGTTACAGTCTGTCCAATGAAAAAACCTTATGGCTCTTAATTGCACTACCTACTTACAAAAACCCTACCCCCCAATGGACCTATTTCCGCCGGGGAGGGTCGCCCGGCGGAAAAGTTCTTGTCCTGTTCTTCAAGTGAGCACCGCGAACGGGCGGTTCAAAATCCAACCAGACAAACGAAAATAACGATCCTAGCGTTCCTAACGCTCCTACTTCACCCCGGCCACGGCCTGGGCGATGTTGTAGCAAAAGTCACCTATTTTTTCAAAGGCGGTAAGCATATCCACCAGAATGAGACCCGGGTCCACGGTGCACATGCCGCTCTGGAGACGCATGAGATAATTCCCCCTCATGTCCTCCCGCATCTGATTGATGTGGTCCTCCAGGGCCTGGGCGTCTTCCATGATCTCCGCATCCTCTGTTTGCATGGCCTCCACCACAAGGTTCAAAAACTTGAGCACCTCCTGGCTTATGACCTCGTAGTCGTGCATGCCGCCCTCGGAGAGGAAAACGTCCTGTTCAATGAGCTCTTCGCCCAGTTGTGCAATGTTTTCTATGGAATCCCCGATTCTCTCCAGGTTGTTGACCATGCGCATCAAGGAATTGGCCTCCTTGGACTCCTCGTCACTGATGGGCCGCTGCACCAACTTGACCAGGTACTGGGTGATCTCCCTTTGAAGGATGTCCAGCTCATCTTCCCTTTTTCTCCATTTGGAAAGCTCTTTGAGCTTCCGCTCTTTGACGGAGCGAACCACATCATCATACATCACCTGAACGGCCCGCCCCATGCGGATACTCTCCGCCCGGGCCTGTCCAAGGGCCACGGAAGGGGTGTCAATGTATTTGTGATCCAGGTATTTGATGTGGTGCAGTTCCTCCATTTCCTCCTTCTTCTTGTGGGGGGTACACCACACGGCCACCCTCACCAGATAGGGGAGAACGAGCAGAAAAAAGGTGGCATTCACCACATTGAACATGGTGTGGGAATTGGCGATGTATCTGGCGATATTCGGCTTCTCCCCGCCCACCACCTGGTCGGGAGGGCCGATATTGAGCAGGGAAGAGGTCACCCACAGGACGAGCTTGATGAAAAAGGGAAAGAAGATGATGATATTCGTGACGCCGACCACGTTGAAGAGGGTGTGGGCCCGGGCCGTCTGGTGGGCGTTGATATTGGCCCCCACACTGGCCAGTTCCGCTGTAATGGTGGTCCCGATATTATCCCCCAGGATAAGGGCCACACTGGCCTCAAAATTTAGGAGTCCCTGGCAGGCCAGGGCCATAGTGATACCTACCGTGGCACTGGAGCTCTGGAGAAGCATGGTCAGGGCCGTGCCCACCATGACACAAAGGAGGATGCCCCCCGTGCTGTCGGCATTGAATTTGGTGAAAAAGGAGATAAAGGTAGGGTCCTGTTTTAGCGGGGCAAAGCCGGCCTTCATGGTGGCCAGGCCAAAGAAGACCAGGCCGAAGCCCAGCAGCACATCCCCGACATAAACCCATTTTCTGCGGCCCAGGAAGAACTTGAGGACCACCCCGGCGGCAATGGCCGGGAGGGCGTAGTCCTGGATCTTGAAGGCGATCAACTGGGCCGTTACGGTGGTCCCGACATTGGCCCCCAGGATCACCCCTATGGCCTGGGTCAGGGTCATGAGCCCGGCGTCTACAAAACTGACCAGCATGACCGTGGCGGCACTGGAGCTCTGGATCACGCTGGTCACCAGGGCCCCCACACCGCAACCCACAAAGCGGTTGTTGGAGACCATCCCCAGGATCTGACGCATTTTCCGCCCCGCCACTTTCTGGAGGCCCTCTGACATGATCTTCATGCCAAAGAGGAACATGCCCAGACCGCCGAGGGACTGAAAAATAACCCACTTCATATGTTATCTCTAAACATCCGCCCAGCCGACCTAACGGGTATCGTGGTTTCTTTCTTGGATGCGACCCCACTCTGTATGGTCACGAATGGCCGGGCCGAACAACCCGGCAACAAAGGAGGGCTTTTTAAGGGTTCCTCATGCAGAGGCCGATCTTGCAGGGGTACGATATGATAATGAACGCCCTCCGTCAACGCCTTAAAAAAGGACCCTTGCGTGTCTCGCGAAAGGGTCCTTTTCACTGTTGGTCCGTGGGTTTGTGAGGAGGCCTTCTTAACCGATCTTGAAGATGATGCCTGCCCCCGTATCCCCGGCTGCACAGCCGGCCCAGAGGAAGTAGCCGCCCCCCTTAAGGGCGGTCTCTTCAATGCCCTCGATGATGATCCGGCCGGCGGTAGGCCCCTGGGGGTGACCGTAGACCAGGGAACTCCCATAGTTGTTAAACCCCAGGGCGTCCGTGCCGTAGGCGTCTATGCCCATCTCCTTGGCCATATAAAGATCATTGACAATAAAGGGATTATGGGTCTTGAGGACCTTGACATCCTCCACCTTGAGCCCGGCCCGGTCAAGGGCCATCCTGGCCGCCGGTACCGGGGCCATGGCCATGTATCCCCTCTTGGCCCTGGAAAACCCATAGGAGATCACCTGGATAGGTACGGCGGGATCGGCGCTCAACTCCCTGGCCTTTTCTTCGGTGGTGACCACCAGGGCACAGTTTCCGTCGGCAGGGTGGGTCTGGGCCCCAAAGGAAACCACGCCCCCCGGCACCACCGGCTTGAGGCCGGCAAGGCCTTCTTTGGTGGTGGGGGTGATGCCTTCATCCTCTTCCACCGAAAGGATCTTTTTCCTGGAGAGCTTCACCTCCGCGGGAAACATATACCGATTTTGAAAGGCCCGATCATCGGCCACGGCCATCTGGTATTGCTCGTATCTTCTCAGGGTCAGGTCGTCGCATTGTTCCTTGGTAAAGCCCGCATCCTTGGCCACGTTTTCCGCGGTCTCCACCATCTTCAGCCCCACATTGGGATCGCTGTTGAAATTGTCCATGAGCCAGTTCTCGGAGATCACCTCTCCCCCCGGCCCCAGGGGATTCGGCCATACCGTGTGGGGACCGTTGGAACACCGGTCGGTCATGAGGGTGTAACAATTGCCGTAGAGGCCTGTCTCTATGCCCAATGCCGCCTGGTAGATACAGGTGGTTGAGGTGGTGCAGGCCTGGCTCAAGGTGAGAGCCGGGATCTCTCCCGCCCCCATGAGGGCGCCGGCCCAGGGGCCGGCATAAAACTGGTGGATCTGGCTGATGGTGATCCCCAAAATGAAGTACTCGAACATCTTTGGATCCCAGTTCTTCTCGGCAAGCCATCTCTTGGAGGTGTTGGCCGCCAGGACAATGGAATTCTCAGTGGCCATGCTGCCCTGCCACCGGCAAAAGGGGGTTGAGTAATAGCCCTTGTACGGTATGAATGCCTTTTTCAACATACGCTTTCTCCTCCGGTGATATCAATTTAGGGGTTAGTGGCCCGTTCCCTCCTGGGGCGGAGCCCTTAATGATCACTCCACTTGCCGTACCGCTCCCTGAGAAGACGATGAAGGATCTTCCCCGTAGGGGTCCTGGGCATCTCTTCATCGCTCACAAAATCCACGGTCTTGGGCCGCTTGAATCCGGCCACCTTGCCTCGGCAGAAGTCCATAATCTCCTTGCCCATCTCGTCGCTCGCCTCGTAGCCCTCGTGAAGGACCACCACGGCCTTGATCGCCTCGCCCCATTTATCGTCAGGCACCCCGATCACGGCCACATCCTTGACCGCTTCGTGGCTCCCCACCGCATTTTCCACCTCCGAGGGGTACACGTTTTCACCCCCGGTGATGATCATGTTGGCCTTTCTGTCCACCAGGGTATAATAGCCGTCTTCGTCCCGTCTCACCATGTCCCCGGCGGAAGACCACTCGCCGTCAAAGGCCTCCTTGGTCTTTTCCGGCTCTTTCCAGTATTCCTTGAAGAGCATGGGGGTCCGGTAGAAGAGTTCCCCCACCTCCCCGTCAGGGACCTCGTTGCGGGTCTCGTCCAGGATCCTGATCCTGTCCGTCCCGTAAATCTCCTTGCCGATGGATCCCAGCTTCTTAAACTGGTCCTCGGGCCTCAACAGGGTGACCAGCCCTCCTTCGGTGCTTCCGTAGGCCTCCCACAGCTCGGCGTTTTTAAAATAGTCCATGATGGCCAGTTTCAGGTCCTTCCTGGCCGGAGCGGATGAGATCAACAGTTGCCGGATGCAGGACACATCCATTGCTTGCTTCAGTTCCTCGGGAAGGGCCAGCATCATGATGTAATGGGTCGGCACCAGGGAGGTGAAGGTGATCCTGTATTTGACGATGGTCCTCAAAAGGTCCTCGGGATCAAAACTGACCATGTTGTACACAAATACAGGGGCCGTAATCAGGGTATAGGGGAAAGAGTAAAAGATGGAATTGATATGGCACATGGGCATGACCAGCATGACCTTGTCCGTAGAACGGACCCCCATATTGATGTCGTTGAGGTAGTACTGGGCCATATTGGCTTCATGGGTCCTGACCACCCCTTTGGGCCGTCCCGTGGTCCCCGAGGTATACATAATGGTCCAGATGTCCGCCGCATCCACCACCTCTTCCGGCTCCGAGGGGGAGGACTTGCCCAGCCACTCCTCATACCCTACATACCCTTTGGGCGCCGGACCGTCCCCCAGGTAGACATAGGCATCCTCGGGTACGGGGAGTTTGTCCCTGATGCTGTCAATGAGTTCCACAAAGGGGGCCTCCACGATAAAGGCCTTACACTCCGAGTGGTTGACGATGTACTCAATGTCCGGCCCGGCGAGCCTGAACATGACCGGCACCACGATCTGCCCCCCCTTTGCGCAGGCCGCATAGATGTCCATCCATTCTCCCCGGTTGAAGGCGATAACGGCAAACCTCTCCTGGTGCCCCACGCCCAAGTCCTTTAAGCCGTTCGCCAGTCGACAGGACCGCTCATTCCATTCCTTAAAGGTAAACTCCTGGTTCTTGTCCTGCCATCCCAGCTTATCGGGTACATTGATGGCATTCATCTTTAATACCGTGCCCACCTGTGTCCACTTGCTTTGCAACATCGCTTCTTCCTCCCTCTAGGAAATCAAATTGACCCAGCCCTTTTCCCCTGTCCTCAGGCGCCCGCCTCCTGCATGGCAAAAAGGGCCGCCCCCAAGGCACCGGTCAACTGGGGATGCTCCGGGACCAGGACCTCTCTCCCCGTAATCTCCTTAACCATATTAACCAGATAGGGATTATGGGCCACCACACCCCCTGTCATCACCACCTTCTCGGTCAGGGAGTCCATCTCCAGGATTCTCTTGATGACCGAATAAAAAAGGCCTTTCACAATATCCGGGACCTTTTTCCCCTGCCTGATCTTCTCCAGCACCTCTGTGGCCGAAAAGACCGTGCAGTAGCTCCCCAGCTCCACCATTTCTTCGGAGGCCCGCGCCAGGCGGTCCATGTCTTCCAGGGGGATATCCAGACGCAGAGACATCTCCTCCAGAAAGGCCCCTGTTCCTGCGGCGCACTTCCGGTTCATCTTGAAGCTGAGCCGTCTCCCCTGGTCATCCACCTTGATGATCTTATTGTCCTGGCCCCCGATGTCCACGATGGTCATGGCCATGGGGTAATAGTAGTAACACCCCTTGGAATGGCATGCAATCTCCGTCTTGGTATCGTTGCTGAAGGGCACGTTTTTTCTTCCATACCCCGTAGAAAGGGAAAAGGCCACCTCTTCTTGAGAGGCCCCGGCCATGGCCAAAGAGGATTGAAGGCACCATTGAGCGGTCTCTTCAAAATCCGTCCCTGATTTTCGAACGGCGTGGCCCACCAGTCCCTTTTCCCGGTCGAACAGGGCCACCTTGGTATGGGAGGCCCCCACGTCCACCCCCACGAACATCGGTGCCCCCCTGCCCTTCATGCCCCTCTCTCCTAACCCTCTTCCAGTTGCTCGATAAAGGCCTCGATGTTGGTCTTTGCCTGTTCCTCGGAATAGCAACGGAGGTCGTTCAGGTCGCCGTTGATGGTGAGGACGGGGATTCCCAGCCTTTTACTCAGCCTCTCCGGCATGCCGTAGCGGTTGTTGGAATTATTGGGACAGGTCTTGGCATCATGAAAGAGGAGACCGTTCACCTTGAAAAGATCGCAGCACTCCTTGATGTATTGCTCTTTATAGGGTTCGTTTCTTACGATGAAGAGTTCCGTATAGGCCACCCCCATACTCTCAAAGGGCTCCTCCGGGTCCAGTTGATCAAATATCCAGCTGTTGCAATAGGTGGAGGCCACGATACAGGTCTTGAGGGAGGAAAACTGCTCTGAAAGGGCCCTGAGCTTGCCCCAGATAGGCATGCCTTCCCAGTACAGGCGGTGCCTTTCCCCTTCCACGGCGGCGATCTTGTCTTTCACCCTCTCCTTGAGTTCCGCCAGGAGCAGTTCATAGTAATCAACGGCCTCCTGGGTGCCCCGGGATACCACGGCGGGCCCCATGTGGATGGTGGCGTCAAAGAAGGTCCAGGGAGAAGGCACGGCGGCGGCCGACTCAAGGCACGCCCTCCAGAGCTCTGAACAGCGCTTGGACAGGGCGACCGCCTCCTTGAAGCGGTCCATATCGAATTTTTCGCCGCTCACCGCTTCCAGTTCCGGGACCAGGTCCCTGATCTGATTGGCGATATCCGTGATCTGGTAGGGATGGATCTCGCCGATATCCCGGTGGGTGTGCACCCCCACGATGGGGACATTGAGTTCCCGGGAATACCAGGCAAACCAGTCCTGCACATCCCTGCACTGGTTGGTGTTAAAGACGAGCACGTCGGGCTTGGGCACGGAATCGATGTTATAGGCCTTGGTAAGGGGGGTCCTCCCCTGTACATAAGAACCCACATCGCTGGTCAGATAAGAGCAGATATCCGGGGAGTACCCCAGGGCGTTGGCATAGGGGATGAGTTCCGAGGCCATCCGGGTGGCCCCCAACATGGCCCCGTGGTTTTCAGGGTAGTAGACCAGAAAGCCCATTCCCCTCAAAAGCTCGGCCGGGCCCACACTGGTACACCAGGCCACTTTCTTTGAGCCGGTCCGTGCGGCCTCGTCGAGCTCATAAAAATGATCGGCCATGATCTTTTTACAGACCTTGGCCGCTGCAATTTTTCTTCTTGATGACTCTTGCTTTTCCTGCGCCATAAACGCCTCCGCCCGAGAAGTGATGTGCGACCCCTGCCCAGATCTCATATCTTACATGAGGGGTTTGAGGATTCAAGGATCTTAGGGTTCTAGGATTCAAGGATTCTAGGGTTCCAGTGGCGCAAGCGCCAAAACTCAAACCGCCCGCTCATCCTGCGGATTCGCTAGATTACCAGGAAATACATGGAGCGTTTCCGCCGGGCCGTGTGGGGTCGTAGCTCAAAGAGCGAAGCCCCAAGCATCGCGAACGGGCGGTTTCAAAAAACAACGAGACAAACGAGATAAACGAAAATGACGAAACTAACGTTCCTAACGATCCTAACGATCCTACTCCATGGCCTTGGCCACGGCCTCTGTGATATCCATGACCTTGATCTTTCCCCGCTCCTGCTTGGGTATGGCCTTGGCCCCCTTTCTCAGGTTGTCCTTGCAGGCGGCACACCCGGAGACAATGATTTCGGCCCCCACGGCCAGGGCGTCACGCACCCGTTCCGCAGCCATCTCCACGGCCATTTCCGGGTTGTAGGCCACCACGCCCCCGCCCCCGCCGCAACAACGGGCCTGGAGCCGGTTTCTGGCCATTTCCACAAATTCAAGTCCCGGAACGGCCTTTAGGATATTCCTGGGCTCTTCAAAGACCTGAAAGGTCCTGCCCAGGTCACAGGGATCGTGGTAAGTCACCTTCTTGCCCAGGTCGCCCTTAAGGGTTAATTTTCCCTCTTTGATGAGCTTTTCCAGATAGTGAACCGAATGAAAGACCTCCACCCCAAGGTCGCCTATTCGGGGATAGAGTTTCTTGAAGGTCTTATAACACCCGGCACAGGGGGTGACCAGCTCCCGGGCCCCGGTGGCCTTGATACTCTCAATCACCTTCTGGGCATGGGTCTCAAATTCATCCGTACCCATGAGAAACAGGGGAAATCCGCAGCACCCCTCTTCCGTGGCCAGGGTGGTATAATCCACGCCCGCGGCGTCCAGGGGCTTGATCAGGCTGGGCACCATCTTCATATCCAGGTAGCTGGGCACGCAGCCCATGAAAAGGAGGGTCTCCGCCTCCTTTTTCAAGGTCCCCTCTTTCACCTTTTCCTTGAGGGCGGGAGGATAGATATCGATCCTGTCCGCCTTGGCACTGGCGTACACATTTCCGGTCTTGAGGATATTGTCCCTTACCGCCAGGATGGACTCCGGAGCATACCCGCTCTCATAGAGCTTTTTTCGAACCCCCTCTACAATCTCGTCCACCTTGATCCTGGCCGGACAGAAATAGGTGCAGGCCTGACAGGTGGTGCAGGAGTAAAAGGCCCCCGCCAGGTCGGCCGAGGGTTCCACGGATCCGTTCAGAAAGTAGTAGGCCAAGGCATTCCGGCCCCGGGCGTTTCGCGACTCCCGCTGGCTCACACTGAAGGTGGGACACCCCAGACGGCAAAAGCCGCAATGGATGCAGGCGAGGATCTCGTTATCCACCTCCTCGCCCAGGGAGATCATCTCCTCTGGGTGTTCGATAAGGGGTTTAAAAGCGAAGTAGTCGTAGATGTCCGCCTCCTCGGAAGGTTCCTCAAGGGCCATCTTGCCCGGGTTCAGGATGTTGTAGGGGTCAAGGGCTTTCTTGATATTGCGCATCACCTCCATGGCCGGCCCCAGTTGCCGTTCGATATGGGGCGCCCGGGCCAGGCCGGTCCCGTGCTCCGCACTCAGGGTTCCCTTCATCTCCATGGCCGTATCCACCAGTTCCTCCACAGCGGGTTTGAGGCGGTCCCAGTCGTCCCTGCTCCTCACATCCGCCACAAAGGTGGTGTGCACATTGCCGTCCCCCACATGTCCGAAGGTGGCAATGATGACCTGGTATTTTTCCGAAATGGCCTGGGCCCTCCGGATGGTCTCGGGGATTTTGGTAGAAGGTACCCCCAGGTCTTCGGCAATGGGCACCAGACGGTTGAAAGGCTTGATCCTTGAGAGGGTAGGCACCAGGCGTCCCCGGGCCAGCATCATCTCTTCCCGTTTGGCCGCATCATCGGTCCAGTCAAACTCCTGAACATCATGTTTGGAGCAGATCTCCTGGATCCGGTTCATGTCCCGGACCACCACTTCCTTGGCGCCGTCCCCTTCCATGATCAAGAGGGCCTCGATCTGGCTCACATCCCGGCCCAGGGCCTCTTCCACCACCTTGAGACTGAACCGATCCAGGATCTCGCAACCCGCCAGCTTGATCCCGGAGGTGATCACTTCGGTGACGGCATCGCCCGCCTTATTGAGGTCCCCGAAAATGGCCAGGGCCAGGGCCCCATAATCGGGCTTGGGCTCCAGTTTCAAAATGATCTCGGTGATGATCCCCAGGGTCCCTTCCGCGGCCGTGAACAGGTGGGTGAGGTCGTAGCCCAGCGAGGTCTTCGGCGCCGTGGTCCCCGTCTCAATAATGGTGCCGTCCGCCAAAACCACCTTGAGCCCCTTGATGTAATCCCGGGTGGTGCCGTATTTCACGGCCCTGTGCCCGCTCGCATTGGTGGAGACCATGCCTCCAATGCTGGCGATGGCCTCACTGCCCGGGTTGGGGGGAAACATGAGGTTGTCCCTGGCCAGGACGTTATTCAGGGGCATACAGGTGACGCCGGGCTCCACCCGGGCGTAAAAATCCTTCCGGTTGATCTCAAGGATCTTGTTCATGTTATGGAGGTCCAGCAGGATGCCTCCCCTCACAGGCAAAACCGCCCCGGTCACGCTCGTCCCGGAGCCACGCGCCGTGACAGGGATCTTTTCCCGGTGGGCCAGTCTCATGATGGCCGACACCTGTTCGGTGGTCCGGGCAAAGACCACCACGTCAGGGACACCTTGATGGACAGACATGTCCCGTGAGTTGCACAGGCATTCCACCCGATCAGAGAAGACATTCTCCGGGCCGACGATTTCCTTGAGTTCAGGCACCATCTCCATGAAGGGACCTCCTGTCAGGTTGTGGATCAAAATGTGGCTACTATTTAGCTATAAAGTAACTTTACAAGGCCCTCAAGAATTGTCAAGGAAAACCTCATGCACGCCTTTTGTACCAGGCTTATTCTTTTAGAGTCTAAAGGACCTTATGCGGCTTTTCAAGCCCCTTTGCTCGGCCTACCCAAGGAGACACAAATAAGGTATAAGTCAGAAAAGGTATCCTTACCCTGGTGGCGTCCCCAGGTATCAGGGGATAGGCCTATGTCAAAAATCTAAAATGTTACGTAGGATTTCCGGAGGGGACCCCGGTGAAGAGGTGCCCTTGAGGAAGGAGAAATCATGGCAACCATTACGGACGTGACCCTGAGGGAATACGGGCAGAATGTGCCCGCCGCCGGCCTGGATGTCTTTACGCCCCAAATCCGGATCGAGATCGCCTCGAGGCTCATAAAGGCGGGTATCAGCCGGTTGGAGGTCCTTTCCTGTGCCCACCCCAAGGTGGCCCCGGCCATGAACAAGGCGGCCCTGAAAGAGATCGCCCAAGGGCTGGGCAAAGTACCGGGCGTGGATTTGATCACCCTGGTCCCCAACCGGGGGGGGTACAAGACTTTCCTGGATCTGGAACTGGGTCCCGAGGGCTTTGACCACATATTAGGCGTGTTTTTCTCTGCTGTGGAGGCCCACAACCTGGCCAATCTGGGGAGGACCCTGGAGAAAACCATAGAGGAGTACGCTGAGATCTTGCAGGATGCCAGGGAACGGCGTATACGGACCGCAGGGTATGTGTCCGCCGCCTTTGGATACCTGGACCCGGATCAAGGCGCCCTCATCCGCCCTGAACCGGCACAGGTGAACGCCTATATCGACCGCCTCTTGCACTGGGGCGTGGAGACGGTCACCCTCTCCGATCTCCAGGGGGTGGCCGACCAGGGGCAAACAGCCGCTTTTCTCGAAGCCCTCCTCTCGGGAAGAAAGGGAAAAGACACGGAAAGGCTCGGGTACCACCCCCACCATGTCCAGGGAAAAGAGGCCGTCAGCAACAGCCGCGCGGCCTATGACCTGGGGATCACCCGCTTTGACGCCTCCCTGGGCGGTACCGGGGGCTGCGTGACCGGGGCCCCTGGCAATCAGCCCACGGAAGGGCTGATCGCCCTCTTCAAGGAACTGGGGGTGGAAACGGGCGTGGATGAAGGCGAGCTCCACGCCCTGGTTGACCTGGTCCAAAGGGAACTCTACAGCCGGATCCCCCTCACCCGGAACCCTTCCTAGGCCCTCTCAAGCAGGGCCGGGGGCACTTCCGCCTTTTCAGGCCACCCTTCCGGGAGGATCTGGCCCGGTTTCTCTCCAAATTTCTCTTTGAGCTTCGGGAGCTTGGGCCGTTTAAAGTCTTCCCGGGGTTCCTTGGGAATGCGTCCGTTCAGGATGGCCTCTGAACGGAGCCTCCTGCCGATGGTCTTTTCCATGAGCCGTCCCAGTTCCAGGATGCGGTCCACATTGACCCCGTCGATATCGATGCCCATTTCATCGAGCATGACACACATGTCTTCAAAGGTCACCAGACCCACCACGTTGGGGTCCTTATAATAGTAGGATCCGGTGCCCTGAACCGGGGTCCTTTCCAGGAAATTGGCGGGTTGTCCACCCGTGCCCCCGATGGTGCCTTCAAAGATCTCCACCCCGGCCTGAAGCGCGGCCAGGACGTTCGCCAGTCCCCAGCCCCTGGTCACGTGAAAATGGCCCACGTGGAGATCAGGGTTAGGGAGGGCGTCCAGGAGCATGGAATAGTAGCGGTAGACCTGATCCGGCGGGGCCGAGCCGTCGTGGTCCGCGTGCTCGATGTCGTCGGCACCGATGCTCAGCCATCTCCGGGTAAACTCGATGGCGTCCTCCAGCTTGGTGGGCCCGGAGATGGGGCTCCCCCAGATGGTACTCACCGTACCGCACATCTTGATGCCCGCGTCTTTGCACTTCTTGATGCACCGTTCCGCCTCCTTCCAGTAGTCGGGCAGGGTGGTCCCGGAGTTGGCGAAGTGATGTTCCTCGTCTGTGGAGACCATCATGAGGACCCGGTCGGGTCCGTATCCCTTCTCTTTGAGCTGGATGGCCCGGTCCACGGAGGGCTCCCGGATGGTGACCGCGGTCCATTCAATATCCGCGGGGTTCATCCCCCGTTTGTTCAATCTTTTTTCGAATATCTCATCCCTGATCCCCTTCAACACCTCGTCGGCGTCCTTGAACTGGGGCATGATACGGGGATTACCCAGGTTGGTCACCTCGAGCCGTTTCACCCCGGCAAAGGCCAATTCTTGGAGGTAGTAGATCTTGGCCTCCGTAGGAATCCAGATCTCCTCATGCTGAAATCCGTCCCTCACGGTGATATCCGCGAGCCTCACCTTTTTGGGCATCCTTGGATGGACCTTAAAAAGATCATATTCGCTCATGATCCCATCTCCTTTCTAACCCTTAATGGATCTTGGAAGCAGCATCTGATGATGGGGACAGATGCTGTCCGGGTTTTGATAGCAGCTTCCCGCAAAAGCCACCATATAGGGCCTCATCTGGGCCATGGACACGATTTCGTCCACCAGACCGGTCTTGGCGCAATACACAGGCCTTGACTGGTCATAGTACTGCTGGGCAAGGGCGTTCATCTTGTCGATCACAGGGTCAAGCGGGTTCCCCGCATCCTTTTCCTTGACCAGCCTGCGGGCAAAGGCCGCCGCGGCCGCCGTCTCTCCGTGCATCACATAGATCTCCGTTGTGGGCACACCCAGGGTAAAGGCATTGTTTCGGGTGGCCTGGGGCCCTCCCATGATGTAATGGGCCGCGGCTGTGCCCTTTCGGAGGACCACACACATCATGGGCACGTGCGAAGCCTCAATGGAGTAAATCAGGGACTGTCCCAGGCCCAAGAGCTCCGCCTGTTCCGCGATATCTCCCACGTCGATGCCGCTGGTGTCCTGGAGCCATACGATGGGGATCTTGTCCCTGCCGCAGAACATGACCATTTCGTTCATCTTAATGAGGCCTTCCCGATAGAGCTTGGCCCCTATGCCCATATATTCGCCCTCGGCATAATAGGGATAGTGCTTACCCAGGAATCCCTGCCGGTTTGCGATAACCCCCACCAGGACCCCCCCCATTTTGGCAAGGCCGCAGTAGACCTCCGGCCCGTAGTCCGGTCTGAATTCCATGTGTTCGCTTCCATCAAAGAGCCGGGCGAGGACCTGCTCAATACTGTAGACCCTCCTCTGATTGGCCGGAACAATAAGATCCAGTTCCTCGGGCGGGTACAGGGGCTCGGCCGGTTCCGCCACCCTGAAGGCCGATGGGCCGTAAACGGGCATGTCGGCCATGCATTTGCGAATCGCCTCCAATACCCCTTCCTCGGTATCAAAGACCTCTCTCATGAACCCGGTCTTATCGTGGTGGATCTTCACGCCTCCGGGGGGCTCCTGCTTGAAATGCCTGGTGGCCTCGATGAGGGTCTCGGCCCCTTCCAGGTCAAAATACCCCTTGGGGGACATGCCGCTCACAATACCCCCGCCGCCCACGGCCATGTTGGATTTGACATGGGCATAGATGATCGCGGGGCTGATGGCATGGTATCCTCCCCCTGCCGGATTGGTCCCGTACATACCCACAATCACCGGGATTCCCTTTTCTGCCAACTCGGCGTGCCTGAAAAAGGTCCTGCCCCCGGATCTTCTGCCTGCGTAAACCTTTTCCTGCTCGGTCAGTTTCACCCCGCTGCAGTTGAGGATCCAGACAAGAGGGATACGCAGTCTCTCGGCCAAATCCTGGGCACGAAACACATTCTCCCTTTGCCCCGGAATCCAGGCCCCGGCAAGGACCTTATTATCAGAGGCGATAATAGAGGCATATCGCCCTGATATCCGTCCCAGCCCGTTAATGACCCCGGTGGTTCCCTCCTGGTTGAACTCGGGATCATAAACGGTATTCAAGGGCATAAACGACCCGGAGTCCACCAGGAGCTGGATCCTCTCCCAAGCGGTTTTCTCCCCCCTCTTGTGAATCTTTTCCTCAGGCAGGCCGGCCTTTTTGACCTTTTCTACGGCCTGGACCACCTCTTCCTCTATCTTTGCAATCTCCTGGGCATTGGCCTGACCCTGTTTCCTCTCATTCTCCTTGAGAGGACTTCCGATGGGTGCCATCTTTTCAAAGTACGGTCTCATTTTCTTACGCCTCCCTGTTATCTGCCAACTTTCTTTTGCATCTTCCACCCCTTCTCTGCGGCGTGAGTCCGATCATGGGCTCGCTGAAGCACCTTGCGCACCGTATAATCCCGGTTATCGCGCATAATCTGCGGACCTCCTGAACCTGGCCCCGCCGCTCTCTCCAGCGGCCCACCTGATTCACGGGGTCCCGGGATCCGCCCCCCGGGAGGGCGTCCCCTCTCATTTTCCTAATAAAATTATGGAGAAAAGGCAAGGGATAAAAAGGGCACGTCTCCGGGCACCCTGAGAAAGGCCTTGACATGACCGGCCTATTCCCACACCTTTGGTTCCTAAATACCCTAAGGCCTTGATGGGACAGGGAGGAATGGGGGAGGAAACCATGGACAGAGGACCCTTGAAAGAGCATTTTTTCAAAGGCGCTGCGGCATGGGGTTCAAACACGGCCATCACTTTTTTGAGGGGAGGTCGCAAGGAAACGGAACTCACCTATCTTGAACTGGATGCCCATGCAAACCAGGTGGCCCACCTTTTTTGGGACGCCGGGGTCCGTAAGGGGGACAGGGTGGTCTCTTTCATGGATAAGTGTCTATTTTTTGTGGTGGCCCATGTGGCCCTTCAAAAGATCGGCGGCCTCGGGGTCCCCCTGAACCCGGGGTTTAAACGATCCGAGATGGCCTACTTGCTCCAGGACGCAGATCCCAAACTGGTCCTCACCGGATCCGGTCAGGAGCCCCTGGTCCACGATACCGCCCCCCGGGTCAAGACCTTGACCGTCTCTACCGAGAGGCCTTACCAGGACCTGGAATTTTTCCGCGCCGCCCCCCAGGAAGTTCCCCGGGTGGATCTCGCGCCACACGACCCCGGCCTCATCGTATACACCTCGGGCACCACAGGCAAACCCAAAGGGGCCGTGCTCACCCAGGGGAACCTGGTCCATGATGCGGAGAATATCATCGCCGCCTGGGAGATTTCAGACCGGGATGTGCTCTGTCATGCCTTGCCCCTTTTTCACATCCATGGCCTCTGTTTCGCCCTCCACACCTCCCTCATGGCAGGGGCCCGGGTGCTCATGCTGGATCGTTTCTCCCCCCGGGCGGTGATTGAGGCGCTCACCGGGAAGACCGGCGGCCCCCCGTGTACCCTCTTTATGGGCGTGCCGTCCATGTATGCCACCATCATGGATGTGGCGGGAGAAAGGGATCTGGATTTTCCCCGCATGCGGCTGTGGACCTGCGGCTCAGCCCCGCTCCTCACCAAGGACTTTGAGAGGATCAGGGAGGTACTTGGCCAGGAACCGGTGGAACGGGAGGGCATGTCAGAGACGGGGATGAACTTTTCCAACCCTATCAGAGGCCGGCGCAAACCCGGATCCATTGGGCTCCCTTTGCCCGGATTGGAGGTCAGGATCGTGGACCCTGTTACCCATCAGGATGTGGCGCCCGGCCAGACCGGTGAAATCCGGCTCCGGGGCCCGGGCGTAACACCGGGCTATTGGAGAAAACCCGAGGCCACGGCCGAGGCCTTTGAAGGGGGCTGGTTCAAGACAGGGGACCTGGGAAGGCGGGATGAGGAAGGATACTATTACCTCACCGACCGCATCAAACATATCATCATCTCCGGGGGGGAAAATATCTCACCCAAAGAGGTGGAAGGGGTCATCAACCGGATCCCCGGGGTGGTGGAGTCCTCTGTGGTGGGGGTGCCGGATCAGAAGTGGGGGGAAAAAGTGGTGGCCGCCGTGGTAAAGGACCCCGGGGCCCCCCTTGGGGGCAAGGAGATCCAAGAGACCTGCCGGGACCACCTCCACAAATGGAAATGCCCAAAAGAGATCCGGTTCTTGGAAAAACTGCCTAAAAACGCCATGGGAAAGGTCTTGAAAGAGGAGGTCAAGAAGGCCTTTGAGCCATAAAAGAGGCCTTCTCTCCAGGCGTTAAACGGAGAGAAGGCCTCTTCAACCACCAAAAGGGTTATTCGAGCACCACCAAGACGGCCTCCGCCTCCACGGCATCGCCCTTGTTACACTTCACTTCCTTGACCGTGCCCGAAGCCTCGGCCACCACGGGCAGTTCCATTTTCATGGCCTCGAGAATCACCACCTCGTCTCCTTCATTGACTGTATCTCCAACCTTCACTTTCACATCCAGAATCTTGCCCCCCATGGGAGCCATAATATCACTCACGGTACCTACCTCCTCTCCTATTTTTGATTTCCTGAGGGCGTGCCTTTTTGGAAAGGCCTTCCGGGCGGACAAAAAGCGCTCGCCTTATGCTTTGAGGACCCGGAACGGACCCCCTTAGGCTTTCTTAATTAAAACCCTTTTATCAAAACTTGAAATAAGACTTTTTGTCAAGTAGAATATCTCATTGATTCTCAAGAAAAGGCCTGAGGGCTTCGCACGTGAACCGCGGTCGGGAAAAGAAGACTCATACAGGACTTGACAGGCCAATCTCGATCATCTAAGGTTTCGCGACCGTGTTACGGGCTATCCGCCTTAGCGCCGGCCAAGGCCCTGGAAAAAACAGGACCCTGGTTGCGGCAGGGTTAAATTCTCAAACACGTAAGGGTTTACAAAGTCATGACGTATAACCGAATCACTTTGGTCTTTCCCGGACAAGGGTCTCAGTACGCAGGGATGGGCAAGGATCTCTATGATGAATTCCCCTGTGTCAAAGAGCTCTACGATCGTGCCGACGAAGTGCTCGACTATAATCTGAGCGAGCAATGTTTTAGGAAGGGCACTATCCGGCGAAAGTTCAGGCACTGGGATGATCTCAATAAGACCGTTAACACCCAGCCCGCGGTGCTCACCACCAGCTACGCCTGTTTCCAGGCCCTGCAAAAGACCTGCAAAGACGGAAAGATTGAGCTGGAGATCGCCTTGCTGGCCGGCCACAGTCTGGGAGAATACACGGCCCTGCTTGTGGCCGGTGCCATGGATTTCAAGACCTGCCTGGAACTTGTCAGAAAAAGGGCCACCTATATGACCGAGCTGGGCAGCGGTTATCCCGGGGCCGGGCTTATGGCGATCATAGAAAAGGACGGGGATCTGGACTACGACAAAGTGGCCAACCTCTGCAACAATTACGAAGTGTACATCACCCTGAAAAACACCAAGAAACAGGTCGTGGTGGGAGGCTCCAAGAGGCAGCTCTCGGAAATGGCCAAGGAACTCAAAAAGGAAGGCCAGATGGCCACCATGTTAAAGGTGGAGGGCCCCTTTCACACCCCCATCATGAAACCGGCGGCAGACAAGTTCAAAAAAGAGCTGGACAGAACCCGCTTTAAAATCGCCACAAAGCCCATCGTGGCCAATGTGTCCACAGACGCCATTGTGGACCCCAACCACATCAAGCAGGAGCTCTATAACCAGATCTTTAACGTGGTCAACTGGCGCCGCACCGTAGAAAAGATCATTGAAAACGGGGGAGACCTCATGATTGAGGTGGGCCCCAAGAAGGTCCTCACCAACATGATCAAGGACATTGATCCGAGCATCCCCAGGTTAAACGTGGAGGACCTGGAGTCCCTTGAAAACACGGTCGCCGAATTGGCCAAACAGCAGTAAGGGTCACTGGGGAGACAGGCCCATATCCCTGTTCTCAAGCCCCTTGATGCGGTCCCTTAACCTCGCCGCCTCTTCAAAATCCAGGTTTCCCGCGGCCTCTCTCATCCTTCGGGTCAGATCCTCGATCATCTCCTGGAGGTCTTCCCCCGCCGGATAGGGGGCCTCCTCTTCCGCCACAGCCGGCACGGTGACATAATCCGCTTCATATATGGAACCCAGGATGTCTTCGATATTTTTCTGGATGGTGGTAGGGGTGATCTTATAGATCCGGTTATATTCAACCTGGATCCGGCGCCGCCGGTTGCTCTCGTCGATGGCCCGTTTCATGGATTCGGTCATCCTGTCCGCATAGAGGGCCACGGCGCCGCCGACATTTCTTGCCGCCCTGCCGCAGGTCTGGATAAGAGACCTCTCTGAACGGAGAAAGCCTTCCTTGTCCGCGTCCAGGATGGCCACCAGGGAGACCTCGGGCAGGTCCAGGCCCTCTCTCAAAAGGTTGATCCCCACCAGGACATCATAGACCCCCAGCCGAAGGTCCCTGATGATGGCTGTTCTCTCAATGGTTTTAATGTCCGAGTGCATGTACTGGACCTTCAGACCCAGGTCGGAATAGTATTCCGTGAGGTCCTCGGCCATCCTCTTGGTGAGGGTGGTCACCAGGACCCGCTCGTCCCGCTCCACCCGCTCCCGGATCATCCCCAGGAGGTCATCCACCTGATTGGCCGCCGCTTTGACCACGATTTGGGGATCGGTCAGGCCCGTGGGCCTGATAATCTGTTCGGACACCTGCTGGGCCCGCCTGAGCTCGTAGGGGCCGGGTGTGGCGGAGACATAGATGATCTGCTTCACCCGTGATTCGAATTCATCGAACCGCAGGGGGCGGTTATCCAGGGCCGAAGGGAGGCGGAATCCGAAGGAGACCAGGGTCTCCTTTCTGGAGCGGTCCCCCCGGTACATCCCCGTAAGCTGGGGAATGGTGATGTGGCTCTCATCAATAATGACCAGAAAATCCCTGGGAAAATAATCGAGCAGGGTGGGCGGCGGCTCCCCGGGGGCCCTCCCCGTCAGGTGCCTGGAGTAGTTTTCGATGCCGTGGCAATATCCCATCTCCAGCATCATTTCCAGGTCGAAGCGGGTCCTTTCTTCAATGCGCTGGGCCTCCAAGAGCCGGTTCCGGGACCGGAAGTACTGGATTTGGGCTTCCAGTTCCTCCTTGATGCCCTCAATGGCTCGCTCCCTGATCTCCACGGTGGTGACGTAATGGCTGGCCGGGTACACGGTGACCCGATCCAGGTCGGCCACCGCCTTTCCGGTGAGGGGGTCTATCTCCTGGATGGATTCCACCATATCCCCGAAAAAGCAGAGACGCACGGCCCGATCTTCTTCGTGGGCCGGGTAGATGTCCACCACATCCCCCCTGACCCGGAATCTTCCCCGGTAAAAGTCATAGTCGCCCCGCTCATAATGGATTTCCACCAGCTTTTTGAGGGCATCTTCCCGGGACAGGGTGCCTTCCTTCTCCACGTAGAGGAGCATATTATAGTAGGCCTCAGGGGAGCCCAGCCCGTAGATGCAGGACACGCTGGCCACAATAATGGGATCGGGCCGGTCCAGAAGGGCCCGCGTTGCCCTGTGTCGCAACTTGTCGATCTGATCATTGATGTGGGCGTCCTTCTGAATATAGGTATCCGTTTGGGGGATATAGGCCTCCGGCTGGTAATAGTCGTAGTAGCTGACGAAGTATTCCACGGCACTGTGAGGAAAGAGCCCCTTGAGTTCCCCGTAGAGCTGCGCGGCAAGCGTCTTATTGGGGGCGATAACCAGGGCGGCCTTTTTCACCGAGGCAATAACATGGGCCATGGTAAAGGTCTTGCCCGAGCCGGTCACACCCAGCAGCACCTGGTCACGGAGACCCTCTTTCACCCCCCGGGACAGGGCCTCAATGGCCTCGGGCTGGTCCCCACAAGGACTGTAGCCGGTCACCAGGTCAAACATCAAACCTCCAGTTGGTGCCCTGGGGGCCGTCTTCCAGGATAATGCCCATCTCGCCGAGCCGGTCCCGGATCTCATCCGCCTTGGCCCAATCCTTCCCGGCCCTGGCCGCAGCCCTTTCCTGGATCAACTTCTCCACCTCCGCTGCATCAATGGGCGGTTTCTCCTCGGAGAGATCCATGAAGAAACGCTCCGGGCTTTCATAAAAGAGGCCCAGCACCCGGCCCGCCAGAAAAAGGTGGTGACGATCCCTTTGAAGGGTTGCCCGAAACGCCTCATCCATGGGCTCCTGCGCCGAATCCATGGTCCGGTTCATCTCCTTGACCCGTTCAAAGACCAGGCCGATGGCCCCGGCCGTATTGAGGTCGTCGTCCATGGCATGAATGAACTTCTCCAAAAAACCGCCGTCGGGCTCGCCCGCCAAAAAGGCCTTCTTGCCCCCCTCCTTTTCCGCATCGTAAGGCCCGACCAGTTCCTCCAGTCTCTGAAGGGTCCTGTAGATCCGGACCAGTCCGGATTGGATATCCAGGACGGCGCTCCTGGAGAGATCCAGGGGGCTCCTGTAGTGTTTGGACAAAAGAAAAAGGCGCAGGACCTCAGGGTGGTAAATCTTGAGGGCCTCCCTGATGGTCAGGAAATTGCCCAGGGACTTGGACATCTTCTCCGATTCCACGGTCACAAAGCCGTTGTGAACCCAGTACCTGGCAAAAGCCCCCCCGAGGGCCGCAATGGACTGGGCCCGTTCATTTTCATGGTGGGGAAAAAGAAGATCCCTGCCGCCCCCGTGGATATCAAAAGACGCACCCAGGTAGTGATTGCTCATGACCGAGCACTCGATGTGCCACCCGGGGCGTCCGGGTCCCCACGGACTGGGCCACTGCGGCTCACCGGGCTTTGCCCCTTTCCAGAGAACAAAATCCATGGGGTGCCTTTTCCTTTCATCCACGCTGATCCTGCTCCCCGCCTGCATGTCTTCCAGCTTTCTCCCCGAAAGGCGGCCGTAGTCTTTAAAACTCTCCACAGAGTAATAGACATCCCCGCCTTCCGTATAGGCATGACCCTTTTCCATAAGGGCGGTGATCATGTGGATCATGCCGTCGATATGCTCGGTGGCCCTGGGCTCTATGTCGGCATTGAGCACATGGAGCCTTTCCATGTCTTCGTAAAAGGCGTCGATATTTTGCTGCGCCAGGACGGCCGTTTCCACGCCCAGCTCATTGGCGCGGTTGATAATCTTGTCGTCCACGTCCGTGAAGTTCCGCACATAGGTGAGATCATAGCCCCTGGCCCGGAGATACCTGGCCAGAACATCAAAGATGATGGCCGATCGGGCATGACCTACATGACACAGATCGTAGACCGTGACCCCGCACACGTAGAGGCCGACCTTGCCCGGCTCCAGGGGTTGGAAAGGTTCTTTTCCTCGCGTAGCCGTATTGTACACTCTAAGCGCCATGGCGTACTCCTTGTTGGGGGATGGGCGATGGGGGATATGCGATGTGCGTCTTGCGATGTGTGAAGGCGTGTAGCCGCCGGTATCGGGTATTGGGTATCGGTCTTTACGGCGCAAGCGCCGGTACCTCGCCTCCGTATGGGGCAATGGTCTAATACCTAATTCCCGGTAACCAATAACCAAAACTCAATCGGTGACAAGGCTGGCCACGGCAAAGGCCTCAATCCCCTCTTCACGGCCGCAAAAGCCCAGCCTCTCCGTGGTGGTGGCCTTGATATTGACCCGGTCCGAGGGGGCCTCCAGCACCTCCGCAAGGCGTTCACACATGGCGGGTATATAGGGGCCCAACCTGGGGGCCTGGGCCACCACGGTGACATCCAGATTGTTGAGCCGAAAACCCCTTTGCCTCACCCAGGCGACGACTTCTTTCAACAGGGAAAGGCTCTCCACATCCTTATATTCCGGGGCTGTGTCCGGGAAATGACGACCGATGTCTCCCAGGCCCAAAGCCCCCAGGAGGGCATCCGCCACCGCATGGGTCAACACGTCCGCATCGGAGTGGCCCTGAAGCCCGAAGGCGTGGGGGATTCTGACCCCTCCCAGGATCAGGGTCCGGCCCCCGGCCAGCCGATGGACATCATACCCATGACCGATCCGAAACACGCCAATTCCTCTCGCCGGAAATCAAAAAGATTAGTGGCAACCGCTGCAGTTGGTGCTTGAGCAGGAGCCACAACCCGAGGTCCCGGTTGAGGGGATAAAGCTCCCACTGCTCTTAAAGCCGCAGGCGGACATGAGGCGTTCCAGCTTTTCTCCCTGGCAATGGGGGCATGAGACCTTGTCGCCATTTCCAAAGACCAGGGCTTCAAACTGCTTATCGCAATCCAGGCACTTATACTCATAAATAGGCATTTTTTCACCTCTTTTAACCATTAAAAAGGGCCCCCCGGGTATCCCGGCTCAGAAGCCGACCCGGTGGCCTCCACCCACACACCTTTATTAAATTAATCATTGTTCCCGGCCCCGCAACTCTCCTCCAGACCCTCGATCAGCGCGGCGGCCAGTAAAGGGAACATGATTTCGTGGTGCCCCACCAGGTTGAAGCCTTTGCCTCCCTGCTGTGTGGGCCTTTTTACCACATTGGTCATGGGCCTGTATTGGGGGATAAAATCCATGTTCAAGGTGGTGAGATGGCGCACTTCGTAACCCAGATTCCGCACCAGGGTCAGGGCCTTGAGAAACACCTCGGGTACAATAACCGCGGAGCCCAGGTTGATAAACACCCCCCCTTCCAGGGAGGCCGCGAGGCGGGCGAAGAGCCGAAAATCCAGGTGGGACGTCTTACCGATGGCTGCCCCGTCTACGTTGGGATGAAAATGGATAATGTCCGTTCCCACCGCCACGTGCACCGTAAGGGGGATATCCTTTTCAACCGCCTTGACCAGGAGACTCTGGTGGTTAAAGGGAAAGCCCTCCCGCATCAGGGCCTCTCCCACGGCCCTTCCCATTCCCAGGTTTGCTTTGGCCCCCTCCTTAACGGCCTCATTGAGAAACCGTCCTGTTTCCTCGGCCATGCCGAATCTTCCCTGTCCCAGGTCCGCAGCCACATCCTCAGAGGTATGTCCCACCATGGCCAACTCCGCATCGTGGATGATGCCGGCCCCGTTCACGGCTATTCCCTTGATGACTCCCCGGTCCACAAGGTCCAGAATAACCGGGTTGAGGCCCACCTTAATCGGGTGGGCACCCATGCCCAAAAGGACCGTCTTTTCTTCTTTGACCGCTTTCACGATCCTCCGGACAAGTTGGTCGAACTCTTCTCCGAGGAGAATCTTGGGGAGGGACCCCAGCCATTCCCTAAAAGACCCCCCCGGCCGCCACGGCCGGCCGAAATCCTCCACCTTGACCTTGCTCACCCTTTGCTTGAGGGAGTAGGTGCTGATCTTGTCCAGAGATATGGGGCCTTGCCCGGTCATGGCGCCTCGTTTCCGTCCGTTTTCTCAAGCCCGAGTCCGCAAAGGGGCTGTCCACGGCCCCCTTTAGGCGTCGGAGAGATGCCTCTGGAAGAGCACGTAATCCACCAGATGGCATAGCATATGGCCGGCCAGGATATGGGTCTCCTGGACCCTGGGCGTATCGTGGCTCTTGACCACCAGGGGCAAATCCACCAAGCCCCCCAGTCTGCCCCCGTCCCTTCCCAGGAATCCCACCGTGTAAAGCCCCTGTCTGCGGGCATGGTTCACCGCGTTGACAAGGTTCTTGGAATCCCCGCTGGTACTTATGACGATCAGGATGTCGTTTTTCAGGCCCAGGGCCTTGACCTGTTTAGAGAAGACCTCGTCAAAGGAATAATCGTTGCCGATACTTGTGATGATCGACGTATCCGTTGTGAGGGCCATGGCGGGCAAGGGAGGCCGCTCCAGGGTATACCGATTTACGAATTCCGCGGCGATGTGCTGGGCGTCTGCGGCGCTTCCCCCGTTTCCGCACAGGAGCAGCTTGTGATCGCTGGTAAAGGCCAGGGCCACCTTTTCGGCCAAGTGGACCAGTTGGGAGGCATTCTCCCGGATGAAGTCCTCCTTGATCCTGACGCTCTCTTTGAGGATTTTTTCGATGATCTCTTTCACCCGTCAAATCCTATACCCGGTCTTGGTCTCACCCGAACGCCACAACGCTAAATTTTCCAAAAAGATTTGTCAACTCGACCCTTCCGTATATCCTTTTCTCCGCCCTTAGGTCCGATTCACTCCGGCCAAGGTCCTGACGGCCTCGGCCACGGTATTGAGTTCCCTGTCCTGAATGGTCCGCACGTCCAGCAACACCCTTTCCCGCTCCACCCGGGTAATAATGGGGGGCTCATGGGACCTAAGCCAGGCCTCCATAAAGGGAGACGACAGCCTTCCCGGAACCAGACAAAGGAGGCGACTTGGCATTTCCAGGAGCGGTAGGGCGCCCCCTCCTGTTTTGGAAGAACCGTCCACCAGATCCAGGGAGAAATTGCCCCGGTCCAAAGGCCCGATCATTTTGACCAGCCGCTGGGCCTTTCTCGCCACGGAGGTGTAGGACTGGCTGATCATCCGCAGGGTAGGGATCTCCTTCATGGCCACGGACTCGTCCCGGTAAAGGCGGAGGGTTTCTTCCAGGGCCAGGAGGGTCAGTTTATCAATACGCAGGGCCCGGTTGAGGTGGTTTTTTTTGATCCTTTCCACCAGGTCCTTGCGGCCCAGGATGATCCCCGCCTGGGCCCCGCCCAGCAGCTTGTCGCCGCTGAAGGTGACCATATCCGCTCCCTGGGCCAGGGCCTCCTGGACGGTGGGTTCCCGGGTGAGCCCATATTTTGAGAAATCCACAAAACATCCGCTCCCCAGGTCCTCCATCACAGGGATCCCGTAATGCCTTCCCAGCCCGGCAAGCTCGGAGAGGGGAACCTCGGAGGCAAAACCCACAATCTGGAAATTGCTGGTATGGACCTTGAGCAAAAGCCCTGTCTCAGGGCCGATGGCATCCTCGTAATCGTGGAGGTGGGTCTTGTTGGTCGTCCCCACTTCCACCATCCTGGCGCCGCTCTTGCGCATGACTTCCGGGATCCGGAAAGACCCCCCGATCTCCACGAGCTGGCCCCGGGAAACCACAACCTCCCTTCCCCCGGCCAGGGTCTCCAGACAGAGGAATACCGCCGCCGCATTGTTGTTGACCACCATGGCCCCTTCGGCCCCCGTGAGCTCTTTTAGGATATCCTCCACGTGGACATAACGGCTTCCCCTCTTGCCCTCCCCCAGGTCATATTCGAGGTTGCTGTATCCGCCGGCAATGGCCCTGAATTTCTTCAGGGCCTTTTCCGGAAGGATGGATCGGCCCAGGTTGGTATGGACCACCACCCCTGTGGCATTGATCAAGGGCCGGAGGCTCGGACGGGCCAGGGTCTTGAGCCGGTCTCTAAATAGCCCGGCCACGGCCTCCAGGCTCAGTTCGGATTCATCTCTTAAGCGCCCCTGGTTGATCTCCGCCCGCACCTCATCCAGCACCTGGTGGATGGTCTTGATAATCAAGCCCCGCGGGTGGACACGGGAGGCCTCCTCCACCACGGGGGACTCCAGTAGACGATCAACTCCGGGGATCTTCCTGTATAGGGCGTTCTTATCAGGGTCCATAACCTTCGCATTCTCCTTTTCAGGGCCCGTTTTCCTGAGATCGACGTCGTGTCAGGGCCTTATGGCCTCAAGCCTGGACTATAAGAGAGATTTCGCACAGAGTCAAATGACTATATCCTCCCGGTCCTAAGGGTCCTCACCCCGGGCCTCGCGAAAATAATGGACTTGCCAATCTTTTCTGTGTTGTGCTAAAAATATAGGCATAAATGGTGGGTGTAGCTCAGTTGGTAGAGCACTGGGTTGTGGCCCCAGCGGTCGTGGGTTCAAGTCCCATCACTCACCCCATAAGCGCCGAACAAAAGAAAGGGTCGGGGTCCAGATGCCTGGTCTAGGCAGGGGTTCCGGCCCTCTCATTTTCATGGGAAACCGCCGGTTTCAAAAGCAGTGTTATGCCCAGGGCCACCAGACTCACACCGGTAAGGAGCAGAAAAACCAACCTGTAACTGCCTGTCATATCAAATATATGCCCGGCCAGCACCGGCCCCACTGCGCCCCCCACCGTGCCGCTGAAAGCAACGATGCCGAAAAGGGATCCATGGGAGCGGATGCCGAATAACTCCGCCACAATAGGGGAAATGACCGTGAAAAACCCGCCGTGGGCGAGACCATAGGCCACGGCAAACACATAGAGCATCCACATTTCCCCCGCCACCTGAAGCCAGAAGAAGCTGGCCACAAGGAGAATGAAACACAGAATCATGGAGGTTTTATTGCCGATTCTGTCAATGGCCATCCCCGTGGCCATCCGACCCACCATGCTCACCCCGCCCACAGTGGATAACACACCGGCCGCCTTGATGGGCCCGATACCCATATCCGAGGCATGGGCCACGATATGCACCATGATAATAAGGAGACAAAAGACCACCAGGAGTGTCATGGTGCAGACCATCCAGAAGGAACCGCTTCGCAGGGCCTCCTGAAGAGACAGACCGCTTTCCATGACAGGGGGTCTCCCTGGTGAAGAGGGCCCGCCCCCCTCCGGAGAGAGTCCCATCTGGGCGGGATCCCGCCGCAGCAATTGTCCCGCCCCTGTCACAAAAACGAGCACCAGAAGGCCCACAAACACGGCGGCATACCGCCAGCCGTAATTGGTGATAAAGATGCCGGCCAAAAGCGGCACAATAAGCTGGCCCGCACCGGTACCCACCTTAACCAGGCCGGTCATCATCCCCCGGCGCCAGATGAACCACCGGGCGGTGGTGGTCAGGGGGATAACATCCGTGGAACTAAGGCCTATACCCACCACCAGACCGTAGACCAGGTAAAGCTGCCAGGCCGAATCAATGCAGGCGAACAGGATATAGCCGGCGCCGTAAAGGACACCCGTCACCGCCATAATGATGCGGGGACCAAACCGGTCATTCAGGTGACCCACAAGCATTCCCAGAAACCCCATGAGGACAAAAGCCATGGACGAGGCCAGAGACACGGCGGCCCGGGATGAGTCGAATTCGGTGGCCAAAGGCTTCAGAAAGACGCCAAAGGCGATATAACTTCCCACCCCGACCCCCTGGATGATAAAGCAGGCCAGGACAATGACGTAGCCGTAGTAGCGTTCACGGGATTTCATGGGGGTCATATTACCGATCCCAGGATTCGAGGATTCAAGGATTCAAGGGGCGTAGCCGCCGGTATTGGGTATTGGGTACTGGGTATTGGGTATTAGACCATTGCCTGAGAGCGTCAACGGAACATTGACCTGATTACTGATCACTGAACACTGATCACTTTCCCTCCAGACCCGTTGACTTCTCAAACCCTCAATCCTAACGATCCCAACCATCTAAACGACCTAAACGTTCCTAACGATTATAACGGTTATAGGAGGCCCAAACAAGAACGCCTCCTTTGCGGAGGCGCAGGCCCGGGACCGGGTCCCGGGCGGAATTCATGGGATTTTAAAGGCCCTCAACCTTTAGGCTTCCAGTTTGCCCATGAGTTCGGCCGAGACCTCTTTGACCCCCGGCCGGCCGTCTATCTCGATGATGCGAGGAACGCCACCGTTCTCTTTGGACAGTTCTTTAAAGAAATTGATGGCCGCCATGGTGCCGGTTTCCGTATCGTAGTAAATATTATGGCGCTGATCTATGGCCTCCTCATCCTGGTCGTCCGAGCGGGTCTTGAGCTCCCCCCCGCAGACACGGCATTTGTCACCGTCCGGCTTGATGGCATCAATGTAGATGTTGTTGGGATGGTTGTTGTCGTTGACGCACAACCGCCGGCCCATAATCCTGTTCTTTGCAATCTGCCTGTCCAAGACCACTTCAATGACGATATCCAGGTCGATGCCCTCCTCTTTGAGGGCCTTGTTCAGTTCCTGGGCCTGAGCAAGATTTCTTGGAAAACCGTCCAGGAGCCAGCCGTTTTTGCAGTCATCCTCTTTGAGGCGGGCCAGAATCATGGGAACGGTAATACTGTCGGGCACCAGTTCGCCCCGGTCAATGTAGGCCTTGGCCTCTTTGCCAAGCTCTGTTCCCTGCGAAATATTCTCCCTGAAGATCACGCCGGTCTCAATGTGGGGGATGCCATATTTTTCCTTGACGATAGCTCCCTGGGTCCCTTTCCCACTCCCATTCGGGCCGAAAAAAAGTATCTTCATCTCTTCATCTCCTTTTTCTGGATTTTTTCTGCGTCCCGCCTTTCCAGGTCGCGGCAGCCACGGGCAACGTAGTTAAAAAAAAGGGGCATGTCAAGGGCTTAAGCGAGGCCCAGAAAGGCAGGCATGAGGTCAAAACCCCTTTCAAAAAAGAGGCCCGAGTCCCCGGCGTTCCCTTCATGAAAGCCCGGGCCCCCGGTCCGCGATTCGAGCTGCCTGCGGCTCCCCCAGGCAAAAGGCGTCGGTTCAGCCGTATGGGTCTTCTTGATCACCGGGGTCAGATGGTCGCTGGCCACCATGACCCGGTAATCATCAAAACGGGACAGGCATTCAAGGATCCCTCCCACCACCTTTTCATCAAAGGCCTCAATGGCCTGAATCTTTTCTTGATAACTGCCGTTATGGCCCGCCTCGTCCGGGGCCTCCACATGGACAAACATAAAATCCAGACGCTCCAGCGCCTTAAGGGCCTCCTCCGCCTTGCCGCGATAATTGGTGTCCAGGTACCCGGTGGCCCCGGCCACATGGACGGGCTCAAAGCCGGCGTAAATGCCTATCCCCTTCAGGAGGTCCACCGCGGAGACAACCCCGCCGTGGAGGCCGTATTTTTCATAAAAGGAAGGGAACTTCGGGGCCTTGCCCTGCCCCCAAAGCCAGATGGAATTAGCCTCCTGGAGACCGCTGCTCCTTCTCTGCCTGTTGACCGGCTCTCCCTCTAAAATACCCCAGGAAAGACGAATCAGGCCCGGAATGGGATTGTCTCCAGAATGATTAAGGTAGGGGGCCATATTTTGATCCAGCACATCATGGGGCGGGATGGTGTGGGCCTTTTCGGGTCCCTGGTCCCACACCAGAAGATGCCGATAGGCCACCCCGGGGTAAATGGCCACACCGGGCCGTGTCATGGCCCGGCCCAGGCTCTCCACCAGGGGCTTCGCCTCTTGGGTGGTGATATCCCCTGAGCTGTGGCTCTTCATGAGGATTTCGTGCTCCGATCTGTGCTCCAGGGTAACCAGGTTCATGCGAAAGGCCACATCACGGGCAAGGAGTTCCACACCCATGCTGGCCGCCTCCAGGGGGGCGCGGCCGGTATGATAGATGGAGGGATCATACCCCAGGAGAGACAGGTTGGCCACATCACTGCCCGGCTCCATACCTGCGGGAATGGTCCGGGCAAGCCCCAGACCGCAGGCCGCGATGCGATCCATGTGGGGGGTATGGGCCGCTTCCAAAGGCGTCCTTCCATCCAGTTCTCTCAGGGGATAATCGGCCATTCCATCCCCTATGAGCACCACGTATTTGATCCCCTCAGGCCCCTGTCCCGCCACTCGATTCCCCTTCCACACGAACAATGACCGTCCCATCCGTGAGGACGTCCAATCTGTCTATCAATGAAATGGCCTCCTGCACATTGCTTTCCCGGGCCTCGTGGGTAAGCATCACAATGGGGACGGACCCTTTCAGGTCCCGCCCCTTCTGGATCACCGAAGAAATACTGATCTGGTGTTCCCCCAAAATTCCCGCGATCTTTGAAAGGACGCCGGGTTTATCCAGGGCTGAAAACCGGAAATAGTAAGCCGCAACCAGGTCCTTGAGCGGCCGGATCACAATCTCTCTCCGGGAAGGTTCCACATGGGCCAAGGGGGGCAGGGGGGTCTTCAGTCCCTGCCTGATGTGCCTTGCCAGGGCCATGATATCGGAGACCACCGCACTCCCTGTAGGTCTCTTTCCGGCCCCCAGTCCATAGAAAAGGTTGGGGCCTACGAAATCGCCTTCCAGGTAAATGGCGTTATAGGCCCCGTTCACGTTGGCCAGGATATGGCCTTGAGGGATCAGGGCGGGGTGAACCCTTGCTTCCACCTGCCCTCCCATATCCCTTGCCACGGCCAGGAGTTTCAAAGAGTACCCGAATTCCCGGACGAACTGGATATCTTCCGGCGTCAGCCGATCGATGCCCTCCCGGTAGATCTCTTCAAAGGGCACGGCCTGCCCGTAGGCGATGGATATGAGGATGCCCAGTTTGTGAGCCGCGTCTGTTCCGTTTACATCCAGGGTGGGAGGATCCTCTGCATAGCCCAGGGCCACGGCCTCCTTGACCGCCTCCCGGTAGGGAAGCCCCTCCTGGGTCATTCGGGTCAGGATATAATTGGAAGTGCCGTTGAGAATACCCATAATGGTCTCGATTCGGTTGGCCGCCAAACCTTCCCGCATGGCCCGGATAACCGGGATTCCCCCTCCCACACTGGCCTCGAAGGCCAGAGCCACACCCTTTCTCGCCGCGGTCTCGAAGATCTCGGTCCCTTTCTCCGCCAGGAGGGCCTTGTTGGCGGTCACCACATGCTTGCCCCTTTCCATGGCCGCCAGGATGTACTCCCTGGCCCTGTCCAGTCCCCCTATAAGCTCCACCACCACATGGATCTCAGGGTCCTCAATGACCTCCATGGCCTCCGCGGTCAGAAGTCCAGGGCTTACAGGCACCCCCCTGTCTGTGTGCGTGTCTATATCCGCGATCCGCCTCACCCTGACTTCCGCACCCACCCGCCTTGTAATCAGGTCCTGGTTCCCGGTGAGCACCTCATAGGTCCCGGAGCCCACGGTCCCGAATCCAATGATCCCCACGTTGATGCGTAACATGCCGATCCTCTCCCCCTGGATTGATGCGGCCCCCTGAACGCCTAGAATATCTGCTTGATCCCCCTGATGGCCTGCCTGGTGCGGTGGGGGTTTTCCACGAGGGCGAAACGCACATAGTCATCCCCGTATTCTCCAAAGCCGATACCCGGAGACACGGCCACCTTGGCCTTCTCGATGAGCATTTTGGAGAACTCCACAGAACCCATGGACCTGAACTGTTCCGGGATCCTGCCCCACACAAACATGGTCCCCTTTGGTTTTTCTATGGACCACCCGATGCGGTTCAAACCGTCCACCAGTACGTCCCGGCGCTCGCGGTAGGTGTCCACGATCTCCTCCACGCAGTCATAGGGGCCGTTGAGGGCGATAATAGCCGCGATCTGGATGGGCTGAAACACCCCATAATCCAGGTAACTCTTGATCCTTCTGAGGGCGGCCACCAGATGGGGATTTCCCACGCAAAAACCCACGCGCCACCCGGGCATGGAATAGCTTTTGGAAAGGCTGAAAAGCTCCACGCCCACCTCTTTGGCTCCGGGAACCTGGAGAAAACTGGGAGGCTTGTACCCGTCAAAGACCAGGTCTGCATAGGCAAAATCGTGAACCACAATCATGTCATGCTCCCGGCAGAAATCCACGATCTTTTCGAAAAAGTCCAGTTCCACCACCGCGGTGGTAGGATTATGGGGGTAGGAAATAATCAGCATCTTGGGATTGGGCCAGGTCTGTTTGGTTGCGGTCAACAGGTCCTCGAAAAAATCCCTTCCCGGTCCGATAGGGATGCTCCGGAGATCCCCTCCGGCGATGATCACCGAGTAGGGATGAATGGGATAGGTGGGGTTCGGGGAAAAAACCACATCTCCCGGGCTGATGGTGGCCAACACCAGGTGAGAGAGGCCCTCTTTGGCTCCGATGGTGACAATGGCCTCTTCATCCGGGTCCAGGTCCACATCAAAACGCCTCTTATACCAGTCACAGATGGCGTGTCTCAGTTTGGTAATCCCTTTGGAGGCGGAATACCGGTGATTGTGACCCTTCTCAGCGGCCTCGATCAACTTATCCACAATATGCCGGGGGGTTGGTATATCGGGATTACCCATGCCCAAATCCACGATGTCCTCCCCCCTGCGCCTGGCTTCCATCTTGATGTCGTTTACGATGGTGAACACATAAGGGGGCAGGCGACTCATCCGCCTAAATTCTTGCATCGGCCACATCTCCTTGTACAAGTTTGGGTTAGAAAACCATAAATTTATAATTATTACAGATCACATAAAAAAAATCAAAATTCTTATTTACCCTGTTGTTGCATGGAATATGCTTAAGGATTTGGGATGCAGAACGGCATAATCGTTTCTTTTTACCCCATTTAGATCTCAAGGTGGTTTAATGAGTTTGCGATAACGGGGTTTATAGATCCAGGGGCCGCCGGGGGTCCCCTCGGATGAGCGGCGCAAGGCTCCTGTTTTCCGGCCTGCAGAGGCCGGGATCGTCCTCAACCACCCGCTCCGCCTCCCTTCGTGCGGTCCTGAGCAGTTCCGGTTCCCCCAGAACCTCTGTGAGGTCCAGTTCCCCGGGCCCTGCCTGCCTGAGCCCCGTGAGCTCGCCCTGTCCCCGCAGTTCCAGGTCTCTCTGGGCGATCTCAAACCCGTCATGGCATTGGGCCAGAATCTCAAGCCTTGAAAGGGCTTCCGGCGACAGCCCTTTGGGAGCCACCAGCAGGCATCGTCCCTGGCTTTGTCCCCTTCCCACCCGGCCCCTTAATTGATGAAGCTGGGTGAGCCCGAAGCGTTCAGGGTGCTCAACAACCATGAGTGTCGCCTTGGGTGCATGGATCCCGACTTCTATGACCGTGGTCCCCACCAAGAGTTGGATTTCTCCGGTCCTGAAATGCTCCATAACCCGGTCTTTTTCCTCCGGCGCCAGGCGCCCGTGGATCAAACCCACCTGAAAGGGCGGGGGAAAAAGCCTCTCTAATTTCCGGTGCATGTCCAGGGCGTTTTTCAGATCCAGGTCCTGAGATCCTTCGATAACGGGACATACAACCATGACCTGCTCTTCCCGGGTCAAACAATCCTTGACCACCCGGTAGATTTCTCTTTTCTTTGCTTCCCCCACCAAGTGGGTGATCACAGGCCGACGTCCCGCCGGATATTCCCTGATCACTGAGAGTTCCAGATCGGCGTAAAGGGTGAGAGCCAGGGTCCGGGGAATGGGGGTGGCCGTCATAACCAGGACATGGGCGTTCTCACCCTTTCGGCCCAATAGGGCGCGCTGTCTTACCCCAAAGCGGTGCTGTTCATCAATGATGACGAGGCCCAGCCCGGCAAAGGCCAGTCCTTCCTGAATCAGGGCTTGGGTTCCGATAATCACATTGTAATCCCCCCGGCCGATCCCTTGGTAAAGCCTTCGCCG